>JANYGT010000284.1 GCA_025362355.1 Lacisediminihabitans sp. | reverse complement strand
GCGCCGACGGGTCTTGCGACCGATGTCTTCTCGGTCTCCCCGCGCACGTTTCCGACGCGAATCCTCGGCCAGAATTTTCCCTGGTGGAAGAAGGATGCTGGCGCCGATGTGTCGTTCGCGCTGCCTGCGCCGCCACCGCCGCGCGCGGAAGATCGGGTGCGGCAGGCGGTGCCGACTCCGGTCGCCCCGCTTGCCGCACTCGAGGCACGAAACATCTCTGCCTGGTTCGGGGATCACCAGGTGCTCGACCGGGTCTCGCTCACCATGCCTGCCGGGGTGATCACGTCGCTGATCGGGCCGTCGGGCTGTGGTAAGTCGACCTTTCTCCGCATCCTGAATCGCATGCACGAGCTCGTTCCCTCGGCAAGTCTCGCCGGCGAGGTGCTGATCGACGGCCAGGACATTTACGACGCCGACCGCAAGCTGGTCGACGCACGGAAGAATATCGGGATGGTGTTCCAGAAGCCCAACCCGTTTCCGGCGATGTCGATCTATGACAACGTGGTGGCGGGGCTGAAGCTCACCGGCCTTCGAGCCTCACGGGATGAGCGGGACTTCCTGGTAGAGAGCAGCCTCACGAAGGCGGGCCTCTGGAAAGAGGTGCGGGATCGCCTGCGAGCGCCGGGTGGGGGGCTCTCCGGAGGACAACAGCAGAGGCTGTGCATCGCGCGTTCGCTCGCGGTGAGGCCGCGCATCCTGCTCATGGACGAGCCATGTTCGGCACTCGACCCGACCTCGACGCGGGTGATCGAGGAGACCATGCTGGAGCTCGCCGACGAGGTCACCATCGTCATCGTGACCCACAATATGCAGCAGGCGCAGCGCGTCTCGACACAGTGCGCGTTCTTTCTCGCTTCGCAGGGAACACCGGGAGGAATCGTCGAGTATGGCTCCACTGCGGCAATGTTCGGCAGCCCCATCGATTCGCGCACGGCCGACTACGTCGGCGGGCGGTTCGGCTAGACGAATGTTCGACTGGCAGAGGGGGGCTCCTGGCGTGGATCGTGAGTCGCCTCGACGTCGGTGGATCACGCTTGCGATCGTGGCCGTCCTCACTGCCGTTTCGGTGCTCGACGGTGGTGCAATCGCATCGGCAACCTCCCTTCCAGCGATCTCGGGGGAAGGATCGACCTGGCCACAGGGCGTCCTCGACGTGTGGCGGAGGGACGTGGCGGCGAACTCCGGCCAGACGGTCGATTACGCGGGTATCGGTTCTGCCGGTGCCGAGCAGGACTTCTCCGCCGGCCGCTCGGATTTCGCAGTCAGCGAGACGCCATACGGATCACCGATCGATGGAGGGAGTGGCCAGCCCTCTCCATCGTTCGAGTACACCTCCGTGCCTGTCGTGGCCGGCGGCACGGCGCTCATGTACAACCTGAGGATCGACGGTCGCCCGGTGACCACTCTTCGCCTGAGCGGAGCATCGATCACGAAGATATTCACCGGTGCGATCGTCAACTGGAATGATTCGCAACTGAAAGCGGACAACCCGGGCCTGATGATGCCTGACCGCACGATCCTGCCGGTCGTGCGCGCAGACCCCTCGGGATCCACGCTGGCCTTCACGTCGTGGATGGCGAAGCAGCACCCAGAGACGTGGACCGCATTCGCCGGCCAGAGCGCACCGGTTGCGCTGTATCCCCCCACCCTGTTCGCGAAGACCGCAAGCGGATCGCTCGGTGTCGCGGGGTACGTTAGCCAGAGCTATGCCGATGGGGCGATCACCTACGTGGAGAATTCTTATGCCCTGAGCTCTGGGTTTCCCGTGGCCAAGATCTTGAATGCGGCCGGCTTCTATGTGGCACCTACAGCGAACGCGATTGCGGTTGCTCTCTCCCGCGCGCATTACGACCCCGGCACGACCGCCGGCGCTCCTCCGACACTCGTTCTCGATGATGTGTACGCCAACACGGATTCCCGGTCCTATCCGCTATCGGGCGTCGCTTACCTCATCGCACCGACGGTGACGACGGCTCTGTTCGCGCAGGCGAAGGGTGCCGCGCTCCGGGCTTTCGGAAACTATATTCTCTGCGAGGGTCAGACGGCCGCCGGCGGCCGCGGGTACGCCCCGCTTCCGCGGAATCTCGTCTCGGCCGCGCTCGGTCAGCTCGCGCGAATCCCTGGATTAGAAACCACGATCGCCGATATCACCAGCTGCTCGAGTTCCAATTTCGTCCCCGGTGACACGAATTCCGACACCCTGTTATTGAGAAGCGCCGCACCGCCCGCCGCGGCTGATATGGCTCCCGGTGGTGTCGACCCCGCAGGTGTCACCCGCGCCGGAATCCATCTCAGGGTCACCACCGGTGCGGCTGACGATGGCGACCTGCAGTTGATCAGCGGGCTGATGACCGTCGCCGATTTCGGTGCTCCGTACTCTGTGGATGGCCGCTCAGTGTCACAGGCTGAACTCCCGGACTTCACGGTGCTCGATACGCGGTGGGTTAGTCGACCTGGATGGGACCTCGTGGTGAATGTGGCTGACTTCGTCAATCAGTCGAATCCCGCGATCGTCATCGACAAGTCGAATGTCGGGTTGAGGCCTCAGATCATCGGCGACGTTCCCGAGGGAATCGTGTCGGCTACCGACCAGAGCGCGGGCCGTGCGCTCTACCCCGCCACTATGGCCTCGGCCGGCGGCGGCCACGGCGCAGGAAGGTCCCGGTTCTCGGGACTTCTCACGCTGGTGTCTCCCGCGGATAAACCGGCCAGCGTCTACCTATCGACTTTGACGGTGACGGTCACGTCGCGCTAGCGCACCTGTCCGTCCATCGCTGACGCAGTCCGCGGAGCCTTCGGCAGCAATCCCGAACCGACCTGAAGGGCGATCGCAACAGCGACGAGGATCGCGCCGGCGACTTCGCCGGTGATGAGCGCGAACTCAGAACCGGTGGCGATGGCGGCAGGAATCGGCTGCCCAACGTCGGCGAAGTCGAACGCTGCTCCCCAAAACGCCCAGTAGGTGATGATCGACGCGATAAAGACCACCCCGGCGATCACCGAAGACCAGACCCAGCCGAGGCGAGAAGTTCTGCGCGACATGATCGCCGCTGCCGTCACCACAACACCGACGAATCCGAGAATCGCGAGTGCGAGAGCAGGGAGGAAAACAAGTCCGGCGGGCACCATCATCGCGACTGAACCGAGACCGCAGGCCAGTACCAGCCTCACATCCCGACGGGTGTAGATCGAAGTCGGACCGGTGCCGACCGGCGCCGTCGAGAGAAGTGCGAAACGTGCGGCACCGGCGATGACCCGCAGGCGGCCTATCCCGATCTCCGATCCGTCGGCAGCATCGGCGAGCCACTCTTCGCGATATCTGGCTCGAGCAACTCCGCCGAAAGACAGTGTCAGGAGCCGGATGACCGCGCCGGTGAGTGTCATCACGAGGTCACCCAGATCGGGCTCGCGCCGATGGGTCGGCTGGTCACAGCCGCCCGCAGTTTCGACACCATCGCGGTCGCGGCATCCGCCCCCTCGGCTGTGAGTCTGTAAAGTCGCCGCCGCGCTCCCCGTCGCTCATCGTCTTCTTCCCACTCGGACACCACCCAGCCTGCCGACTCCAGTCGCGCGAGGATCGGATAGACGCTTCCGGTCGGCCGGACAGCCTGTTTGGCGATCAGCAGCCCCCACACCGGTTCGCCGGCGCCGAGGAGAACGCCGAGCACATCGGCTGTCGCCGGTGTCGCCCGAGTGAGATCGTACATGCCTCAAGTATGTCTATATCTACATAACTAGACAAGTGTCGGTTGGATGAGGGCGACATCCACTCCCGCCGCTTCTCACCTTGAACGGAAGTGGCCACCCCGGCTGCTGCACGGGGTGGCCACGAGTTCCCAGCAGGATCGGCTAGCGGCGCATCGCCGATGCGTCTTCCCGAGACAGCTCCGTCGATGCGAAGGTGTTGTCGTCGTCGTACGACTTCGCCCTCGCGACCTGGAAGATGATCAGCGCGTAGACGGCCTTTGCCACGATGTCGGCCACCGAGTATCCGACCTGCTTCAGCACCCAGGCATCCGCACCGCTGATGTTGAGAAGCGGCAGGAGGTACGCGATCGGGTAGACACCCCACGAGAGCAGGAGCAGGAAGCGCAGGCGACTGAGCGTTCCGCGTACCGAGCCCGGCTGGTCCTTCAGCGACTTGCTGAGCTGCACGAACAGCACGAACAGGATGTACAGGAACGGGATGGTCGACAGCAGGCCGAACAGTCCGCGGAGTCCGTTGTCGCCGCTGATCTCTCCCGGATATCCGAGGGCGATCATCAGGGCGGCCGCCGGAACGAGACGCACGAGAAGCTTGTTCTGCACGGAGCGGGCCAGCGCCAGCACCGCCACCAGCTCGACGAGCAGGAGGGGCACGGTCAGGAACCAGTCGACATAGCGATAGCCCTCGTTGAACCCCTCGCCGGCTGCCTGCGTGTACGTTCCCGTTCCACCGACCGACTTCGTCACGAACGCACCCTTGAACGAGTCGAAGATGCGGAAGTAGTGATACGCCGCAATCCCGCAGACGATGATCGCCACCGTGATCGCCTGTCGGTAACGAGGCAGGATGCGCGGGAGCGAAATCAGCAGGAACACTGCGGTGAACAGTTGGGAGACGATGACAAGCGAGAGGAAGTTGTAGACGGTTTCGAACTGACCCTGCGTCAGCGCATTAGGTATCACGAGGTTCTCCATTGAAATGGGTTGTGTTGTGCCGTTTCCCAGTGGAAACGGCTTTTCTAGTTACTACAGAACGTAAGCTTCTCAAACACTCAATTACTAACCCCTTGACAATTTCATTCGGGCGACTATTCGCTGTCTCGTGTACCCTCATGCGAGGCGAATTCACCGTCTGACTGGCCACACGATTCGGAGACTCGATGGATGCCGTTCCCGGCAGAGCTCACTCGCTCGGCGGGCTTCCGGCGGCATCGCTGGATTTCCTGCGGGCCCTCGACCGCAACCGACACCGGATCGCCAAGAAGGCGAACGTCTCGGCGAGTGAATTGCGTGCTCTCTTCCGCATCGCCGAAGTCGTGCGAATCACGCCGAAAGCGCTGGCGGAGCTGCTCGGCATGACCACCGGTGCGATCACCGCGATCTCGACTCGGCTCGTCGAGGGCGGACTCATCCAGCGCGTTGGCAACCCGGCCGACCGCCGGAGCCTCTACCTCGAACTGACGCCAGCCGCCCATCTGCTCATGGAGGAGATGCATCGCGATTTCACGGCACTCATCGAAGTTTCCGCACACGTGCTCGGGGCGCGGGAGCGCACGCAACTCACGTCGTCGCTTGCGGCGCTGGCCGCCGAGCTCGACATCCGCACATCGATCGACCCCGACCTCTGACTCGCGCGGGCGCCCGCGATTGCCTAGTCGAAGTCGAGGCTGAGCTTGCGAAGCAGCGCCGCGAGACGTTCCTGCTCGGGCGCGGAAAGGGCCTCGAGCAGCTCGGCTTCTGAGACGAGAAGGGTGCTGATCGCGGCATCCGCTCTCGACTGGCCCTCGGGCGTCATGGACACGAGGATGCCCCGCCCGTCGTTCGGATGAGTGCGTCGCTCGACCAGCTCGCGCTCCACCAGACGGTCGATGCGGTTGGTCATGGTGCCGCTCGAGACGAGCGTCTGCTGGAGGAGGGCTTTCGGGCTGAGTTCATACGGCTCTCCGGCTCGCCGGAGGGCGGAGAGCACGTCGAACTCCCACGACTCGAGCCCGGATGCCGTGAAGGCCGCCCGGCGTGCCCGGTCGAGATGCTTCGACAGCCGGTCGACACGCGACAGCACCTGAAGCGGGGCGAACTCCAGATCAGGACGTTCGCGTCGCCACGCGCCGACGATGCGGTCGACTTCGTCGTGTGCGGGCATCCGACCATTATCGCTGTCCCGCCCGACGAGGGAACGAAGTGCGGACCGGTCTGGCAGACTTGACGGCGCGCGTTCGCGCGGTCCGCCTTGGTGTAATGGCAGCACGACAGCCTTTGGAGCTGTTAGGTCTAGGTTCGAGTCCTGGAGGCGGAGCAGGATCGGCCGCAGGTCGATCACACGTGAGTGCGAACTCCTCTTCAGCGCGATATGCCGAAAAGGCCCTGTGGGCCTTTTCTCTTGCTCCGCTCTGCGGAGCGCGATCGGCCGGAGGTCGATCACACGTGAGTGCCGAGCTCCTCTTCAGCGCGAAATGCCGAAAAGGCCCTGTGGGCGGCCGGAGGTCGATCACACGTGAGTACCGACACGACTGGAGTGCCGACACGACCGAGCACGACACCTCTATTGGCGCCGGTAAATCTCGCGGCGGTGGCCGGCTTCGACGATGATGACCGTGAGTACTGCGTCTTCTATCCGGTAGAGAACACGGTAGTCACCGCTGCGGACACGCCACTCAGGGCGAGCGGTGAGTTTCTTTGCCGCCGGGGGGCGGGCGTCTTCAGCGAGGAGCTCGATCATCGCTTGCACGCGACGTTTTGCCTCCGGGGGAAGTTTGCGGATAGCTCTGCTCGCGACGGGAAAAATCTGAATCGTGTAGGTCACGACAGTCCGAGGTCACGCTTTACTTCCTCCCAAGGAATGGGTGTCTCACCAAGCCGCGCTGTTTCCTCCCAAGCCTCATCGACTGCCCGAATGTCGGCGAGCTCCTCGGAGTCCTCGATGAGCTTGTTGAGCTGGTCAGTATCGATGATCGCCGCGACGGGGCGGTTCCGGCGAGTCAGATACACCGGCTCGCGCTTTGCCGTATCGATGATCGACGCGAGACGCCCCCGCGCATCCGTAATCGCAATTTCAGTCATGTCGTCAGTGTAAGGCAAAACGTACATAATGCGCGAACTTGATGACTTGCGTCGAAGCGAGGTCTCACAGGAGCTACCGCGCGACTCGCTCCTTCTCGCGAAATACTTAGAGTGGCTGACTTTAATCGTGAGGCCGTGGTGATTCCGTGGCGTATTCAGGCGCGTTCTCGAAAACTGGACAGGCTGCAAAGCAACTGCCGGTCGCCCTTCAGGATGAGGTGAGGTTCGCAATCGAGACGGTATTGAGGAGTGCGAGGTCAGCCCGGCCGGCATCGAGACGACGCGGTGACGAAAGGTCAGAATCAGTTCACCAAACGACGTCTGGTCGGCATAGATCACGCCCGGTTCGAGCCCTGCGATGACCGAGTGCATCGGATCCTGACCCTGAGGCGTGATCGTGAAGCGGGTCGGTGCCAAGGTGCGCCAAACTGGTCTTATGCCAGACACCGCCGTCATCATCCTCGCCGCCGGCCAGGGCACCCGAATGAAGTCGCAGAAGCCGAAGGTGCTGCACGAACTCGCCGGCCTCAGCCTCGTCGGCCACGTGCTCGCCACCGCGGGTGAACTCGGTGCCACCCACATCGCCGTCGTCGTGCGGCACGAGCGTGATGCCGTCTCCGCAGTGGTCACCGAACAGCATCCCGGCGTGATCGTCGTCGACCAGGACGAGATCCCCGGCACCGGGCGTGCCGTGCAGGTCGCACTCGAGGGGCTGCCCGGCGACTTCGAGGGGCACATCGTCGTGCTCAGCGCCGACGTTCCGCTTCTCGACGCGCAGACCGTGGCCGGACTCATCGAGTCACACGAGCGCGCCGGCAACGCGCTGACGATGCTGAGCGCATACTTCGACGATCCGACGGGCGGCGGCCGCATCATCCGTGGGGCAGATGGATCCTTCGAGGCCATCGTCGAGGAGCGCGACGCCACCGACGAGCAGCGGGCGATCACCGAGGTCAACGCCGGGGTCTACGTCTTCAACTCTGGCGCCCTCCACGGCGCGCTGAAGGGGATCGGCACCGACAACTCGCAGGCGGAGATGTACCTGACGGATGCCGCGGCCGTCATCCGCGCATCCGGCGCCAGCATCGAGGCCGTTCCGGTCGCCGACCACTGGCTCGTCGCCGGCATCAACGACCGCGTGCAGCTCGGGGCCGCGGCCGCAGAGTTGAACGCCCGCATCGTGCGCGGATGGCAGCTGGCCGGCGTGACGATCCAGGAGCCGGAGACGACCTGGATCGACCTGAAGGCATCCATCGCCGAAGACGTCGAGCTGCTGGCGAGCACCCAGATCAAGGGCGCGACGGTGATCGAGCGCGGAGCGATCATCGGGCCGCAGACGACCCTAGTCGATTGCGAGATCGGCGAGAACGCGATCGTCAAGAGGACGGATGCCACCCTCGCCGTCATTGGGAAAAACGCGCTCGTCGGCCCCTTCGCTTACCTCCGGCCGGGCACCTACCTCGACGACGACGGCAAGATCGGCACCTTCGTCGAGATCAAGAACTCGCACATCGGGCGGGGCGCGAAGGTTCCGCACCTCAGCTACATCGGCGACGCGACGATCGGCGAGGGCACCAACATCGGCGCCGGCGGCATCACCGCGAACTACGACGATCTCGCCAAACATCGCACCGAGATCGGCTCCCACGTGCATACCGGCGTGCACAACGCGTTTATCGCGCCGGTTAGAATCGGGGACGGAGCAAAGGTGGGAGCGGGAGCAGTCGTGCGCAAAGATGTGCCGGCCGGAGCCCTCGCCATCAGTGTGGCTCCCCAGCGCAACATGGCTGGCTGGACCGAGAAGAATCGAGCGGGTACCGAAGCGGCGAAAGCGGCCGCGGCGGAAGACGAAAACTGACTCTCGACGTCCACAAGCTCCCACAAAAGAACAAGAATCAGAGAGCAGGCTCCGTGGCCGAGATCACCGCTTCGGGAAAAAAGCGTCTAGTCATCGTTTCGGGGCGGGCGCATCCGCAGCTGGCGATCGATATCGCTGCGGAACTCGGCGCGGATCTCGTGCACACCGACGCGCGCACCTTCGCGTCGAGCGAGGTGTACGCCCGCTATGACGAGAGTGTTCGCGGTGCGGATGCCTTCGTCATCCAGTCCCACACCCGCCCGATCAACGAGTGGCTGATGGAGCAACTCATCATGGTCGACGCGATGAAGCGGGCGTCGGCGAAGCGCATCACTGTTGTCGCGCCCTATTACCCGTATGCGCGGCAAGACAAGAAGGGCCGCGGTCGCGAACCGATCTCCGCGCGTCTCGTCGCGGATCTCTTCAAGGCGGCCGGAGCCGACCGCATCATGAGCGTCGACCTGCACGCCGCCCAGATCCAGGGGTTCTTCGACGGCCCGGTCGACCACCTGTTCGCAATGCCGGTGTTGCTCAAGCACTTCCAGGAGCGCCTCGACCCCGCGACCCTCACCGTCGTCAGCCCGGATATGGGACGCGTCAAGGTTGCGGATGTCTGGAGCGACAAGCTCGGCGTCCCTCTCGCGATCATCCACAAACGGCGCGATCCGATGGTCGCAAACCAGATCACGGTGCACGAGATC
>JANYGT010000240.1 GCA_025362355.1 Lacisediminihabitans sp. | reverse complement strand
CTGGTACTCGCTTCCGCTACTCGGCTACGTCAACAACTTCGTCAACGGCCAGAACCGGTCATTCATCGTTCCGGCCATTGCGTCGCTGCTCTTCATCTATGCCGGATACACGGTGGTCAGCGCGATCGTCGGTGCTCGTCGCGCGAAACAGACGAAGACGCGCGAGTCGCCCTGATCTACTGGCCTCCGAGTCCGGAAACCCCGCAGGGTGAGGTGACGGCGGTCCGGTGCAGGCGGTCCGGGAAGGGTGATCCGTGTAGTCAGTCGCGGGCGATCGCGGCGAGAATCGCGGATGTCGCGCGCGCCAGGTCCGCCGGTGCGAGCTCGATGTCGAAACCGCGTCGACCGCCGCTGACGTAGATCGTTTCGAAGAGTTCGGCAGTCTCATCCAGCACCGTCGGATGCGACATCTTCTGACCGAGCGGACTGATCCCGCCGATGACGTAGCCGGTGCGGCGTTCCGCGACCTTCGGATCGGCCAGCTCGGCCTTCTTCGCGCCGACCACCGCTGCCATCGCCTTGAGGTCGAGCCGGCCCGTGACCGGCACGATACCGACGACGAGAGTGCCGTCGGCATCCGTCATCAGGGTTTTGAACACCCGCGCGGGCTCGACCCCCAGCACTTCGGCGGCCTCGATCCCGAAGGCGGTCACCGTCGGGTCATGCGCGTATTCGTGTTCGACGAACGCGATGCCGAGAGCGCGCAACGCGACGGTCGCCGGGGTGCCTGCCATAGGCCAAGGCTACGGCCCGGTCATCCGCTTTCCGAAAACGCAGGAGTATCGCGGGATTCCTGTCAAAAGGGGCACCTTTTGCTCGAAATAACGAGAATCTCCTGCGTTTTCAGAGGCCAGGGGAGCGCTAAAGGGCGCGGAAAAGCTGCATCGACGCCGGCGCCATCACGAGTTCCGTGCCAGGCGCGTGCGTCTCCGCCGTCGCGCCATCGTCGGCGCTGTTCCAGAGCAGCTCGTACGAATCCACGCCGGCGTGTTGCGGAAGGCAGACCGTCTCCTCGTCTTCGAGCCCGTGCACGATGAGCAGGATGCGGTTGAACTCCTCGAACTCGGGAGTGGATGCCGCGAGATACTGCAGCGTGCGCTCGGTCGGCGAGTCCCAGTCGGTGATCGACATCGTCAGCCCCTCCTTGTTGAACCAGTCCATCTGGGTCGCCGAGGGCACCGTCTCGCCGAAGATCCCGAATCGGACGGGTCGCAGCGCCGGGTTCTCGCGTCGCAGCCGCAGCAGCTTCTGGGAGACGAGCAGCAGTTCGTCCTGCCAGTCTTCCCGCTCCCACGGTAGCCAGGTGAGCTCGCTGTCATGGCAGTACGCGTTGTTGTTCCCACGCTGGCTTCTACCGAATTCGTCGCCCGCCGTGATCATCGGCAGCCCGGCGGAGAGCAGCAGAGTGCCGAGCAGGTTGCGGATGGCCTTCTCCCGCGCACTGAGGATCGTCGCGTCGTGAGTCGGCCCTTCGACACCGTAATTGAACGAGTGGTTGTTGTCGGTTCCGTCGCGGTTGTTCTCACCGTTGCCGAGATTGTGCTTCTGGTTGTACGCGGTGAGGTCGGCCAGAGTGAAGCCGTCGTGTGCGGTGACGAAGTTGACGGAGGCCAGCGGGCCGCGCGCCTGCGAGAACACTCCGGCCGATCCCGACAGCTTGGATGCCAGCTGCCCGATGCCGATCGGCGCGACTCCGTTCGCACGGGCCGAGCCGATATCCGTCAGCCAGAAGTTGCGCGTGCGGTCGCGGTAGTCGTCGTTCCATTCCGACCAGCCCTCGATGAAGTTGCCGACCTGCCAGCCGCCCATCCCTACGTCCCAGGGCTCGGCGATCATCTTCACGCCCTCAAGCTGTGGGTCGTTCACGATCGCTTCGAGCAGCGGATGATGCGCATCGAAGTTGACCTCGGCGTCACGCCCGAGCGTCGCAGCGAGGTCGAAACGGAAGCCGTCGACCTGCACCTCGTTGGCCCAGTAGCGGAGGGAGTCGAGCACCAGTCGCTGTGACGCTTCGGTTGCGAAGTTCACGGTGTTGCCGCATCCGGTCACGTCGATGTAGTCGCCCGCCGAATCCTGCCGGTAGTAATTCGCGTTGTCGAGGCCGCGGAGTGACGTCGTCGGGCCGGAGACACCCTCCTCCGCGGTGTGGTTGTAGACCACGTCGAGCACCACCTCGAGGCCTGCCTCGTGCAGCAGCTTGACCATGCCCTTGAACTCGCGGAGCACCGCCCCGGTGCCGCCGAACTGGGCCTCTCGGGACGCATAGGCCGCATGCGGGGTGAAGAAGTTGAGGGTGTTGTAGCCCCAGTAGTTGCTGAGGCCCTGCTTGATGAGACGTTGCTCGCTGACGAACTGCTGCACCGGGAGCAGCTCGATCGTCGTGACGCCGAGATCCTTCAGGTAGTCGATCGCGGTGTGGTGGGCGAGGCCGGCATACGTACCGCGCAACTCCTCGGGAACGGCCGGGTTGAGCTTGGAGATGCCCCGTGCGTGCGCCTCGTAGAGCACGGTGTGGTCGAGTGGCACGCGCGGTTTCGTCGCACCCGCCCAGTCGAAGGCGTCATCCTGCACATAGCAACGCCAATCTCCGGATGCCGTGCGCGCGAGCCCGCGGGCGTACGGGTCGATGAGGTGGAGGGTCGGATCGAAACGGTGGGTCGGGCCGGTCGGACCGGTGGCCCGCAGCGAGTACCAGGCACCGGCCACGAGTTTCGGCGAGCTTCCGGCCCAGACGCCCGCGGCATCCTTCACCAGCTGCACGCTGTCGGCGACCCAGTTCGGGTCCCTCGCCCCGAAGATGCAGAGTTCGATCGCCGTCGCGCTCGCCGACCAGACGCGGATCGAACCGCCGCTCGCGGTCACGGTAACGCCCAGATCGGTCAGCGGGTCAGTCTCAGGCACGCGATCTAGAGTAGATCGTCCGTGCTTCGCTTATGTTTCGAGGAGTTGTCGTGCCGGTATACCTCGACCATGCGGCGACCACGCCCATGCTGCCCGAGGCGATCGATGCATACACGGCCGCTCTGGGCATCGTCGGCAATCCGTCATCGATCCACAGCCAGGGGCAGAACGCGAAGCGG
Source organism: Lacisediminihabitans sp. (assembly GCA_025362355.1). Classification (GTDB taxonomy): domain Bacteria; phylum Actinomycetota; class Actinomycetes; order Actinomycetales; family Microbacteriaceae; genus Lacisediminihabitans. The sequence continues at coordinate 8,335 of JANYGT010000240.1, read as the reverse complement.
GTGCTCGAGGAGGCCCGCGAGCGGGTCGCCGCTTCGCTCGGCTGCGATCCGATCGAGATCGTCTTCACGTCGGGTGGCACCGAGAGCGTGAATCTCGCGATCAAGGGCATGTACTGGTCGCGGAACGACGGCGTGGCGCGGCCGCGGATCCTTGTGCCGCGCGGCGAGCATCACGCCACCATCGACGCCGTCGAATGGCTCGAGCACTACGAGGGAGCGATCCTCGAATGGATCCCGCTCGATGCTCGTGGTCGGGTCTCGATCCCGGCGCTCACCGAGGCACTCTCCTCCTTCGACGACATCTCTCTTGTGACCCTTCTCTGGGCGAACAACGAGGTCGGAACGATCCAGCCCGTCTCCGAGATCGCCGCACTCGCCGCCGCTCACGGTGTGCCGGTGCACGCCGACGCCGTCTCCGCCTACCGGCATCTACCCATCGACTTCGCCTCCAGCGGCCTCGCCGCGGTCAGCATCTCCGCCCACAAGATCGGCGGGCCGCTCGGCATCGGAGCGCTGGTGCTGTCGCGTGCGGCATCCGTCGTCCCGCTGATCCACGGTGGCGGCCAACAGCGCGATGTACGCTCCGGAACCCAGGATGCGCCGGCCGCCATCGCGTTCGGGGTCGCGGCGCGGCATCCGGCCCCTGCGCTCGCGGCGCTCCGCGATAGGGTCATCGCCGGCGTGCGCTCCGCCGTTCCCTCCGCCGTGCTGCGTGGAGACCCCCACGAACGCCTCGATAACAATGCGCATTTCACGTTTCCCGGCTGCGAGGGCGACTCGCTGCTCTTCCTCCTGGATGCAGCGGGTGTCTCGGTGTCGACCGGGTCGGCCTGCCAGGCCGGTATCCCGGAGTCGTCGCATGTGCTGCTCGCCATGGGGCTTTCTGACGCCGAGGCGCGCGGGGCCCTTCGCATCACCGTCGGCCATACGACCACCGAGGCCGATGTCGATGCCTTCGTCGCGGCGCTTCCCGCAGCGTTCGCCCGAGCCAGCCGGGCCGGATTCTCGGATCGGGCGGTGGGCATCCGTGCGTAAGGCACTCGCGCCCATCATGCTGGCGGTCGCCCTGCTTCTCGGCGGATGCACCACCACCTCGGCGACGCCCACCACGTCGCCGACGCCCACCCCGACGATCGCCGACCCGGCGCTACGGCCCGTGCTGCCGACGCCCCTGACCGCGGACTCGGCGAAGGCAGAGACCGAACGACTCGCCGATGCCATCGACGAACTCATCATCCCGTCGTCGCTGGTCTACGTCGACAACCATTCGGTGCTCGTCGCCGGCAGTAACTCTTCGAAGAATTCGTGGGGTGTACTTCGGACGATCACCCTAACCCCGTCGACGGATCCGAGCCAGGTCGCACAGTCGGTGATCGCCGTGCTGGAGCATTCCGGATGGGTTCTGCTGCACAACACCACCGACTCCGGCACCACCGTCGTCGCGCTCGCGAGCGGGACGGAGACGAAGAAGTCGTGGTACCTGCTCGTCAGCGCCGACGCGTCGAAGGTCGGCCAGTCCGTCGTCACGGTGCAATTGGAGAGCCCGGCGCTGTCGTCGTAGGTGGCTGTGCCGCCGCATCCGAAATCCTCGGTCGCACGCGGAAATTCAGGACTTTGGTTCGCCGACGTGCCGATTCGGACCGATGTGGTCGACTCGGCTGTCACAACTCCTGAACTTCCGATCACTGCGACGGAGCCGACCGCGCACTGTGCCCTCCCCGAAACGCAGGAGATTCTCGGTGATTTGAGCAAAAAAGGGGTGTTTTGCTCTACAGGGGCAGTAACTCCTGCGTTTCAGGTGCACAGCAGGGGTTACCGCGGCCGCACGTAGACTCGTCTGCGTGAAAGTTCTGGCGGCGATGAGTGGCGGCGTGGATTCCGCCGTCGCTGCGGCGCGCGCAGTCGAGGCCGGGCACGAGGTGGTGGGCGTGCATCTCGCGCTGAGCCGCATGCCCGGAACGCTGCGAACGGGAAGCCGCGGATGCTGCACCGTCGAAGACTCGATGGATGCGCAGCGAGCCGCCAACATCATCGGCATCCCGTACTACGTCTGGGACTTCTCGGAGCGCTTCAAGCTCGACGTCGTCGACGACTTCATCGCCGAGTATTCGGCGGGACGAACCCCGAATCCGTGTATGCGCTGCAACGAGCGGATCAAATTCGCTGCGCTTCTCGAGAAGGCCCTGGATCTCGGGTTCGACGCCGTCGCCACGGGCCACTACGCGACGGTGCTGACAGACGAGCACGGCAACAAGGAACTTCACCGCGCGGCGGCGTGGGCGAAGGACCAGAGCTATGTGCTCGGCGTGCTCACGACGGAGCAGCTTGCCCACAGCATGTTCCCGCTCGGCGCGACGCCGTCGAAGGCCGAGGTTCGTGCCGAGGCCGCAGAGCGCGGATTCTCTGTCGCGAACAAGCCCGACTCGCACGACATCTGCTTCATTCCGGATGGCGACACCCGCGGCTGGCTGGCGGAACGAGTCGGGGCCGAGACGGGCGACATCCTCGATCGAAGCGGAACGGTCATCGGCTCTCATGAGGGTGCGCATGCCTTCACCGTCGGTCAGCGCAAGGGACTCAGCATCGGATTCCCGGCGGATGACGGCAAGCCGCGTTTCGTACTCGAGGTGCAGCCGAAGACCAACACGGTCGTCGTCGGACCGAAGGAGGCGCTCGACATCGCGGAGATCGCCGGCGGCACATTCAGCTGGGCCGGCCTCGACCCGGCGGCCTCGGGGATCACCCCTGACCTCGCGCTGCCGTTCGACTGTTCCGTGCAGATTCGAGCGCACTCGGATCCGGTGCCGGCTCGCGCCCGAATCGGATCGAGTCCGAACGACGGCGTACGTCGAGGTGCGCCAGAACTCGTCATCGTGCCGAACGAGCCTCTGAACGGAGTCTCGCCCGGCCAGACCGCCGTTCTCTACGCGGGAACACGCGTGCTCGGCCAGTGCACTATCGACCGTACGGTATCCGCCCTCCAGCCCCAGAGCCTCCCGGAGCCGGCCGGCGTCTGACCCTCCGTCTGGACTCGGCGGGGTCGGTGGTCGTCCCTAAGCTGGAGTGGTGGCGACGAGAATTGAGAAAGCTGAAGAACTGACGCTGGAAGCGGCCGGGGTCGAGGCCGGCGGGTTGACGACCCGCATCCTCGAACTGCGCGACGCGTACTACGAACGCGATGAGGTGCTCGTCGCCGACACCGAATACGACCGCATGCTTCAGCGCCTCGAAGAACTCGAGCGCCTCTTTCCGGAGTTGCAGAGCCAGGATTCCCCCACGCAGACCGTGGGCGGTCGAGCGGAGACGACGCTGTTCGCTCCGGTTCGACACGCCGAGCGGATGCTGAGCCTCGACAACGTCTTCTCCCTCGAGGAATTCGAGGAGTGGGCGGCGAAGGTCGAGCGCAACTCAGGCCGACGGGTCGACTACCTCTGCGAGCTCAAGATCGACGGACTCGCCATCAACTTGCGATATGAGAATGGCGTGCTCGTCACAGCGGCGACGCGGGGCGACGGGGTCGTCGGCGAGGATGTCACGGAGAACATCGCCTACGTTCCGAGCATCCCGACGCGGCTGAAGGGCACCGGGCATCCGCCGATCGTCGAGGTGCGCGGGGAGGTCTTCTTCGAGACCGACGTGTTCGAGAAACTCAACGCCGACCAGGTCGCCGAGGGGGAGCGGGTCTTCGCGAACGCGCGCAACGCGGCATCCGGAAGTCTGCGGCAGGTGGCCGAGAACAAGAATGCGGTCGCGCTCGATCGCATGCATCGCCGACTCAAGCGGCTCAGCATGCTCGTTCACGGTATAGGGGCGTGGCCGCAGCCGAGGGATGAGACCGGGGCGGCGATCGATTCGCAATCCGGCACCTATGCGCTGTTGAAGCAGTGGGGGCTTCCGACGAGCACGCACTTCCGCGTGGTTAAGACCGCAAAGGAGGCGGCGGAGTTCATCGAATACTTCGGCGCCCATCGCAACAGCGTCGAGCACGAGCTCGACGGCATCGTCATCAAGGTCGACGAGCTCGCACTACACGAGGAGTTGGGGGCGACGAGCCGGGCTCCCCGGTGGGCGATCGCCTACAAATATCCGCCGGAGCAGGTCAACACGAAGCTGCTCGACATCGTGGTCAGCGTGGGTCGCACCGGCCGGGTGACGCCGTTCGCCGTCATGCAGAAGGTTCGGGTCGCCGGGAGCGAGGTTCGCCAGGCGACGCTGCACAACCAGGATGTGGTCAGAGCGAAAGGCGTGCTGATCGGAGACACCGTCGTGCTCCGCAAGGCCGGCGACGTGATCCCGGAGGTGCTCGGCCCTGTCGTCGAACTGCGTGACGGCACCGAGCGCGAGTTCGTGATGCCGACGCACTGTCCCGAGTGTGGAACATTGCTCGCTCCCGCCAAAGAGGGCGATGTCGACCTCCGCTGTCCGAATGCACGCAGTTGCCCTGCGCAGGTCCGCGGGCGAGTCGAGCATGTGGGCAGCCGGGGCGCTCTCGACATCGAGGGGCTCGGCGAGGTCGGCGCGTCTGCCCTGACCCAGCCGGACTTCCCGGTCGACCCGCCCCTCGTCACCGAGGCCGGTCTGTTCTCCCTCAGCATGGCCGACCTCTTTCCGATCCGGGTCGTGGTGCGGGATTACGAGACCGGGCTGCAGAAGCTCGACGACGACGACTCGCCCAAGCATGAGACGCCCTTCCGCCGGAAGCGGAGGCTGACCGGAAAGGATGCCGACGGCGCATTCGATCCCGACACGGACGGATTCACCGGTGACGCTCACTCCGTGCCGTCCAGCCTCGCGCACAAGCTGCTCGCGGAACTCGACCTCGCGAAGACGAAAGAGCTCTGGCGCATGCTGGTGGCGCTCAGCATCCGTCACGTCGGGCCGGTTGCCGCGCGCGCGCTCGCGAACTACTTCGGATCCGTGACCGCGATCCGCGAAGCGACCCGAGATGAACTCGCGGCGGTCGACGGCGTCGGCGGCATCATCGCGGACGCCCTCATCGAGTGGTTCTCGATCGATTGGCATGCAGAGATCATCGAGCGTTGGACGGATGCCGGGGTACAGCTGTTCACACCGGGTCACCCCGGTCCCGGGGCGGCCGCGGCATCCGATGGTCCTCTCGTCGGGGTCACCGTCGTCGCGACCGGCAGCCTCGAGGGGTTCACCAGGGAGGGTGCGCTCGAGGCGATCATCGCCGCCGGAGGCAAGGCCGCATCCAGCGTCTCGAAGAAGACGGACTTCGTCGCGGCCGGACCGGGTGCCGGATCAAAGCTCGGAAAGGCAGAGGAACTCGGGATCCGCATCATCGATGCGGCTCAGTTCGCCATGCTTCTCGAGAAGGGGCCGTCGGCGTTCCTGGCCGACGATGCCGACCTCGACGCCCCCGAAAAGCAGGATTCGACCGCCGCTGACGCCCCAGATTGATCCATCGGCACACAAAATGCCCCCATTGCGGGCCCGGAATCCGCCCTTACGCTAGGCTGCATAAGCTGTACACCCCTAATATTGGGGGTAGATGCAATGTTGCGTTACATCGATGACCCCCGCATCGACGATAACGATGGGAATGCCCAGTGCTGTTTGTCCTAGCAGCGGTAACCTCTGTCGCCCTCAGTGGCGTGGCAGAGGCTTTCGTTGTGCACGAAATCAGTTCGGCCCCCACCGCGATCGTGCAGCCCATCGATCCCTCGCTTCTCGCTCGCAGGGCGTCCGATCCGACGACCTCGAAGCTCGGGATGTCTGTCCTCGATCTCGCACCCCGAGTGCTCGCCGACGCCACGGCATCCTCCGTCTCCGTCACCTCCGCTGACAGCACCCTCCCCGCCAACGCCGCTGATCCGAGGTCTGCCGGCGGTCAGGCTGTGCCGGTCGCCGCGGGCGCCGGTGGGGTACAGGTCACGCCGGTCGAACTGCGCCTCTTGCCGAAACTGTCCGGCGCCCAGCTGTTCGAACAGCTCGGGTTGTTGCCGGCGCACCAGCTCGCTGCGTTCGCCGAATCGAATCCGACAAGCATCACGAGGCTTCTCGCCAGCCCGCCGAAGGCGACGGTGGTCACCGCGGTGTGGGGCGGCCTGACAGCAGCGCAGAAGCAGGCGCTCGCGACATCCACCCCGCAGCTCGTCGGCAACCTGGACGGCATTCCGTTCGCGGTTCGGGATTCCGCCAATCGGGTGTTCCTCGCGGCATCCATCGCCGATGCGAAGCGTTCGCTCGCGTCGGGTGTCGGTCGCGGCCAGATCGTGGGTGAGAGGCACCACCTCGAGATTCTCAGACAGATCGAGCGAACGCTGAAGACGACAGCGAAAGATCCTGTTCGCCAGCTTCTGACCTTCGATCCGGCGGGGGACGCGAGAGCCGCCGTGGTCGTCGGAGATCTCTCGACCGCCGACTACGTCAGCTATCTGGTTCCCGGGATGTTCTTCACCGTTCAGGGGCAGATGTACGACTGGACGACCATCGCGCAGGATCTCTACACCGAGCAGGCCGGGTGGCTGAAGATCCTGGCGAAATCCGACCCGTCGTACCAGGGGAAGACTGCGGCAACCGTCGCCTGGATCGGATACTCGACCCCCGGCGTCCTCGACATCGCCTCGCTGGCGCGCGCCGACCAAGGTGCCGACATCCTCGGCAATGCCATCGAGGGGGTCAAGGCCGTGCGCGCCGGATCCGAGCCGTTCGTGTCGCTCGTCACGCACTCCTACGGTTCGACGACCGCAATGATCGAGCTGGCGAAGGGGGGCGTGTCGGTCGATGCGCTCGCGATGATCGGTTCACCCGGCTCTGCGGCCCAGAACGCTCGCCAGCTCTCGGTGACGAACGACAACGTCTACGTCGGTGAGGCCGCCTGGGACCCGGTGGTCAACACGGCCTTCTATGGGAGCGACCCGGGGTCGGCATCCTTCGGCGCTCACACGATGGATGTCGCGGGCGGGATCGATGCGATCACGCACAAGAAACTCTCGTCCGCCATCGGCCACCTCGGCTATTTCGATGCGGGTTCGCAGGCGATGCGCAACCTCGCCCTCGTCGGGCTGAACAAGGGCGCGCTCGTCTCGACAGGCACCATCTCCGACGCGAAGCGCACCCTCGCGTCCCAGTAGCACGCTCTCGAAGGCTACGGTCCGAGCCCGGTATGGAAGTGATACGGGTCGGCCTGGGAGTGCTAACCTCCGGCGGCCACCACCCGGGCGGCCTCGCGCTCGGCGGACTCGTTTCGGGTTCCCGCCCGCGATCCCGCGAGCTTCCGCGCGATGTGCTCGCCGACCGTGATCGGTGGGTAGAGCGGCACGGCGCCTGGCTCGACACAGGAGGGGATCGTCGTGATTGTGGCGTCGGCGTTGCCGTCGTGGAAGAATGCTGCCGAGCGACGACGGGCGATCGTGCCGTCGACGATGGGTGGCTTGACGCGATGGAGGGTGGACATCCACCGCTCGTTCGTCCAGCGCGCCGTGAGGTAGCCGAGATTGATGAGAAGGGCACCATCGGCCGGGCTGACATCGTGCCAGATTCCCTCGCCGAGCACCTGAAGGCCCTTGACCCGATCGGCCCAGAGCACGGTGACGATGCCGAAGTCGGTGTGCTCACTCATGCCGATCAGGTCTCCGTCGAGATCGATGCTTCCGGGCGGGAGAGCGTAATTGTTCATGCGCAACACGTCGATCGAATGGTCGGTGACAGCGTCGAAGAATCCTGCCTCGAGGCCGAGCGCCGCGGCGAAGATGTCGGTGAGGCTGCGTGCGACGCGTGCGGCCTCGCTGAAGTACGCCTCGATCGCAGTCTGGTAGCCGTCCACCTCCGGCCAGAGATTCTCGGCGTAGATGTGAGGATCGAGGCCGAGGGCCGGGAAATCGCTCGCGGAGGCGCCGACGTTGAAAGCCTCGAAGAAGTCGTTCATCCGGGTGGCGGACTCCACACCGAGACTGAGGCTCAGGCTCAGGCTCTCGGCCTTCGGGGGCGTGAAACCGCGGTTGCTTCCGCCGGGCACGATGAACGTCTTCTTCGTCTCTAGGTCGAGCGCGAAGAATCCATCCATCGCCGATGCGAACGCGTCCGTCGTCGCGGTCGGGATGCCGTGACCGAGAATCTGGATGAACCCGACCCGTCGACAGGCCTCGTCGATCTCGGCGGCGACACGGGCTCGATCCTCGGCAGAACCTCCGGACTTCACCCTCCGAATAGACTGGATGCTTCCCCCTCCCGTCGTCATCCTCGGAGATTTATGCCTGACATCACCACCGAGACGGTCGCGCATCTCGCGAACCTCGCACGCATCGGGCTCACCCCCGACGAGATCGAGAAGCTCACCGGTGAGCTCGGGGTCATCCTCGACTCGATCGCC
>JANYGT010000186.1 GCA_025362355.1 Lacisediminihabitans sp. | reverse complement strand
GGCGGGCGAGCACCCTGGCCCGAAGCACACGCATGCCGGCCTCGCGGTTCTGCAGCTGCGATTTCTCGTTCTGCATCGCCACGACGATGCCGGTCGGGAGATGGGTGATGCGAACGGCGGAGTCCGTGGTGTTGACCGATTGGCCGCCGGGCCCACTCGAGCGGTAGACATCGATCTTGAGATCGTTCTGGCTTATCTCTACCTCTTCGGGTTCGTCGACCTCAGGAAAGACCAGCACGCCGGCGGCCGACGTGTGAATGCGCCCCTGTGACTCGGTAGCTGGAACCCGCTGCACGCGGTGCACGCCGCCCTCGTACTTGAGGTGGGCCCAGACGCCTTCGGCCGGATCGCTGGAGTTTCCCTTGATCGCGAGCTGGACATCCTTGATGCCACCGAGGTCGCTCGAGGTCTGCTCGATGATCTCGGTCTTCCAGCGCTTCGACTCCGCGTAATGGAGGTACATTCGCAGAAGGTCGCCAGCGAAGAGCGCCGACTCTGCACCGCCCTCCCCCATCTTGATCTCCATGATCACGTCGCGCCCGTCATTCTCGTCGCGCGGGATGAGCAGGCGCCGAAGGCGTTCCTCGATCGTGTCGAGTTCGGCCTGCAGCGTCGGCACCTCGGCGGCGAACGACTCATCGTCCTCCGCCATCTCGGTGGCGGCGGCGAGGTCGTCGGTCAGATGGTTCCAGTGGTTGTAGGCCGCGACGATACGACTCAGCTCCGCATAGCGGCGGTTGACCTTCTTCGACCGTGCCGGGTTGGAATGGAGTTCAGGGTCAGCGAGCTGCTCCTGGAGTCCCTCATGCTCGGCCAGCAATGTCTTCACTGACTCGAACATCGACTAGTCCTCTTTGGTTCCTGCGGTGCCCGGAAGCGACTTCTGGATCTTCATGAGGAACTCGACGTTCGACGAGGTGTCCTTCAGCTGCGAGAGCACCGTCTCGAGCGCCTGCTGGGTGTCGAGACCCGCGAGTGCGCGGCGGAGCTTCCAGTTGACCTTCGTCTCGTCGACGCCCATGAGCATCTCCTCACGACGGGTTCCTGACGCGTTGACGTCGACCGCCGGGAAGATGCGCTTGTCGGCCAGCTGGCGCGACAGGCGGAGTTCCATGTTCCCGGTGCCTTTGAACTCCTCGAAGATGACCTCGTCCATCTTGGACCCGGTCTCGACGAGCGCCGTGGCAAGGATCGTGAGGGATCCGCCATCCTCGATGTTGCGAGCGGCTCCGAAGAAGCGCTTCGGCGGGTAGAGGGCCGACGAGTCGACACCGCCGGAGAGGATGCGCCCGGATGCCGGAGCGGCCAGGTTGTACGCACGCCCGAGGCGGGTGATCGAGTCGAGCAGCACGACGACATCGTGACCCAGTTCGACGAGGCGCTTCGCACGCTCGATGGCGAGCTCGGCGACGGTCGTGTGGTCTTCGGCTGGGCGGTCGAAGGTGGAGGCGATGACCTCACCCTTCACCGTGCGTTGCATGTCGGTGACCTCTTCGGGCCGCTCGTCGACGAGGACGACCATGAGGTGCACCTCGGGGTTGTTCTTGGCGATGGCATTGGCGATGGCCTGCAGCACGAGCGTCTTGCCGGCCTTCGGGGGCGAGACGATGAGGCCGCGCTGTCCCTTTCCGATCGGCGAGACGAGGTCGATGATGCGGGTCGTCAGCTTGCCGGACTCGGTCTCGAGGCGCAGGCGCTCCGAGGGGTAGAGCGGCGTGAGCTTGCCGAATTCGACCCGGTCGGCGGCCTGCTCGATCGGCAATCCGTTGATCGAGTCGATCTTGACGATCGCGTTGTACTTCTGGCGACCGGAGTTGTCGTTCTCGCGCGGCTGGCGGATGGCGCCGACGACCGCGTCACCCTTGCGCAGGTTGTACTTCTTGACCTGGCCGAGAGAGACGTAGACGTCGTTGTTCCCCGGAAGGTAGCCGCTCGTGCGCACGAAGGCGTAGTTGTCGAGAACGTCGAGGATTCCCGCGACCGGGATCAGAACATCGTCTTCGGTGAGCTCCGGCTCGAAGTCGTCATTGCCGTTCGGTCCGCGACGCTTGCGGTCGCGGTACCGGTTGCGGCCACCGCGGTCGTCGTCGTCCTGCAGCTCGATCTGCTGCTGCTGGCGCCCGTTGTTGTTCTGGTTGTTCTGGGCGTTGCCGTTCTGGTTGTTCTGGTTGTTCTGGTTGTTCTGGTTGTTCTGATTGCGGTTCTGGTTGCGACCGTTGTTCTGGCGCTGGTCGCCCTGTGCCTGCTGGGTACCCTGATCTGACGAGACCTGGTCACCCTGCTGGCGATCATTGCGGTTGCGGTTGCGGTTGCGAGAGTTGCGCGACGGCTGAGCGTCTGCCTGCTGACCGTCTGGCTGCTGACCGTCTGGCTGTTGGGCTCCGTCGGCCTGGGCGCCACGCTCCGCCTCCTGGCCGGGGATCAGGTCTCCGGGAGCTCCGCCATCGGCGCGCGCGAGACGCGAGGCCTCCTGGCCGGGAATACGGTCGAGACCGCTCTCGAGGTCTTTGATCGACGGCTGCGAATCGGCCAGAGCGACACGCTCGGCTTCCTGCGCCGGGATGAGGTCGCTCGCGCTTCCGCCATCGGCTCGGGCCTCGCGACCGGCCTCCTGGCCGGGGATGAGGTCGATGCCGGTCTCGCCCTTGTTTGCGTGGCGCGTCGAGGAGCGAGCGGAACTTCTGGTCGTCGCCGACTTCGGCGCGACGATCTTCGCGGCCGTCGCCTCGGCTGCGGCATCCAATTCTGCGGATGCCGGCGAGTCGGATGCGGGCGATCCGACCGATGCGGCGCCCTTCGCCGAGGTACGCCTCGTCGTCTTGGCCGGAGCAGCTTTCTCAGCAGCGGGCGCCGTGTCGGCAGCCGGAGCCGAGGGGGATTCCTTGGCCGGCGCGTCGATGATCGGCGCCTCAAGCGAGCCGGCGTCGACGATCGATGTCGTCGCGCGGCGGGGAGCGCGCTTCTTGGCTACGGGAGCCGCGGTGGGCTCATCCGTCGCCGGGGTGGTGGTGTTGTCCTGGATCTCGGAGATTGCGTCCACGAGTTCTCCTTTACGAAGTTTGGATGCGCCTCTCACGCCGACCTGTGCAGCGAGAGCAAGAAGCTCGGGCATACGCAGTGTCGCGAGAGAGTCGCTCGAGTCCGAGCCAGCGGCGCGGACAGTGAGGTCTGTCACTAAGAGGGTTTCCTTTCCCCTCACAGATTCTTTGCAGTTCCGGCTCTGTGCCGGTACGACGGTGGCCTGCGGGAGAGCTTGTCGTTCGCGGCTCTCCGCCGGGTCTGCCTGCCGTAGCTTCCGGCGCGTTCCTCAGAATGAGGAGCTGGCAAGGTGATGCTGGGTGTGAGGGAGAGTGTTGAGCGAGTGCTTATGCATCCCGGGGCGAACGGCTAAGCCGCGTTATCTACCGGGTGCAGTGTCACTGTAGCACCTTTGAAGTCGACGGCCAGAAGCAGGGACTGCCAGGGCGTGCCGACGTGGGCCGCGACGAGCTCGGCCGCGAGCAGGCGTTGCGCCGGGTCGCTGCAGAGCACGAGGATCGATGGCCCGGCTCCGGACACGACCGCGGGAAGTCCCCTCGCGCGCAACTCGAGGATGAGGGATTCCGTCTCAGGCATCGCCGCCGCACGGTAACTCTGGTGCAGTTTGTCTTCGGTCGCGGCGAGCAGAAGCTCCGGGGACTGGATGAGGGCCGCGATCAGCAGCGCCGAACGGGACACGTTGAAGATGGCGTCCTCGTGCGGAACCGAGGTGGGGCGGAGGCTCCGCGCGAGCTCCGTCGACATGGTGCCCTCCGGCACGGCGATGAGAGGTGACACCCCCCGGTGCACGATGAGTTTCTTGTGCTGCGGGCCGGCATCCGTCGTCCAGGCGATCGTGAGCCCGCCGAACAGGGCGGGCGCGACGTTGTCGGGATGACCCTCGAGGGCGGTCGCGAGAGCGAGCAGCGCGCTCGAGTCGAGATCGACGATTCCGTCGAGGAGGCCCTTCGCCGCCATGATGCCGGAGACGATCGCGGCACCGGATGACCCGAGCCCCCGCCCGTGCGGGATGGAGTTGCGCGCCACGATGTCGAGCCCGGGCATCGGCTGCGAGTAGGCGGCGAAGGTGTAGGCGATCGCCTTCGCGACGAGGCTCGTCTCGTCGGTCGGCACGATGCCGGCGCCCACGCCGATCACTTCGACGGCTACGCCGGGCTGATCCCTGACGGTGACGACGAGCTCGTCGTAGAGCGACAGCGCGAGACCGAGGGTGTCGAACCCCGGCCCCAGGTTGGCCGTGGTCGCCGGGACGCGGACGGTGACCGAGCGACGGGGCGCAATCGCGGCGTTCGGCTCGGTCCCGGCTGCGCTCATGCCGGAACTTTTGACAGCCCGAGAACGTCGGCCACCTCTGTGACATCGTTGCCGACGACGGTCGGGGAGACCTCTGTTCCGTCGCTGCGGCGCAGGGCCCATTGCGGATCTTTGAGACCATGGCCGGTCACGGTGAGCACGACGCGCGCGCCCCTCGGGATCTCGCCGGCGGCCGAGCGCTCGAGCAGCCCCGCGACGCTGATCGCCGAGGCCGGCTCGACGAAGATGCCGACCTCGGCCGAGAGGATGCGGTGCGCCTCGAGGATCGACTCGTCACTGATCGCTCCGAAATAGCCGTCGCTGTTCTCACGGGCGGCGATGGCAAGCTCCCACGACGCCGGGTTTCCGATGCGGATGGCACTCGCGATCGTGTCGGGATCCTTGACGACATGGCCGAGCACGATCGGCGCGCTTCCGGTGGCCTGGAAGCCGAACATACGTGGGAGTCTCGTCGAGATTCCGCGCGCGAGTTCCTCACTGTAACCGCGGTGGTAGGCGGTGTAGTTGCCGGCATTCCCGACCGGGACGAAGTGGAAGTCCGGCGCATCCTCGAGCACCTCGACGACTTCGAACGCGGCGGTCTTCTGGCCCTCGATCCGGTCATTGTTGACCGAGTTCACGAGGTGGACGGGATAGTCGAGGGCGAGTTCCCGCGCGATGTCGAGGCAGTCGTCGAAGTTGCCGCGGATCTGCAGCAGCTCGGCGTTGTGGGCGATCGCCTGCGCGAGCTTTCCCATGGCGATCTTGCCCTCCGGCACGAGAACGGCCGCCGTGATTCCAGCGTGTGCCGCATAGGCCGCGGCCGACGCCGAGGTGTTTCCGGTCGAGGCGCAGATCACCGCTTTCGCGCCGTGCTCGACGGCCTTCGAGACGGCCATAGTCATCCCGCGATCCTTGAACGACCCCGTCGGGTTCATGCCCTCGTACTTCACCCATACCTCCGCCCCGGTGCGCGCGGACAGCGCCGGCGCGGGGATCAGCGGCGTTCCTCCCTCACCGAGCGTGATGATCGGGGTCGCATCCGAGATGTCGAGGCGATCTGCGTATTCGCGGAGAACCCCGCGCCACTGGTGGGCCATCTATAAACCTTCGACTCTCAATACTGATGTGACCGTGCTGACGACGTCGCTCGCCTCGAGGGCCTCGACGGTCGCCGCAAGAGCTGCTTCGGATGCCTCGTGCGTTCCGATTACAAGGGTAGCGGTGGGCGTGGTGCTGTTTTGAATCGCGTGGGGCTGTACCGACTGGGGCTGTACCGACTGGGTCAGCGCCTCGACCGAGACGCCGTGCTCGCTGAACAGCGTGGCGATCTCCGCGAGCACGCCAGGCGCATCCACGACGCTGAGCGTGATCTGGTACCGCGTCGTCACGGCGGTGATCGGCAGGATCGGAAGGTTGGCGTGGGTCGACTCTGCGACGCCCGGGCCGCCGATGACGTGGCGGCGTGCCGCGGACACGAGGTCGCCGAGCACCGCTGAGGCCGTCTCGATGCCGCCGGCACCGGCACCGTAGAACATCAGGTCGCCCGCGGCCTCCGCCTCGATGAAGACTGCGTTCTTCGCCCCGTGAACGGCAGCGAGCGGATGATCGCGCGGCACGAGCGCCGGATAGACCCGGGCCGAGACGCCCTCGACCCCGTCGGCATCCGTCAGTCGCTCGCAGATGGCGAGCAGCTTGACGACGTAGCCGGCTTTCTTCGCGGCCTCGACCTCCTCGAGCGTTACCTTCGTGATGCCTTCGCGATAGACGGCGTCGAGTGGGACCGTCGTGTGGAAGGCGAGGCTCGCGAGGATGGCCGTCTTCTGGGCCGCATCGAATCCCTCGGTGTCGGCCGAGGGATCCGGCTTCTCCGCGTAGCCGAGCTCGGTCGCTGTCGCGAGGGCCGCCTCGAGACTCTCCCCGACGGTGTCCATGCGATCGAGGATGAAGTTCGTCGTGCCGTTGACGATGCCGAGGATGCGCTTGATCCGATCGCCGGCGAGGCTGTCGCGAAGCGGTCGGATGATCGGGATCGCCCCGGCGACCGCCGCCTCGTAGTAGAGCTGGGCGCCGACCTGCTCCGCGGCTTCGAACAACTCGGGGCCGTGGGTGGCCAGAAGCGCCTTGTTGCCGGTGATCACGTCGGCACCGGAATTGAGCGCCTGCAGGATGAGGGTGCGAGCCGGCTCGAGTCCGCCCATCAGCTCGATGACGATGTCGGCGCCCAGGATGAGGGATTCGGCATCGGTCGTGAACAGTTCTGCCGGCAACTCCGCCGTTCGCTGTGCTTCCGGATCGCGTACCGCGATGCCGACGAGCTCCAGGCCGGCGCCGGCGCGGTTGGCCAGTTCGGGGCCGTGCTCGAGCAGCAGCGAGGCGACCTGGGCTCCGACAGACCCTGCGCCGAGAAGTGCCACCCGGAGGTTGCGGTACTCGATCATGATGCGACCTCTGCTTCTGTAGTTACTGTTTCCCGGTCGATGCCGACGTCTCTCGACAGCAGGTCGGCCTCGGTCTCGCCCCGCACGATCAGGCGGGCGACCCCGTTGAGCACCGCGACGACCGGCGGGCGCCCGAGGTAGTTGTAGTTGCTCGCGAGGGACCAGCAATACGCACCGGTCGCAGCCACCGCGAGCAGGTCGCCCGGCGTCACGTCGCCCGGCAGGTAGTCGTCGCGTACGACGATGTCCCCGCTCTCGCAGTGTTTTCCGGCGATCCGCACGAGCGCCGGTTCAGCGGCCGAGGTCCGGTTGGCGAGGCGTGCGGTGTAGTCGGCGGCGTACAGCGCCGGACGGATGTTGTCGCTCATCCCGCCATCGACGCTGACGTACCTCCTTACTGCCGAACCCTCGACGAGCACATCCTTGATCGTGCCGACCTCGTACAGCGTCACCGTCGACGGTCCGACGATCGCACGCCCGGGTTCGACCGCGACGACAGGCATCGGGATGCCGAGCCGCGAGCACTCCGTCGCGACGATGTCGGCGAGCTTTCCGGCGATCACGGCGATGGGCAGCACCTCGTCCGCGCTCGTGTAGGCGATGCCGAAGCCGCCACCGAGATTCAGTTCGGGCACCGGCCCGTCCGCGAGAAGCTCCGCGTGCAGGGTGAGGAGTCGGCTGGCCGCCTCGACGAAGCCGTCGGGCTCGAAGATCTGCGATCCGATGTGCGAGTGGAGGCCGAGGAACTCAAGCGAGTCGTGCGAGCGGATGTCGCGGACGGCAGCTCCGGCATCGGCGATGGTGATGCCGAACTTCTGGTCCTCGCGGGCCGTCGCGAGATATTCGTGGGTATGGGCATGCACACCGCTGTTGAGCCGCAGCCGCACCTTCTGCACACGCGAGTGGCGGGTGGCGGCATCCGCGATCCGTCCGATCTCGATGATCGAGTCGATCACGATCACGCCGACGCCCTCGCGAACCGCCCGATCGATCTCCGCGACGGACTTGTTGTTTCCGTGGAAGCCGAGCCGGGACGGATCGACACCGGCGGCGAGCGCCACGGCGAGCTCTCCCCCGCTGCAGACGTCGATGTACAGTTCGGCTCCGCTCACCCAGCGGGCGATCTCGGTGCAGAGGAACGCCTTGCCGGCGTAGTAGACCTTCGCGGTCGTTCCGACGCGGGCGAACGCGCTGTCGAAGGCGGCGCGGGCGTTCTCGGCGCGGGCCCGGACATCCGCCTCGTCCATGACGAAGACGGGCGTGCCGAAGCGGGCAGCGAGGTCGCCCGCCGGGACCCCGGCGAGGAGCAGTTCGCCGCTCGTCGCTCGTGTGGCGTTTTCGGGCCAGACCGACCGCGGCAGGTCGTTGGCATCCGCGGGTGGGGAGAGCCACGCGGGGGCGAGCGGACTGGCAGACACGGAAAGCCTCACGGATGATCGACGGAGCACTACGGACTGACCTGGCACAGCCCACGAAGCCCGGATAAGTGTATCGACAAGCCGATCACTGGCCTTGACAGGTGCCCTTGTTGGCGAAGAGATCGTTGTTCAGTACGAGCGACGTGCCGCTGACGCTCAACCGCAACGACGTGCCTGCGACCCTCGCGGTGTCGAGACGAAGTGCCTTCGGCAGCTGGTCGGCGACGCAGACGGTCTGCGCTTTCGTCAACGAATCGGCGATCCCGCCGAATTTGCCGGCCACATCGGCCGCTGGAATTGTCGCACCGTTGATGACGAATGATCGAGGGGTCAGAACGAGCTTGCCGTTCACCGCCGAGGGGATGACGGATGCAGCGACCGGAACCTTCAGTCCGAGCACCGAGACGGATGTGCCGATCTTCACGGCACCGGAGGCGATCGCCAACGACGTGACGTTCACCGTGCTGAATCCGGCGAGCAGCTTCTTCAGCCCCGCCTGGTCGGTCGAGATCGAGAGTGTGGCGGAGTCGACGGCACCGGAGGAGCTGGTCGAGATGCCCTTCGCGGTGAGGCTCGCGGCTCCGGAAAAGCCGCCGGCCGTCACCGACGGCACCTCGACATCGACCCGGTCGAGTTTTCCGGCGAGGTATTGCAGAATCGCGGAGGTTCCGCCCACGGTGACGTCGACCGGTGTGGATGCCGGAATCGCAAGCGAGCTGCGGATATTCGACTCGACCACCTGCGCCTCCGTCCGTCGCACGAAACCGTCGGCGACGATCGCCGCGATGACGAGCAGGATGACGAGGATCACGAGCGCGATCAGCGCGTTTCTTCCGCGGTGCCGGCGACGGGGCGCGTCTGACAGCGTGGTCACATCCGCTCCGGGGCGCTGACGCCGAGGAGTGCGAGCGCGTTGCGAAGCACTACTCCGGTCGCATCGTTCAGCCAGAGCCTGGTGCGGTGGAGGTCGGTGACCGTCTCGTCGCCGAGCGGCGTGACGCGACAGCTGTCGTACCAGCGGTGGTAGGCGCCGGCGAGTTCCTCGGCGTACCGCGCGACGCGGTGCGGCTCGCGCAGTTCGGCAGCCTGGGTGATCACGCGCGGAAACTCGGCGAGGACGCCGAGCAGGATGCTCTCGGTATCGTGCGTCAACAGTGAGGCATCGAATGCGCTGCGATCTACTCCGGCAGCGGCGGCGTTGCGCGCCACCGAGCGGGTGCGCGCGTGCGCGTACTGCACGTAGAAGACGGGATTCTCATTGGTACGTTTCGTGAGCAGGTCGAGGTCGATGTCGAGCTGGGAGTCGGCCGACGAGCGCACGAGGGCGTATCGCGCGGCATCCACTCCGACCGCATCCACCAGGTCTTCCAGCACCACGATCGTGCCGTTGCGCTTACTCATCCGTTGCGGTTTGCCGTCTTTGACGAGGTTCACCATCTGCCCGATGAGGATCTCTAGGTTGACGTACGGGGTGTCCCCGAAGGCCGCTGTCATCGCCATGAGCCTCCTCACGTAGCCGTGGTGATCGGCCCCGAGCATGATGAAGTTGCGCTCGAATCCCCGCTCGCGCTTGTTCAGGTAGTAGGCCAGATCCCCGGAGATGTAGCCGGCCTCGCCGTCGCTCTTGATG
>JANYGT010000178.1 GCA_025362355.1 Lacisediminihabitans sp. | reverse complement strand
ATCGCTGAGGCCGGCGACCACATCGTGTCATCCTCATCCATCTACGGTGGCACCTACAACCTGTTCAAGTACACGCTCGCGAAGCTCGGCATCGAGACGACGTTCGTCGAGGACCAGGACGATGCCGCGGCCTGGGAGGCTGCCGTCCGGCCGAACACGAAACTGTTCTTCGCCGAGACGATCGGAAACCCGAAGATCAACATCCTCAACATCCGGCTGGTCGCAGACGTCGCCCACAAGAACGGCGTGCCCCTCATCGTCGACAACACGATCGCGACGCCGTACCTGATCCGTCCGTTCGAGCACGGAGCCGACATCATCGTGCACTCCGCGACCAAATTCCTCGGCGGCCACGGAACGGTCATCGGCGGCATCATCGTCGATGGCGGAAAGTTCGAATGGTCGAAGAACGTCGAGAAGTTCCCCGGCCTCACCGAGCCCGACCCGAGCTACCACGGCGCGAGCTACACGACCGCGGTCGGCGACGGGATCGCCTACATCATCAAGGCCCGTGTGCAGGGGCTCCGTGACCTCGGTGCCTCGATCGCCCCGGCGAGCGCCTGGCAGCTCATCCAGGGAATCGAGACCCTCTCCCTTCGTATCGAGCGTCACGTGCAGAATGCCCAGGCCGTCGCCGAGTTCCTCGACGGCCACGACGATGTCGCGTCCGTCAACTACTCGGGACTCCCGTCGAGCCCGTGGTACGCGAAGGCGAACGAGTACGCGCCGAAGGGTGTCGGCGCCGTTCTGTCGTTCGAGCTGAAGGGCGGAGTGGATGCCGGCCGCGCCCTGGTCGACAGTGTCACCCTGTTCAGTCACCTGGCCAACATCGGCGACGTGCGCAGCCTGATCATCCACCCGGCCTCGACGACCCACTCGCAGCTCACCCCGGAGCAGCAGCTCACCGCCGGGGTGACACCCGGGCTCGTGCGACTGTCGGTCGGCCTCGAGAACATCGACGACATAATCGCCGATCTCGAGTTCGGCTTCGCGGCCGCCCGCGCCGTCAGCGCCGCCTCCTCGAGGGCCTGACCACCGGGCCTCCCCCGGCCCGTAACACGGCCGGAAGGGGGCCCGCAGCTTGAGATACTTGAGCAGTTATGGATTGGCAGACACCGGAAGACACGGCGCCCGCGAGCTTCGTCACCGAGGCCAACGCACGCGCCATCGCCGGCAAGCCCGCGGCGACCGGAGCGTGGCGGGAGGGTGATCCGCCCGGACATCGCCAGTTCGCGTCGATCGGGGCGCGCGCACTTGAACGCGGAGGCTCGCTTCCGACGGCGCGGATCGCGTACGAGACGTGGGGTGAACTCGCGACCGACCGCGGCAATGCGGTGATGATCCTTCACGCCCTCACCGGCGACAGCCATGTGATCGGGGCGCCGGAACCCGGGCATTCGACGGCGGGCTGGTGGTCCGGGGTCGTCGGCCCCGGTAAGGCCATCGATACCGACCGGTGGTTCGTGATCGCGCCGAACATGCTCGGCGGCTGCCAGGGGAGCACGGGGCCGGCATCCTTCGCGCCCGACGGTCGAGAATGGGCTTCCCGCTTCCCCTACCTCACGATCCGCGACCAGGTCGCGGCCCAGGTCGCCCTTGCGGATACCCTCGGCATCGAGCGCTTCGCCGCGGTGCTCGGCGGATCGATGGGCGGCATGCAGTCACTCGAGTGGGCGATCTCCTATCCGGAGCGGCTCGAACGAGTGGGAATCCTCGCCGCCCCGCCGATCTCGAGCGCCGACCAGATCGCCCTCAACTCGGTGCAGATCGAGGCGGTGCAGATGGATCCGGGCTTCGCCGACGGTGACTACTACGAGGCGGCGGATGGCGACGGTCCCCATCGCGGCCTCGCCCTCGCCCGGCGCATGGCACTGCTCAACTACCGTTCGCCGACGGAGCTCAACGACCGATTCGAGCGCAGCTGGCAGTCGAGTATCAGCCCGCTGGGAGCTCACGGAAAGTTCGCGGTGGAGAGCTATCTCGACTTCCACGGCAATAAATTCACCCGTCGCTTCGATGCGAACAGCTACATCGTGCTCGCCCAGGCCATGAATTCCCATGACATCGGGCGCGACCGCGGTGGTCTCGAATCCGCCCTGTCACGCGTGACGGCCCGCAGCATGGTTCTCGGCATCGACAGCGACCGCTACTACCCCGTCGCCGACCAGCAGGCGATCGCCGCTGGGCTCACGCACAATATCGACGGTCGGACCGCCGTGGTCATCCACTCCGAATTCGGTCACGACGGATTCCTCATCGAAGACCACCTGGTCGGATCGCAGTTGAGGCGACTCCTCGAATCCTGAGCGACAGGTCATGAGCTGCAACAGACGAGATTGTCTCATGTTCGCTATGCTGAGGGACAGAACGGTCCGCTGTCGACACCGGCCCGTCAGGTTATTGAGGGGAATCGTGGCTCTCCAAACCGTCGGGACTCACCCGGCAAAGGTCAGGGTGGCGATCGTCGACGATCATCGACTGGTCGTCGACGGAATCGCCGCTCACATCGCCGCGCGAGCTCCCGATCTGCAGGTCGTCATTCGCGAAACGACATGGATCGGCCTGCTCACCGACGTGGCGTTCCCGGTCGACGTCGCGGTGCTCGACCTCAATCTCGACGATGACATCGCCATCGGCGCGAAGGTGCGGGCGCTGTCATCCACCGGAACGAAGACGATCGTCGTGAGCCGCCATGCCGATGCGGGTTCGGTTCACGGCGCGATCAAGGCCGGAGCACTCGCCTTCGTGCCGAAGACCGACTCGGCCGACGAACTCGTGCTCGCCATCCGATCGGCAGCACTCGGCGAGCACTATCGCAACAGGCCGCTCACCGAGGCGCTCGACGCCCTGTCGACCACGACGGAACCCGGACTCGGAAAACAGGAGCGTCGCGCGCTGGTGCTCTACGCCTCCGGCCGCTCCATCCGCGAGGTCGCGCGCGAGATGATCACGACCGACGAGACCGTGAAGTCGTACATCAAGCGTGGGCGACGCAAGTACCGCGACGCCGGCATCGACCTCGGGACGAAACTGCTGTTGCGTCGACACGGCATCCGCGAGGGATGGCTGACCCCCGAGTAGTTCTCGGCGAGCGCACCGTCTCGGCGAGCGACACGGCACCCCGTCTGCCGGGGCGACCGCACTTCCGTTCGCAGTATGGCACGATTACGAGCGTGGAACTCATCGCCAAAGAGCGCGATCGTCTTCTGCTGCGCTCAGCCAGAGCCATCGGTCTCGCATCGACGATCCTCGCCATCCTCTGCCTCGCCGTGCCCGGCGTGGTCACCGCGATGACGCTGCTCTCCGTGCTCCCCCTGCTCGCCGTACTCCTCTTCTGCCTCGTGCGGGTGGGGTTCAGCCACTCCATCGTCTGGGTGGTGCTCGGGATGCTCGCGGGCCTCGCGATCCTCATCGTGCTCCAACCGTCGATCAGCGGTGCAGCCACCGCGGGGTTGCGGACGGCGCTCGTTCCCCTCGCCGGCGGGGCGATCGCCTCCTTTGCGATCGTGCTCACGTCGAGCGCGGCGCGGTTCGCGATGCTGCTCATCGGGCTGGTCGCGTCGACGGTACTTGCCGAGATGGTGATCGGCGAGCGCCAGTTCATCACCGTCGAGGGCGCCTCGATCGCGCTCGGCTGGATCGTCATGGCGGTCTTCGGATACTGGCTTGCGGCCAGCATCCCGCGGGCGGCACGCCGCATCTACAGCATCGGCCGCGCTCATCGCGCCGAGCGGCAGGCGAGCGAGACCGAGGCGCAGCGCAGGCAGGGGGCGCGTCTGCTGCACGATACGGTGCTGGCGACGCTGACACTGCTTGCACACTCCGGGGTCGGGGTCGCCCCCTCGGCGCTGCAGCAGCAGGCGAATGACGATGCCCGGTTGCTTCGCCAGTTGAGGCTCGGAGCGACACCGGTGCCCCAGTCATCCGGAGCCTACAATCTCGAACCGGTCGAAGAGACGGCGCTCGGAACGACGCTCGAATCGGTCAAACAGCGCTTCGGGCGAATGGGTCTCGAGGTCAGCTGGCACGGCACAGGCCAGGTGCTTCTCCCGAGTGACGTGCTCGACGCGTTCCTGCTCGCGCTCGCCGAATGTCTCGAGAATGTCCGGCGGCACTCCGGCGTCACGGATGCCCATGTCACCATCACCGACGATGCGACGACGGTGCGCGCGATGGTCACGGATGCCGGGGTCGGTTTCGAGATCAAAGACATCGACGAGGCGCGACTCGGCTTCAAAGACAGCGTCGTCGGACGCCTCCAGGAGGTCGGCGGCAACGCGCGACTCTTCTCCTCCCCCGGCGCGGGCACGACAGTGGTACTCGAGGTACCGAAGTGAGCGGCTGGTCAGCTCCGGAAGAGAACACCCTCGGCGTCATCCTGGGGCGCAAGAACCGTCGCGGGGTGCCCACCGCCTCGACGGCGGGCCGCGCGATGCGTTCGGCTAGTGCCCGTGGCGCGAGCCTCGGCACCGGGTACCTCGGTGTCGGCGCGAGTGTGCTCGCCGCCATCCAGGGCATCTACGGCCTCGGCGTCTTCTTCGTGCACGCCGGAAGCTACCCGAACCTCCTGCCGGGGGCTGCAGCCTGGCTGCTCTACGCCCTGACGCTCGCCGGAGTCGCCGTCGCAATTGCGACCCGCGGGGAACGGATGCCGAATGCGATGTTCGTCGTCTTCCTCGTCGCCCTCGCCGCGGTCACCGCCCTCGACCTCATCGCGATCTGGCCGATGCACGATGTCGGAAAGTACGCGACGGCGTCGGCATCGGTCGGATTCGGGCTGCTCGTCGCCATCACGCTTCGGAGAGGACGGGAGATTCTCGCCGCGGCGATCCTCCTCGCGATCGCGATGGCAGCCGCCGTGGTGCTCGACACGAAGATCACCGAGCAGAACCTCCCAGCACAGCTCCTCGTCGTCGTACTGTGCGTCGCGCCCTCGATCTTCGGCCTCTCCGTCGTGCGTCGGTTCCGTCGCATCGTCCAGCTCGAACTCGATCGGGTACTCGTGCAGAGCACGGTGTCGGCACCACGTTTCGCCGTCGGAATGCTGGCCTCCGAGGAACTTGCCCGGCTCGACCTCGCGGCGGAAGAACTGCTCGACTCGGTCGCCACCGGCAAGACCAAGCTGCCCCTCGCACCGAAGGTCGCCTCGACCGCAGCCTCCCTCGCGACCGAACTCCGCCTCCATCTGATCGAAGGTCGCCGCGAGACGTGGCTGTACCACGCGATCACGGAATCGGAGCAGTTGGGCAAATCCGTCACTCTCACCGACCGCGGAAGCCTCGCCGGTCTGCTCGATCCGACGCAGCGCGACGGTCTCCTCGCGGCGGTCTGGCTGCTCGTCAGCGACAAGAGCAAGACCTCCTCGACCGCCCAGCTGACGATCGGGCCGGTCAACTCGCCGCCCGACCCGGTTTCGAAGACCATCACGGTTCCGGTGGTGCTCACGACGACCGACGTGGCCCGCAACCGGGTCGACCCAGCCACCTGGGATGCAATCGGCAAGGTCGGGCGATTCATCGACTCCACCCAGAACTCGAGCCTGCGTGTCGAAATCGACTGCGTGGTCTCGAACCCCGCAGACCAATAGCATGCTGAGCAGCTCGCTTTAGAGATTGGAATGACCACGTGTCCGAACCAGGCAACAGAATCCGGCTCGCCCTCGTCGACGACCACAAGATGCTTCTCGGCGCCCTCACCGAGTGGATCCGCGGCGCAGCGACCGACATCGACATGGTCGCTGCCGTCTCGACCTGGCCAGCGCTGCTGAGTCATCCGGAATTCCCCGTGGACGTCGTGCTGCTCGATGTCGATCTCAAAGACAACATCCCGATCTCGCTGAAGATCTCGACGCTGAAGACGACCGGCGTGAAGACCGTCCTGATGAGCACCTACTCCGAGCCGAATGTGGTTCGCGAGGCTCTCGGGGCCGGCGCTCTCGGCTACCTCGTCAAGAGCGAAGAGGCCGACATGATCGTCGAGGCCATCCGCTCGGCGGCGAAGGGCGAGTCATTCATCTCGGCGGAGCTCGACCTCGCCCTGAACGCAAGCGATGTCGGCGGTGCCCCGAAGCTGAGCGCCCAGGAACGTCGCGTCATGGCGCTCTACGGCGGAGGCGAGCCGGTGAAAGCCGTCGCATTCCAGCTCGGCATCTCGGAAGAGACGGCGAAGTCCTACCTCAAGCGCATCCGCGAGAAGTACCGCGTCGCCGGGATCGACGTCGGAACGAAGGTCGCGCTGCGCAAGCGCGCCATCCAGGACGGCATCCTCATCTCGACCGACTCGCCGCAGGGTGCGTTCTAGCGCTGCCTTCCTGCCGCTTACTCCGCGGCGAGCGGTACGGTGCTCACGCGGTGCTCGCCATCCAGCGTTCCTCCGCGTCTGCGCTGCAGCAGAACGCTGGCCGACGCGAGAGTGACACCCGGCACGAGCAAGACGAGCCCGACCCACACGGGTGAGAGGTAGCCGAGGCCGGCGGCGATCGTCACACCGCCGAGATAGGCGCCCATGCTGTTGCCGATGTTCAGGGCCGAGTGGTTGGCCGCTGCAGCGAGGGTCTGGCTGTCGCCGGCGACATCCATCAATCTCGTCTGGATCGACGGCGAGATTCCGGATGCGGCGACCCCGATGAGGAACAGGCAGACGCCGAGTCCGACGATGGTCTGTGCGGTGAGCGCGAGGCCGAGGAGCGCGACGAAGAACAGCGCGAAGAAGAAGTAGATCGAGCGCACGACGTTGCGGTCGGCGGCCCTTCCGCCGACGAAGTTGCCGAGGGTCATGCCCAGGCCGATGATGACGAGAGCGATCGGTACGAACGCCTGCTTGAGTCCGGTCACCTCCGTCACCATCGGTGACACGTAGGTGTACACGCAGAAGAAGCCGCCGAAGCCGATCGCCCCCGTCAGCAGCGTCAGCCAGACCTGTGCCCTACCGAACGCCTTCAGCTCGCGTTTCATCGTCGCGGCCGCGTCACCGGGCTGGTTCGGCACCAGGATGAGCAGCGCCACGAGCGTGAGGGCGAAGATCCCCGCCACCGCGAGGTAGGAGATCCTCCAGTTCGTAGCCTGCCCGAGGAAGGTGATCGCCGGCACGCCGACCACATTGGCGATGGTGAGCCCCGAGAGCACGAAGGCGACCCCCGCTCCCCGCTTTCCCGGACCCATGAGAGACGCCGCGACGAGCGAGGCGATGCCGAAGTAGGCGCCGTGCGGGAGGCCGGCGAGAAAGCGTGCCGCGAGAACGAGCCCGAAGGTGGGGAGCACCGCCGAGAGCAGAGTGAAGAAGGTGAAGGCGGCCGCTAGCACGATCAGCAGTTTCTTGCGCGGGAATCGTGCGGCGAAGGCCGCGATCGTCGGGGCTCCGATGACCACCCCGAGAGCGTAGGCGGAGGCGAGAAGTCCGGCCTGGGCGTTGGCATTGGCCGGCGACTGCGCGTAGAGCGTCGGCAACAGGTCGTGTGCGATGTTCGGCAGCAGGCCGAGCACGAC
>JANYGT010000170.1 GCA_025362355.1 Lacisediminihabitans sp. | reverse complement strand
CCGCCGAGGATGTTGCGGATGGTGCCGTTCGGCGACTTCCACATCTTCTTGAGGCCGAACTCGACGACGCGAGCCTCGTCGGGTGTGATGGTCGCGCACTTCACGCCGACACCGTGCTTCTGGATGGCGTGGGCCGCATCGATGGTGACCTGGTCGTCGGTCGCGTCGCGGTGTTCGATGCCGAGGTCGTAGTACTCGAGGTCGATGTCGAGGTACGGGTGGATCAGGGTGTCCTTGATCTTGTGCCAGATGATGCGGGTCATCTCATCGCCGTCCAGTTCGACGACTGTGCCTTCTACCTTGATCTTGGCCACGCTGTTCTCCTTGAAAGTCGGGGTGTTCAATCCACCTCCGACAGCTTACTCTTTTTCCAAAGTATCTCGACATCAAGATACTTTCGGTCTCTTTTCGACTTCCGCTACCGCCAAATCGACCACTCGGTCTACCCTGTGAGAATGGCTGAGCTGAGACTGGAAGAACTGTCCGCTTCGACGATCGTCGCGGCGAACGGCCTTACCCTCCTGAAGGGACAGGAACAGTTCGTCACACCGCCGTCGTACGCCATCGCCGACGCTTACATCAACCCGATCACGTCATGGCCGCGGGTCGTGCTGAGCGGCGACAAGGTGGTCGGGTTCATCCGCGGCAACTTCGATCCCGAAGCCACCCAGGAAGAGTTCCGCAGCTGCATCTGGCGCGTCAGTGTCGCAGCGGACGCCCAGGGGATGGGCGTCGGCAAGTTCGCCGTGCACGCCCTCGCCGATGAGGCACGGTCGCGCGGCTTCGACCGCATCACCGCCCTCTGGGAGCCCGGCGAGGAGGGCCCGGAGCAATTCTTCCTCCACACCGGCTTCGTCATCGTGGGCCAGACGCAATACGGCGAGAACATCGGCGCGCTGGAACTGTGAAGGCCCTAGGCCGATCGATACTGCGAATCATCCGGTCGGTCGCGCTCGGGATCACCGGTCGGAATCCCGAACCCGGCCGACCGACCGATCCCCCGAAGAAATACCGACCATAGCCCGCCAGCCTCCGACTTCGGGTAGTCGGACTTCACCGGCACCACTTCACGATGACTTCGTCTCACGCGCGCTCGCGGTCGTCGAGGCGATCCCGCCCGGGCGGGTCATGACCTATGGGGATGTCGCGGCCGCGATCGGGTCTCGCGCGGCGCGTGGAGTCGGCCAGGTGATGGCGTACTACGGAGCGGATGTCGCGTGGTGGCGCGTCGTCAGGGCGAGCGGGCATCCCGCCGCCGACCACGAGCAGCGCGCCCTCGAGCACTTCCGGGCGGAGGGCACCCCGTTGAAGTGGTCGGCGACCGGGACGTTCCGCGTCGACCTCGCCACCGCGCGGCACACGCCGTAGCCGTCGCTTCTGTCACCACCCGAAACGCAGGAGATTCTCGCCCTCACGAGCAAAAGAGGCATGTTTTGCTTGAATACGGGAGTATCTCCTGCGTTTTGGAGGGGATGTCGGGAGGGGGGTTCGGAAGGGTGCGGAGGGGGTTCGGAACGGTTCGGGGGGGGTCGGAGGGGGTTCGGAAGGGGTCGGAAAGGGGATGGATGCCGCCAGCAGCTAGACCAGCGACTCCCGCCAGGCCGCATGCAGCTTCGCGAACCGTCCGGTGCCGGCGATCAGGTCGCGCGGCGTCCCGTCTTCGACGATCCGCCCGTGTTCCATGACGAGCACCCGGTCGGCGATCGCGACGGTCGAGAGTCGGTGCGCGATGATGATGGCGGTGCGGTCGGCGAGCAGCGTGAGCAGCCCCTCCTGCACGAGTCGCTCCGACGGGATGTCGAGCGACGCCGTCGCCTCGTCGAGGATCAGCACGACCGGGTCGGCGAGGAACGCCCGCGCGAACGAGATGAGCTGGCGCTGGCCGGCAGACACCCGACCACCGCGCTTGTTCACGTCGGTGTCGTACCCGTCCGGGAGCGACATGATGAACTCGTGTGCGCCGACGGCTTTCGCGGCGGCGATGATCTCGTCGATCGAGGCATCCGGATTTCCGAGCGCGATGTTGTCGCCGACCGACCCGGAGAACAGGTAGGCCTCCTGGGTCACCATCACGATGGCCCGTCGGAGGTCTTTCGGATGCAGGTTGCGCAGGTCGATCCCGTCGAGTGCGACGACCCCGTCCGAAGGGTCGTAGAAGCGCGAGATGAGCTTCGCGAGCGTCGACTTCCCCGCCCCGGTAGACCCGACGAGCGCGATGGTCTCGCCCGCAGGGATCTCGAGATCGAAATGCGGGAGGATGACGCGGTCCTCCGTGTACGCGAACTCGACGCCGCTGAACGACAGCGCTCCCTTCGCGGCCCACAGGTCGATCGGACGTGTCGGGTCCGCGACACTCGGCCGCTCCTCGAGCACACCGGAGATCTTCTCAAGGGCCGCGGCCGCCGACTGGTATGAGTTGTAGAACATCGCCATGTCCTGGGCCGGGGCGAAGAACGAGCGCGTGTAAAGCAGCGCCGCGAGCAGCACGCCGATCTGCAGTCCGCCGTCGGCGACCCGGAGTCCGCCCACCAACAGCACGACCCCGAGCGTGACGTTTCCGATCAGCACCAGCCCCGGATCCAGCACCCCGAAGAGGCGGATCGTCCTGAGGTTCGCGACCCGGTAATTTTCGGTGAGCTCACCGAATTCGACCTCGTTGCGCTTCTCCTTCCGGAACGCCTTGACCGCACGGATTCCGGTCATCGTCTCGACGAAGTGAACGATCAGCCGTGCGGAGGTCGTCCTGGCCGAACGGAACGCCTTCTGCGAGCGGACCTGGAACCAGCGCAGGAGGAACCCGAGCGGCACGAGCGACGCGAAGAGCACGACGCCGCTCCAGAAGTCGAGCGAGAAGAGGGCGACGGCGATGAACACCATGTACAGGCCGCCCTGGATGAGCTGGTTGATCCCGGAGTCCAGCAGCTCGCGAATCGCATCGAGATCGCTCGTCTGGCGCGCGATGATGCGTCCGGACGTGTAGCTTTCGTGAAACTCGAGACTCAGTTTCTGGGTATGTAGGAACACCCGCTTGCGCAGGTCGATGAGGATCGCCTGGCTGATGCGCGCGGTGAGCACGGTGTACCAGGAGATCAGTATCGCCCCGGCGATTCCCGCCGCGAGATAACCGGCGACCGCGAACCCGAGCGGCAGCCAGTCCTGCTTGAGCATGCGCGGCAGCCCGGTGTCGATGCCATAGGCGATCAGCGCCGGGCCGGCCACCTGGAAGCCGGTGCTGACGACGACGACGACGATCGTCAGCACAACCCGCGTGCGCAAAGGCCGGAGCAGCGACCCGAGCAGCCGGATCGATCGGTTGCGGATCTGCCTGCTCTCCTTCTTCGTGAAGTCGTTACGCTCTTCACCCTCGACCCCGAGAACCGTGGTCATGCGTTCACCTCGCTTTCGCGCTGTTCGCGCCGTTCTTCGTCTTCGAGGCTCGAGATGACGAACCGGTAGTGATCGCTCGAGACGAGCAGCTCGCTGTGTCGTCCGACGGCGGTGATGCGTCCGTTCTCGAGCAGTGCGACGCGGTCGGCGAGCATGACGGTGGAGGGCCGGTGCGCGACGATCAACGCGGTGGTGGATGCGAGCACCCGTCGTAGCGCGGCCTCGACGAGTGCCTCGGTGTCGACATCCAGTGCCGAAAGCGGGTCATCGAGCACCAGCACGTCGGGTTTGGCTGCGACCGCACGGGCGAGCGCGAGCCTCTGCCGCTGGCCACCGGAGAGCGAGAGCCCCTCCTCACCGACCTTCGTGTCGAGGCCGAACGGCAGGTCGAAGACGAAGTCGGCCTGGGCGATGTCGAGCGCCTCGCGCAGTTCCAGATCGGTGCCGTCCGGGCGCCCGAGCATCACGTTGTCACGTATCGACGCCGAGAAGAGCGTCGCATCTTCGAATGCCATCGCGATGTGCGCGCGGAGATCGACGAGTGCGAGGTCGCGGATGTCGACGCCGTCGAGCAGGATCGCGCCGCCTGTGACGTCGTACAGCCGAGTCGTCAGAGCGGTCAGCGTCGATTTTCCGGAACCGGTGAGTCCGACGACGGCCATCGTCTCCCCCGGTTCGAGCTCGAGATCGACACCGTCGATGAGGTCGGGATACTTGGCAGGCGAATCCTGGTATCGGAAGTGGACGTCTCGGAAGACGAGCCGTCCCTCCGGTTTGGCGATGGACGTCGGATGCTGCGGCGAGGTGATGGTGTTCTCTTCGTCCATCACCTCGAAGAACCGATCCGTGGCCGTGCGCGCATCGAACGTCATCGAGAGGAGGAATCCGATCGACTCGACCGGGAAGCGCAGCACTGTCGCCGTCGCGAAGAAGGCGACGAGTGCGCCGACGGTGAGCTGGCCGGCGGCGGCGAGCCACACTCCGCCGAGCAGGCACAGGGCGAACGTGACATCCGGAACAAGAAGCAGCCAGAGCCAGATTCCGGCGATCGCCTGCGCCTTCTGAATCTCCGTGCCCCGGAGCTGTTCGGCCTGTTTCGCGAAGTTCTTGAGCGCGTACTGTCCGCGCCCGAACGCCTTCAGCACACGGATGCCGTGCACCGACTCCTCGACGGCGGTCGCGAGATCGCCGGCCTGGTCCTGGCTTCGCCGAGCCACGACCGAGTACTTCTGCTCGAACAGGTAGCCGTAGATCCAGAGCGGAATCGAGCAGACGACGAACACGACCCCGAGGATCCAGTTGATCGACAGGAGGAAGACGAATCCGACGACGATGGTGATCACGTTGACCACCAGCAGCACGCTTCCGAACGAGATCCAGCGCCGGATGAGGTTCAGGTCGCTGAGCACGCGCGACAGGAGCTGCCCGCTCGGCCAGCGATCGTGGAAGCCGACCGGCAGATCCTGCAGTTGTCGGTAAAGGGAATTGCGGAGGTCGGCCTCGACCGCGGTGCCCGGCTGCAGCACGAAGAATCGCCGGAACCAGATCATGACGGCCTCAAGCACCCCGAGTCCGAGAACGGCGGCCACCGGCCACCAGATCTGGCTCGCGTCGCCACTCTTCAGGGGGCCGTCGACCAGCGAGCGCAGCACCTGCGGGATGAGCAGCGCGACGATCGCAGCGATCAGGGCTGAGACCATCCCGAGGTAGATGCGCGGCATGGCCGGCTTCGCGTAGGGCAGGATGCGCCGCAGCGACGCGATGGTCCCGATTCGCTCCGGAGTCGACGGAGGGGTGGCTTTGGCTTGTGATTCTGCAGACACGTGGTTATTCCTTGGACGTTGCGGTCGCGACGGTGGCGACCGGACGGAGAAGCATCAGCGGGGTTCGGGATGAGGAGTACGACGGGGCATGGCCCCGGGTCGACTACCGGGTACCGACGGGGGACACGGTGCGGAGGATGGCGACACTGTTCACGCCTGCAGTTGCGGGAAAGGTGTTGGTCATTGCGTCCTCCAGAGCTCGTGGCCTCGTGCAGTCGGTACCGACTGCTGCTCGTCGCGACGGGCGACCCTGATGGGATCGCCTACCTGACAGCCTTACAGGATACGACCGGATGCTTCAGGAGTGCAAGCTTTTTCGCACTATCAGCGCACGCGCACCGAGAGGCACGTGACGCACCCCTCCAGCTTCTCGAATTCGCTGATGTCGACGGTCACCACGCGGTAGCCGAGATCCTCGATCAGTTCGATGCTGCGGGGAGCGGATGCCGCCATGAGCAGCGTGTCCGCGGCGAGCGCGACGACGTGCGCACCGCCCTCCTCCGGCATCGCGAGGAAGCGACCGAAGATCGTCGGATCGTCGACGACGGGCAGGTAGCCGATCACGGTGCCGTCGGGAAGCGCGGTCACCGCGCTCTTCAGGTGCAGCGCCTTCGTCATCGGCACCGCCGTCACCGTGTAACCGAGCGGGCCGACGATGGCGCGCAGCTGGCGGATGCCGTCCGCATTCGTACGGCCGCCCCGCCCGACGAAGACGGTGGCGCCCACCTTCAGGATGTCGCCGCCGTCGAGGGTGCCCGGGAGCGAGATCCGCTCGATCCGCAGCCCGAGTTGCCGGACGGTCGCCTCTACAGCAGCGGTCTCCGGGCGTCGGGATTCGGCGCCGGGGCTCGTGATCACTGCCGTTCCGCCGAACAGCACGACGGCATCCTCGACGAAGACAGAATCGGCGAGACCCTCACCGATCGGCACCTCGAGGACCTCCCAGTCGTTCGCGGTGAGCGCCGCGATGTAAGCGTCCCACTGGGTGTCGGCGAGGATCGCGTCGATCGGCTCGCGATCGAGGTGGGTCAGTTCGCCGTCGGCGAGGTTCGCTGCGGGGGCGCGGACGATGGCGATCCGCCGCTCCGAGACCGGTACCGATCCGACGACCTGGCGCCAGGTGGCGACCCCGGCTGTCGACGCGGCGACGATCACGAGCACGACGAAGGTGAGATTGGAGCCGACGAGGGTCTCGAAGATCTGCCCGATCACGTCGGAGGTCACCGACGTTCCACCAACGGCCGCCCGCAGCGTCGTGCCGAGCAGCGCACCGATCACCCCGGCGAGCAGGCCGGCGACGAGCGCGAGGTACCGCCGCGAAAACGCCCCGGCGAGGCCGAGGACCGCCAGCACGAAGAAGACGACGAACGTCGAGCCGAGAAAGACCTGCACGAGTTGCCCGATGGTCGCGGCGTTCGCCCCGTTCGATCCGACGGTGGCGGCGGAGAAGAACAGGAACGACGTTCCGAGCAGCCCGAGCACTGCGACGACGGCCGACGCGGCGACGGAGGCCACGAAGCGGCGGAGGAAGGGAACGCTCGTGCGGGTGATGGCCATGGGTCACGACCCTAGTGGTAGAAGTGCCGCTCGCCGGTGAAGTACATCGTGACCCCGGCCGCCACGGCTGCGGCGATGACGTCTGCGTCACGGATCGACCCGCCGGGCTGCACGATGGCCGAGACGCCCGCCTCGAGCAGGATCTCCGCGCCATCCGCGAACGGGAAGAATGCGTCGGATGCCGCGACCGATCCGGCGGCGCGCTCGCCCGCCCTCGACACAGCGAGCCGGCACGAGTCGACCCGGTTCACCTGGCCCATTCCGACGCCGACGGATGCCCCCTCTCGCGCGAGCAGGATGGCGTTCGACTTGACCGCACGCACGGCTCGCCAGGCGAACTCGAGGTCGGCGCGGGTGGCGGCATCCGCCTCTGCTCCGGCGACGAGGGTCCAGGCATCCGACGAGAAATCGTCGAAGACGTCGGGTTGCTGCGTGAGCAGTCCGCCACTGATCTGCTTGAATTCGAGAGGCTCGCGGTGGTATCCCTCCGGCAGCTTCAGCAGGCGGATGTTCTTCTTCGCCTGAAGAATCTCCAGCGCGCGCGGTTCGAAGTCCGGGGCGATGACGACCTCGGTGAAGATGTCTTTCACGGTCTCGGCCATCGCGACGGTGACCGTGCGATTGGCGGCGATCACCCCGCCGAACGCCGACACCGGGTCGCAGTCATGAGCGCGCTGATGGGCCGCGGCGACGGTATCTGCGACCGCGATCCCGCAGGGCTGGGCGTGCTTGATGATGGCGACCGCCGGCTCGCTGAAGTCGTAGGCGGTGCGGAGGGCGGCATCCGCGTCCACGTAGTTGTTGTACGACATCTCCTTGCCGTGGAGCAGTGTGGCCTGGGCGATCCCGGCGCCGTCGGCGGTCGCGTAGAGCGCGGCATCCTGATGGGAATTCTCGCCGTAGCGCAGTGCATTCTTGAGGGTCGCCGAGATGGTGACCGTGTCGGCCTCGGCGAACGGATGCGCCGCCCGGATACCGATGCTCGTCGCGAAGAACTCCGCGACGGCCGTGTCGTACGACGCGGTGTGCGCGAACGCCTCCCCCGCGAGACGCTGCCGTTGTGCGAGCGTCGTGCCCCCGAGCGTGACGGCCTTAATGACCTGCGGATAGCTAGACGGCGAGACGACAATGGCAACGTTCGCGTGGTTCTTGGCGGCTGCCCGCACCATCGCCGGTCCGCCGATGTCGATCTGTTCGACCGCCGCGTCGCCGGTGACGCCGGCCGCGATCGTCTCGACGAAGGGATACAGGTTCACCACGACGAGCTCGAAAGGACGGATGCCGAGCTCCGCGAGCTGCGCCTCATGGCTCGCGAGTCGCAGGTCGGCGAGTATCCCGGCGTGCACGGCCGGGTGCAGGGTCTTGACGCGGCCGTCGAGCGACTCGGGGAATCCGGTGACCTGGCTGACCTCGGTGACGGGGTGCCCGGCATCCGCAATCGTCTTCGCCGTGGAGCCGGTCGACACGATCTCGACCCCGGCGGCGGCGAGCGCTGCGGCGAGTTCGAGCAGGCCGGTCTTGTCGCTGACCGAGATCAGCGCGCGAGTGATGGGGATCGCATCGCGATGGCGGGGTATCTCGGACGACGCGGAAGTGGACACAGGTGCTCCTTAGACATACCGGAAGAGAGTTATCCGGTCCAACCCAGGCGAACGGTCGGAACGATGTCAGAGTCGCTCCCCGGTGGTTGCCCACCCGAACGCCAGTCGCGACAGCCCAACTCTATCTCGCGAGGTCGGGGTTCTCTCTCGCGAGGTCGGTGAGGGAGATGTCGCCGTTGGCGATGTCGAGCACCGCCTGCAGCAGCAGCTCGCGCTCCACCGGCTTGATGCGTTCGTGCAGTGTCGCCTCCGTGTCGCCGGCCAGCACCGGCACACGCCGCCGCACGATGATCGGCCCGGCATCCACCCCGTTGTCGACGACGATGATGCTCGCGCCGGTCTCGCTCACTCCGGCGAGGAGGGCATCCCGCACGCCGTGCGCACCGGGGAATTCGGGGAGATAGGCCGGATGCGTGTTGATCAGGTTGGGGCTGAGAGCCGCGATGACGCGCGGCGGCAGCAGCTTCATGAAGCCGCTGAGGATCACGACGTCGGGAGCCCAGACCGCTATCTGCTCGAGGAGGGCGTCTCCCCACGTCTCGCGGTCGGGATAGCTCGAGAGCGCGACAGCGAACGTCGGGACGCCGAAGTGCTCGGCGTGCTCGAAGCCGTCGGAGCGGATCGCGATGCCGACGGCGACGACCCGCGCGGGGAATTCGGCATCCTGGGACGCCTCGAGAAGCGCTCGCAGATTGCTGCCACCACCGGAGATGAGAACGACGAGCGACAGCACCGCCACAGCCTACCGCCGGGCGTCGCCGGAGATGCAGCCACCACTACGACGCCAGACCTACGATGGGATCATGACTCGTGGGATGCAGAAGGTGGCCGTCGGGCTCCTCGCGCTTTACCTCGTCGCCGCGGCGGCCGTCGTGCTCTGGCCCACCCCGGTCGATGCGCCTTACGACGGAGGGCTGTTCGCCGCCCTCCGCGCGCTGCACGATCACGGCATCCCGGCTTTCGTCGACTATTCCTTCGTCGAGACCGGGGCCAACGTGCTCATGTTCGTGCCGCTCGGGTTTCTGCTGACCGCGATCTTCCCGAAGCGGATGTGGTGGCTGCCGACGCTGATCGGATTCGCCGCTTCCGGGGCCGGTGAGCTCGCACAGCTGCTCTTCCTGCCGAATCGCGTCGCGTCCATCGGGGATGTCGCGGCGAACACGGCCGGCGCACTGATCGGCACCGTCCTCGCGGTCGCCGTGAGGGAACTCGTGCTCGCCCGCCGCCGCGCACGGTCGCGAATCGACGCTCGCTACAGCTGATCCGGGTTCACGCGGCCGCGCGCGGGCGACCGACGAGCAGCGCGACGATCGCCGGAATGGCGATCTCGAGCGCGGCGAGGGCTGCGACGAGCCACGGTGAGGGTCCGACATCCATCAGGCGTCCGGGTCCTGCGGCGCCGGCCGAGAACCAGGCGAGGAGGCCGAGGGCGACTCCCCCGACGACGCCGATGCCGATACCGGCGACGACGAGCCGGCCGCGAGATCCTCCGATGGCCCTGACGAGACCCGGGCGCACGACGAGCGCCACGAGGAAACCGGCAAGCACCGGCACGAGGAGTCCGAGGTAGCCGAAGGCGAAGTCACCCGCTGGCAAGGCTCCGAGCACCGGGATCGCCGGGATCGGGCCGAGACTCGTTCCGAAGGGGGAGACGGAGGAGCCGGTGCCGATTGCAAAACCAGGCCCGACCAGCCAGCTCGACGTCCAGATCACGAGGTTCGGCAGGATGGACAGTTGCCCGATGGTGAGCGCGATCCCACCGAGCACACCGGCGTGCAGACCCTCGTAGAGCGAGATGATCTTCGCGTAGCCGAGGAGGAAGAGCGCGCTGACCACGATCGCGGATGCGGCCACCACGATCGCACCCGCGGCCGCCCCGGCCCGGAGCGACGCCGAGACGATGGCTCGGACATCCGCGCGCCAGCCGTCGACGATGGCGCGGAAGTGGCGTTCGCCCCAGGCTGCGACGTACGGTCCGCGCGACCTGGCACTCATGCCGACTCCGATCCCGAGGCCGAGAGCGAAGACGGCGGTCGGGAGCAGCGTCCCCTGCCAGATCGACGGACGCGCCGCGGCGAACAGGGTGCTCAGAGTAATGGCGAGCGAGAGGATGCCGAAGGTCGCGATGGCGACGACGATACCGACGTTGTTGTGCGGTGTCTCCCCGATGCGCCGACCTGCCCGCGCTCCGAGCAGCACCGTGAGCAGCCCGAATCCGAGCAGCGCGATGGTGATGACGAAAGGGTCGCCGGCCGCCGGGAAACCGAGGGCGGTCGCGATGGCCGGGTCGAGCGTCATCCGCACATCCACGCCGGATCCGAGCAGCCAGATGTCGGCGGACGCGCGCCAGAACACGATCCAGTCGACCTGGAGTCCGTACTGGAAGGCCCAGAGAATCGTGAGAGGTGCGAGAGGGATGCCGATGCCGATCGCCACGACGAGCAGCGCCTCGAGCGCGGCGAAGAGAGCGGTGACGGAGCGATTCATGGCGCTCGGAGCCTATCTTCGGTCGGCCCGCGAACGTGGTTCGCCAGCCCGAAAACGCGACAATTGGCGGTTTCCGAACCTGTCGCCGCGGCTAGCCCGGCTCTTCCCCGAATCCGTCGGCGACCAAATCCCGCATCCGGGCCATCGCATCGTTCGCCTGCGGCCCGGATGCCTCGACCTCGAGCACCTCGCCGGTCTTCGCGCCGAGCGACAGCAGCGAGATGAGGCTGCGCGCATCCACCCGCTTGCCGCCTGTTCCACGGTCGACACCGATGCTGACCTTCGCATCGAAACCAGAAAGCGCTGACACCAGGTTCGCGGCCGGTCGGGTGTGGAGTCCGTCGCGGTTGACGAGCGTCATCCGCTCCGACATCACGTCGGTCGTTGAAGTCGTCTCTTCGCCCGATACCTCCGTCGGGGGGTCGACCTCCGCCTCTCCGAGCGCGCCCCTCTTCGCGGCGAGTGCGTCGCGGGCCTCGCCCTCGACCTCCGCGAGGGTCGCGCCACCGGCAGCCTTGACGACGGCGGCGATGAGTCCCTCGACGAACGGGGCTGAGCTGAGCGTGACCGGTGACGTCGTCGAGAGGAACTCGAGAGCGAGCTCGGCGCTCATCACGGCCGAGCCGAGATCCATCATGACGAGCACGCCGTCGGGGCCGGCCACCTCGTCGATCGCCGCGGCTACCCTCGCGGCGTCCGTTCCGATGACTCCGTCGTCCGCGCCGGCCGCGATGGCGATCTTCGGGCGGTCGCCCGGAACCATCTGCAGCGCGAGGTCGAGTGCCGCCTCGGCGAGCGCCGGACTGTGCGATACGAGCACGATTGCGATCATGCGGGTCTCAGGCGGTCGCCGCTGCGAGCGCCGTGAACAGATATGCCGTGGATGTCGCCCCCGGGTCGAGGTGCCCGGCGCTGCGGTCCCCGAGGTAGCTGGCGCGGCCCTTGCGGGCGACGAGCGGTTCGGTGGCGTCACGCCCGGCAGCCGCGGCTTGGGCTGCCGCGGAGGTTGCGGCCGCGACATCCGCTCCCCCGGCGATCGCCGCATCCAGCGCCTCGATCGCGGGGTTCATCGCGTCGAACATCGTCTTGTCACCCGCCTCGGCCTTGCCGCGCGCGAGCACCCCGCCGAGACCGGCATGGAGTGCGGCGGAGAGCGCTGCGGCATCTAACTGCGACACGGCTCCGGCCGTCGTGCCGAAGCGCAGGAAGAACGTGCCGTAGAGCGGCCCGCTCGCCCCGCCGACGGAACTGACGAGCGTCATGCCGACCGTCTTGAACAGCTCATCGGCGGTCGCGGGAGTCGCGGCACCGAGCTTGTCCATCACCGCCCCCATCCCGCGGGCCATGTTCGACCCGTGGTCGGCGTCACCGATCGCGGAGTCGAGCTCGGTGAGATACGCGCGGTTCTCGGTGACGAGGTCGCGGAATCGCGAGAGCCAGTCGACGAGCTGCGGGATCGAGACATCCACCATCGTCAGATTCCCCAACGGAGGCCGGGCGTGTTGACTGGTGCATCCCAGAACTTCAGGATCTCGTCGTCTGCCTTGAGGATCGTCACCGAGCATCCGGCCATGTCGAGCGACGTGATGTAGTTGCCGACGAGGGTGCGGGCGACCTCCACCCCGGCCGCGTCGAGGAGCTTCTTCACCTCGCCGAACATCAGGTAGAGCTCGATCAGCGGGGTGCCGCCCATGCCGTTCAGCATGACGATGTTCGGTCCGCCGGTGAAGTCGAGGTCGGCGAGGATTGGCGCCACCAGCTGCTCGGCGACGGATGATGCCGCGGCCATCGGAACGCGGTGGCGTCCGGGCTCACCGTGGATGCCGACCCCCATTTCCATCATGTCGTCCGGGATCTCGAAGGTCGGCTTTCCGGCGGCCGGAACGGTGCAGCTCGTGAGTGCCATGCCCATCGATCGCCCGGAGTCGTTGACCCGGCGGGCGAGGGCCGCGACGGCCTGCAGGTCGAGCCCCTCTTCGGCGGCGGCACCGACGATCTTCTCGAGCAGCACCGTGACGCCGACTCCGCGTCGGCCGGCCGTCCAGGTGGAATCCTCGACGGCGACATCGTCGTTTGTCACGACGGTCTCGACGTTCACCCCTTCGGAGAGCTCGGCAGCCATCTCGAAGTTCATCACGTCGCCGGTGTAGTTCTTCACGATGTGGAGCACGCCTGCCCCGCCATCGGCACCCTTCGTCGCAGCCTCGACCTGGTCGGGGGTCGGGGACGTGAACACCTCGCCGGAGATGGCGGCGTCCAGCATGCCGAGCCCGACGAATCCACCGTGCAGCGGTTCGTGGCCGGAGCCACCCCCCGAGACGATCGCGACCTTGCCGGCGCGGGTCGGTGTGCCGCGATAGACGATGCGATTCTCGTGATCGACACGCAGCTCCGGATGCGCGGCCGCGACTCCGACAAGGGAGTCGGCCAGGACTGTAGCCGGGTCATTGATGAGCTTCTTCACGGTGAAACCTCTTCCTCGAGACATGTCCGCAGGCGCCGCTGCATCGTTGCCGCAGCGCGGTGCCGCGGGTAGGGCGGCAGCTGACTCTCACGCTAGACCGGCGGGAGGCATCCGCGCCACAGCAAAAACGAACACTGGGAGAACTCCCGCCGGAGGCTTCGATCCCGGCTCGGGAACGCACGGGGATCAGCTCGCGAGAAGAGCCCTCGCCGTGCTCTCGTCGAGGATCAGATCGGTGACGAGACCGGCAGCAAGCGCGCCGCGGAGGCTCTGCACCTTCGACACGCCAGACACCACGCAGACCCGGCGGGACGTCGCGCGAAGCGACGAGAGGTCGGGGCCGCTTGCACGTTCGTTCAGGCTGATGTGGTCGTACGAGCCGTCGGCGCGATAGAAGACCGTTGCAACGTCGCCGATGACGTTGTCGTGACCGAGGCTCGCGTAGTCGTCCTGGTCGAGGTAGCCCCCCATGTAGACGTGGCTCGGCACCTGGGCGAGGGGGGATCCGACACCGAAGAGGGCGACATCCATGTCCCGCTGGATGTCGAGCACCCTGATCGTGGACCGCTCCCGCCAGAGGGCGAGCTTCGTCTCGGGGTTGTCGAAGAAGGCGGGCACCGGAAACTGCTCGACGTGCGCGCCGAAGGCGTCACCGAAACGGCGCAGGATCTCGCTGGCGTAGACGATGCCCGATGTGCGGTTGTTGCCGGCGCCGTTCAGCTGCACGATCTGCGAGTTGTGCGTCACGCGCGGAACGAGGTGTCGGCTGATGGCGCTGACGGTCGAGCCCCAGGCGATGCCGAGGGTCATGTTCGAGTCGAAGAACTGGTCGAGAATTCGTGCAGCGGAGAGCGCGACCCGCTCCAGCCGGTCGATGTCGCTCGCGTGATCCGGAACGGGCACGACGTGCGCCGCGACGCTGTAGCGCTCGAGCAGCTGAGCGTTCACCTCGGATGCGCGATCGAGCGGCGAGCGGATCTGGATGTCGACGAGCCCGGTTTCCCGGGCGAAACTGAGCAGGCGGGAGACCGAGGAACGCGAGGTGTGCAGCTCGCGTGCGATCGCATCCATCGTCAGATCCTGCATGTAATACAGGTGCGCCGCGGTGAGGGCATCAGTCGTGCGGTCCGGGCCGCCGACGATGGTTTCTGCAGACATCACTTCTCCTTGCACGTATGTGCATTGCGCTTGACCATCTTTGCACGATTGCCGATGATGAGTAAACAGGCGGAGAAGCGTGGATGCAACTCCGACACCATTCGAGTGAAGGCGATCTCACGTGACCAATGAGCCGAAGACCCCGTCAGAGGGCAAGCCAGCAGCGACCCGTTCGACGGTGGCGCGCATCCGGAACCGTCCGACAGCGCAGGTGCTGGTCATCGGCGGAGGAATCAACGGCATCGCGACGTTCCGCGACCTCGCGCTGCAGGGAGTGGATGTCGTACTCGTCGAGCGCGGAGACTACGGCTCTGGCGCGTCGGCCGCCTCGTCGCACATGATCCACGGCGGCGTGCGGTACCTCGAGAACGGCGAGTTCCGGCTGGTTCGCGAATCGGTGCAGGAGCGAAACGGACTGCTGCGTATCGCGCCGCACTACGTCAAGCCGCTGCGGACCACGATCCCGATCTTCTCCACCTTTTCCGGCATCCTCTCGGCACCCCTCCGATTCGTCACCCACAAGTCGGGAACGCCGAAGGAGCGTGGCGCGCTCCTCATCAAGATCGGCCTCACCGCCTACGATTCCTTCTCGCGTGACGGCGGCGCGGTGCCGCGCCACCGCTTCCTCGGCCGCAAGAAGTCGCTCGCCGAGATGCCTGACCTCGACCACAACCTGAAGTACACGGCCACCTACTACGACGCCTCGGTTCACGAGCCGGAGCGCCTCGCCCTCGACGTGCTCAAGGATGGCCTCGCGGTGGGCGACAACGCTCGCGCAGCGAACTATCTCGAGGCCGCCGGCGCGACGGCCGAGGGGATCGTGCTGCGTGACAAGGTCACCGGCGAGGAATTCTCACTCGCGGCAGACGTCGTCGTCAACGCCTCAGGACCCTGGACCGACGTCACGAACGAGGAGATGGGCTTCGATAGCACGTACATGGGCGGCACCAAGGGATCGCACATCGTGCTCGACAACCCGCAGCTGCTCAAAGCCCTCGACGGTCGCGAACTGTTCTTCGAGAACAACGACGGACGCATCGTGCTGATCTACCCGCTGAAGGGTCGGATCCTCGTCGGCACGACCGACCTCGAGGCCGACATCCGCGAGCCTGCGGTCTGCACCGAGGATGAGGTCGACTACTTCTTCGACCTCATCTCGCAGGTGCTTCCGAAGATCGTGGTCGACCGGTCGCAGATCGTGTACCGCTACTCGGGCATCCGCCCGCTGCCGCGCCACGAAGACACGCAGCCCGGATTCGTCTCCCGCGACTACCGGATCGTCGACGGCACCATCGCTGGGGTTCCGCTTCTCAGCCTGGTCGGCGGCAAGTGGACGACGTTCCGCGCCCTCTCGGAGCACCTCACCAACGAGGCGCTCGCGAAGCTCGGCAAAGCCCGCACGGTCAGCACCGTCGGACTCGCGATCGGTGGCGGGAAGGACTTCCCGCAGACCCCCGCCGCACGCACATCGTGGATCGAGGCGCACACCGCCGGCCTCGATGCCGGGATGGTCGACCGCCTGCTGACCCGCTACGGAACTCGCGCCGCCGAGGTCATCAACACCCTCGCCGACCAGGCCTCCGTGCCGCTGAAGAGCGATCCCGAGTTCACAGCGGCGGAGATCTCCTACTTCGCCGAATACGAACACGCCGTGCACCTGATCGACGTGGTGCTTCGGCGAACCAACATCGCGTTCATCGGTTCAGTGACATCGGAACTCCTCGCAGAGCTGTCGACGCTCCTCGGAGCCGAACTCGGCTGGACCCCGGCCGAGCGGGAGCAGGAGATCGCCGACACCCTCACGGTGCTGCACGACATGCACGGTGTTACCGTCTCGGCCAGGGCGACGTCCCCGGCTTCATCCAAGACGGTCGCCGCCGGCAAGTAGCCATCACGCGAAAAGGTCCCGCCTCCGGCTAACCGGAGGCGGGACCTTTTACGTGAACAGCCCTACTTCGAGTTGAGCAGCGTTGTCGGCAGCGTGCGCGCGACCGTCAGCTGATAGACAGCCCCACCGACCAGACCGCCGACGAGCGGGCCGAGGATGGGCACCCAGAAGAAGATATTCCCGTTTTGATCACTCCACGCGTTCTTGTAGCCCGTGATGAACTCCATCAGGCGAGGACCGAAGTCACGTGCGGGGTTGATCGCGTAGCCGTCGTTCGTTCCGAGTGCGAAACCGATCGCGACGACGATGAGACCGACGGCGATGGCCGACAGTGCCGGATGCGGGTTCGCACCGAGCGGGTCGGTCACCGCGAAGATCAGGAACAGCAGAACGGCCGTGCCGAGAACCTGGTCCATGAACGCGTTGCCGATGCTCACGTTGAGAGCGTTGTTCCCGTTGCCGGGGAGGGTCGAGAAGATCCCCTGTGTCGCAATCGTGTGCTTCGGGTCGATGGCGTCGATCGACGAGGTGTAGTTCATGCGGATCGCGAGCGCTCCGAAGAACCATCCGACGATCTGGGCGAGGATGTACGGGATCACCTTGAACTTCGGGAACCCTTTGAACGCAGCCACGGCGACAGTCACCGCCGGGTTCAGGTGGGCCCCCGAGACGGTTCCGGCGACGTAGATCCCGAACGTCACGCCGAGACCCCACGACCACGCGATGCTGTTGTGATCGCCAAGGGCGCTCTTCGAGACGACGACCTGGGCGACGACACCGAATCCGAAGATCGCGATGATGAACGACCCGAGGGCCTCCATCAGCAGCTCACCGAACAGAGTCGGCTTCCCCGCGGTCGTCGCGTCGCCCATGCCCGAGAGTTCGCTCTTGCCGACATCGGTAGAGTGTCGGAGCTGGAAAATACTGTTTGCCATTGTATTCAGTCCTTTGCTTTGAGAGAGGAAAAGGGGTCCGGTCGGGAGGACCGGATGTTGGCACTCGACCGCGTTCTCGCGGCCGGGCACCTACTGGACGTCGTCGTCCACCCAGTCGAACGTCTTCGTAACGGCCTTCTTCCAGTTGCGCAGGAGGCGCTCGCGCTCCTCCTCCGCCATCGTCGGCTCCCACCGGCTGTCTTCCTGCCAGTTCTTGCGCAGGTCGTCGAGGTCGCTCCAGAACCCGACGGCCAGCCCGGCGGCGTAGGCCGCGCCGAGAGCCGTCGTCTCCGCCACGACCGGACGGATGACCGGGACGCCGAGGATGTCGGCCTGGAACTGCATCAGGAAGTTGTTGGCGATCATGCCGCCGTCGACCTTCAGCTCGGTCAGCGGCACACCGGAGTCGGCGTTGACAGCGTCGATCACCTCGCGCGTCTGAAAGGCCGTGGCCTCGAGCGCGGCGCGCACGATGTGCGCCTTGTTGACATAGCGGGTGAGGCCGACGAGGGCTCCACGGGCATCCGACCGCCAGTAGGGGGCGAAGAGTCCGGAGAACGCCGGCACGAAATAAGCCCCGCCGTTGTCGTCGACCGAGCGGGCGAGCGCCTCGGTCTCCGACGCGTTGGTGATGATCCCCAGGTTGTCGCGCAGCCACTGGATGAGCGAGCCGGTCACGGCGATCGAACCCTCGAGCGCGTAGTGCGCCGGCGCGTCGCCGAGCTTGTACCCAAGCGTCGTGAGTAGCCCGTTCTTCGAGTGGACGATCTCGGTGTCCGTGTTGAAGATGATGAAGTTACCGGTGCCGTAGGTGTTCTTCGCCTCACCCTGATCGAAGGCGGCCTGACCGAACGTCGCCGCCTGCTGGTCGCCGAGGATTCCGGCGACAGGGACCTCACGAAGGAGGCTGTTGGATTCCGCCGTGCCATAGATCTCGGATGAGCTGCGGATCTCCGGCAGCATCGACGCCGGCACGCCGAAGGCAGCGAGGATGTCCTCACGCCAGGTGAGCGTCTTCAGGTCCATGAACATGGTGCGGCTGGCGTTCGTCACGTCGGTGGCGTGGACGCCACCGTTCACCCCACCGGTGAGGTTCCACAGCACCCAGGTGTCGGTGGTGCCGAACATGAGGTCGCCGGCATCCGCCTTCTCGCGCGCTCCTTCGACGTTCTCGAGGATCCAGACGATCTTCGTTCCGGAGAAGTAGGTTGCGAGCGGGAGCCCGACATCCTGCTTGAACCGTTCGACGCCGCCGTCCTTGGCGAGACGATCGACGATGGACTGCGTGCGGGTGTCTTGCCAGACGATGGCGTTATAGACCGGCTCGCCGGTGTTCCTGTCCCAGACGACCGCGGTCTCGCGCTGGTTGGTGATTCCGATCGCTGC
The DNA here is from genome assembly GCA_025362355.1 of Lacisediminihabitans sp. Classification (GTDB taxonomy): domain Bacteria; phylum Actinomycetota; class Actinomycetes; order Actinomycetales; family Microbacteriaceae; genus Lacisediminihabitans. The sequence continues at coordinate 8,296 of JANYGT010000170.1, read as the reverse complement.
GATGTCGTGCCGCGTGAGGTTCGCCTTGGAGAGTGCCTGCCCGATGACTTCGCGGGTGTTGTTCCAGATCTCTTTCGGGTCGTGCTCAACCCAGCCGGCCTTCGGGAAGATCTGCTCGTGCTCCAACTGCCCGGACGAGATGATCGAGCCAGACTTGTCGAAGATGATCGCCCGGCTACTCGTCGTGCCCTGGTCGATGGCGAGAACGTAGTCAGCCATTATTAACTCCTTTGTTATGACTCATCAGAGACCTCGACACCCCGCGACGGGAACGCCATCGAGTGCCGGGCCGGTACCTGTTATGTGTGAGCGTAGTCTCAGCGGTTCGCCGAATGTAAGCCTCCGCATCCGTCGGTGACGAGCACCGTCGAGTGGGCAGAGATCCGAGTCCGACATGAGGAAATTACCGCCCACCGCGCGCGGCCACAAGGCTCTCGGAGCGCACGTTCGTGCAGCATCCGTGGGGGGCGACATGATCGGACGGGCCGATTCGCCTTTCACCCGCAGCGATAGTGATCGCTTGTTCTGAGGGCGAGCGCCGCAAGCCCGACCAAGCCTCCTGCACATACGTGCACACCGTCGTCGACGGCTCTCTCTGCAGTCAGCAGAGCGGATCCTTCGACGGAACGGTGCCGTTGACGAGATACGAGTCGACGATGCGATCGATGCACGCATTGCCCGACCCGTAGGCGGTGTGGCCCTCGCCTCTCCGCGTCACGAGGTGTCCGCTGTCGAGCTGTTTCGCGAGCGAGACGGCTCCGGCATACGGGGTGGCCGGATCGTCGGTCGTTCCGACGACCATGATCGGAGCGGCCCCCTTCGCGTGGATCTGCTCCGGGTGGAGCACCGAGGCGTATGGCCAGTTCTGGCAGGCGATGTCGACATGCACCCAGTCGCTGTAGCTGAAGATCGCGCCTATCGTCGGCGCGGCCGCGGCGATCGTATCCATCGTGGCCCGCGTGCCGGCGAGAGTGGGTGGGAAGACGCCGTCGAGGCAGAGGGCGGCCGTATAGACGCTCGTCTCCTCGGAATACGTTCCGTTCGCGTTGCGACCGTTGTAGCCATCCGCGAATTGGAAGGCCAGCGACGCCGAACCCTTCTGCAAACCCTGGAACATCTGGCTGAGATCCGGCCAGGCGTCCTTGCTGTACAGCGGATACGAGATGGCCGTGCCGAGCGTGCCGAGCGTGAGCGTTCGGCCGTCCCCCGATGTGAGGCGCTCGGAGCCCACGATCGCGATGAGCGCTCTCACCTGGGCGAGAGCGTCATCCACCGTGCCGGTGAACGGGCAGGCGGAGCCGGCGAGACAGTCCGCGATATAGGCGCGGAAGGATGACTCGAACCCTCCCATCTGCGTCGTGAAGTCGACCGGCTCGGTGATGGAGGGATCGACGGGGCCGTCGAGCACCAGGCGCCCGACGTTCTTCGGAAACAGTTCGGCGTAGTGGGCGCCGAAGAACGTGCCGTAGGAGAAGCCGAGGTAGTTGAGCTTGCTGTCGCCGAGTACGGCTCGCAGCAGATCCATGTCGCGGGCGTTGCTCTCCGCGTCGATGTGCCCGAGGAGCGCGCCGGTGTTCTTCGCGCAGGCCGCGGCGTATGCCTTTTCGAGCGGAACGCGGGAGGCGAGCCAGGCATCCGACCCCTCCGGCGCGCTCGGCACCCCGTAGAGGAAGGCGTCCATCTGCCTGTTGCCGAGACACGTGATCGCCGACGACCTGCCGACGCCGCGCGGATCCCAGCCGACGATGTCGAAACTCGCGCGGAGGGCTGCATCCGTGACACTGCTGAGGCTCTGGCTCACCATGTCGTAGCCCGATCCACCCGGCCCGCCGGGGTTGAGCAGCAGCGATCCGATGCGCTTCGCCGAAGTGGTGACGTGCCGGATGAGCGCCAGCTTCAGCGTTCCGGTTGACGGATGCGCCCAGTCGATCGGTACCGTCGCACTCGCGCAGGTCAACCCGCTCGCCTCGCAGCCCGACCAGACGAGCCTCTGGTCGTAGAACTTCGCGAGCGAGGACGCCACCGGCTCGGCCCCACGGCTGTTCTTCGTCGCGGTCGAGCCGCTCACGCATCCGCTCAGTACGAGGATCGAGGATGCGATCACGGCGGCGATCGCGATCCCGCAGCGGAATCGTGCTCTGTTCATCGGGAACCTCCGGTGGACGAAGAAGTGCTATCCACTCGACGGTAATACAGGAGCGGCGGGCTACAGGCTCGCGAGAATTTCGCGCATGAGGTTCGCGGCCTCCGACGGCGTCTTGCCGACCTTGACACCGGCGGCCTCGAGGGCCTCCTTCTTGCCCTGCGCGGTGCCGGCACCGGAGGAGACGATGGCGCCGGCGTGGCCCATGGTCTTGCCCTCGGGGGCGGTGAAGCCGGCGACGTAGCCGACGACCGGCTTCGTGACATGGGCCTTGATGTAATCGGCGGCACGCTCCTCGGCGTCCCCACCGATCTCACCGATCATCACGATCGCCTTCGTCTCGGGGTCGGCCTCGAAGGCTGCGAGCGCATCGATGTGAGTCGTACCGATGATGGGATCGCCGCCGATGCCGATGGCCGTCGAGAAGCCGAGATCCCGAAGCTCGTACATCATCTGGTAGGTCAGCGTTCCCGACTTCGACACGAGTCCGATCGGGCCCTTACCGGTGATGTTGGCCGGCGTGATGCCGACGAGCGACTCGCCGGGCGTGATGATGCCGGGGCAGTTCGGTCCGATGATGCGGGTCTTTCCGGAGGCCTTCGCGGTTGCCCAGAATTCCGCAGAATCCTGGATCGGGATGCCCTCGGTGATGACGACGACGAGGGGGATCTCCGCCTCGATGGCCTCGAGGACGGCGTCTTTCGCGAAGGCCGGGGGAACGAAGACGATCGAGACATCCGCTCCCGTCTTGTCGATCGCTTCAGCCACCGTTCCGAAGACGGGAAGCTCGACCTCGCCGTGGGTGACGGTGGTTCCGGCCTTGCGCGCGTTCACCCCGCCGACGACCTTCGTACCGGCCTTCAGCATCAGCGCGGTGTGCTTGGTTCCCTCGCCACCGGTGATGCCCTGCACGATGACCTTCGAGTCCTTGTTGAGAAAAATCGACATTTCTTGAGTTGTCCCTTTACTTCGAAGCCAGTTCGGCTGCCTTGGCGGCGCCGTCGTCCATGGTGTCGGCGAGCGACACGAGCGGGTGGTCGTACTCGGCGAGGATGGCGCGACCCTCCTCGACCTTGTTGCCGTCGAGCCGCACGACGAGCGGCTTCGAGGCGGTGTCGCCGAGAGTCTTGAGCGCGCCGACGATGCCGTTCGCAACCGCGTCGCACGAGGTGATCCCGCCGAAGACGTTGACGAACACGCTCTTCACCTGCGAGTCGCCGAGGATCACGTCGAGTCCGTTGGCCATGACCTCCGCGGATGCTCCGCCGCCGATGTCGAGGAAGTTGGCCGGCTTCACGCCGCCGAAGTTCTCGCCGGCGTAGCTGACGACATCCAGGGTCGACATCACGAGTCCGGCACCGTTTCCGATGACACCGACCTCGCCGTCGAGCTTCACGTAGTTGAGGCCGAGCTTCTTCGCCTTCGCCTCGAGCGGGTCTTCCGACCCGGTGTCGACGAGCGCCTCGTGGTTCGGGTGACGGAACTCGGCGTTCTCGTCGAGCGAGACCTTGCCGTCGAGGGCGACGATGTCGCCCTCCTCGGTCAGCACCAGCGGGTTGACCTCGACGAGAGTCGCATCCTCGCCCGTGTAGACCTCATAGAGCTTCACGAAGACCGGGGCGACCCTGTCGACGACCTCGGCGGGGAACTTCGCCGCGATGGCGATCTCGGTCGCCTTGGCCAGGTCGATTCCGACGAGCGGATCGATCTCGATGCGGGCGAGAGCCTCCGGACGCTCGACGGCGAGTTCCTCGATCTCCATTCCACCCTCGTAGCTCGAGAGCGAAAGGTAGCTGCGGTTGGCCCGGTCGAGCAGAACGGAGAAGTAGTACTCCTCCTTGATGCGGGCGCCGCCGGCGACCATCACGCGCTTGACGGTGTGGCCCTTGATGTCGAGTCCGAGGATCGCCTTCGCAGCCTCTTCAGCATCCTCCGGCGTCTTCGCGACCTTCACGCCGCCGGCCTTGCCGCGGCCGCCGACCTTGACCTGCGCCTTGACGACGACCACGCCGCCGAGCTTCTCGGCCGCGGCCCTGACCTCTTCCGGGGTGTCGGCGATGATTCCCGGGAGCACAGGCACTCCGTACGATTCGAAGAGATCACGGGCCTGGTACTCGAAGAGATCCACGGTTCATTGTCCAATCGTGTTGCGCGTCCGTGTTGTGTGTTCTTGCGAAATGAATCTCTCGACCTCGAGATAGTTCGACATCAAGACATTTCGACCATCACGAACTCTACTCCGGGCGAACCGGTGCGTTTCCCGGGAGGCGGCTGCACGGAGTGAAAGTTTCGCGCTACTTTCTGCAGGCCCCTCCGCTCCCCGTCGCCCCTCTCAAAACGCAGGAGTTCCTCGGGATTCTTGTCTTAACAGTGCTGATTTGTCTCGAATGACGATAATCTCCTGCGTTTTCGGTAATGAAATCGAGAGCGGGGAGAATGGATGCATGGCCCTCGCAGACATCGGTGACGAAGCCGTGCTGCTCGCGGGCGGAGGGCGCGCCATCCTGCTGCAGCTCGCCAACCCGGCCATCGGTCACGCCGTGGCCGATCACAGCAACTTCGCCGCCGATCCGCTTCGCCGCCTTCGCAACACCCTCACCTACGTGTACTCGCTCGTCTACGGGACGCCGCAGCAGCGTGCCTGCATGATCGCGATGGTGAATGCGGCCCACGTTCCGGTTAAGTCGCCGACCTACGACGCCTCGGATCCCCGACTGCAGCTCTGGGTGGCCGCGACCCTCTACGACACCGCCGTGCTCATCCACGAGCGCATCTTCGGACGATTACTGGAGGAGGATGCCGACATCGTCTATCGCGACTACGCGGTCGTCGGCACTGCTCTCGGTATGCCCGCGGAACTCTGGCCGATCGACCGTGCGGCGTTCCGCGAGTACTGGGACGACCAGGTCGCCCGACTCTCCGTCGACGACCGCGTGCGTGAGGTATCCCGAACGCTCCTCCGCCCGAAGACCGGACCGCTCTGGATGCGCGCCGCGATGCCCCTCACGCGACTCGTCACCGCCGGGCTGCTGCCGACGGCCGTGCGCGAGGGGTACCGCCTCCCGCTCGACGCCCGACGTTACGAGCGGACGATGAGCTGGACCGCGCGGATCTACCCGCATCTCCCCCGCCGGCTGCGCACCTGGCCGCGCGCCCATTACCTCGCGCGGCTCGACCGTTCGACGGGGCCAGAGCGTCAGCCCGCGAGCGCCGGGTAGTCCGTGTACCCCTCGGCGCCGGCGCCGTAGAAGGTCTGCGGGTTCGGCTCGTTGAGCGGGTGGTCGCCCTTCCAGCGGCGGACGAGGTCGGGGTTCGCGATGGCCTGGCGTCCGACCGCGACGACCTCCGCCGATCCGTTCTCGACGAAGTCGAGCGCCTCGTCGCGGGTGGTGAGCTGGCCGAAGCCGCTGTTGGCCATGAGCGGTCCGCCGAAGCGCGTGCGCAGATTTTGCACGAATTCGCCCGCCGGCTCCCTGTGCAGCACGCTCAGGTAGGCGAGTCCGAGGGGCGCGATGCCGTCAACGAGCGCTTCGTAGGTCGCGCGGGTCTCGGTCGCATCCGTCTCGAATACGTCCTGGATGTTGTGAGACGGCGAGATGCGGATGCCGACCCGTCCCGCTCCGATGGCCTCGGCGACGGCGGTGACGGTCTCGATTCCGAGCCGAGCGCGGTTCTCGGGTGAGCCGCCGTAGACATCCGTCCGCACGTTGGAGACGGGTGAGAGGAACTCGTGAAGCAGGTAGCCGTTGGCCGAGTGAACCTCGACCCCGTCGAATCCGGCCTCGATCGCGTTCTTCGCTGCCGTCACGAGCTCGTTGGCGATGGCGGATGCCTCGCCCGTCGTCAGCGCGTGTGGCACAGGGAACGGCTTCTTGCCGAGCGGGGTGTGCGTATCGCCCTCGATCGCGATGGCGCTCGGGGCGACCGGCAGGAGTCCGCCGGTGATGTCCGGGTGGCTCACGCGCCCGCCGTGCATGAGCTGCATGACGATGGTTCCGCCCTCGGAGTGCACCGCGTCGGTCACCCGACGCCAGCCGGCGATCTGCTCGTCGGTCACGATTCCGGGCTGACCGGGGTAGGCGCGGCTGACGGCACTCGTGAAGGTGCCCTCGGTGACGATGAGGCCGAGGGACGCGCGCTGGCGATAGTGCTCGACGAGCAGGTCGTTCGGCACTCCTTCCGCGCCGGCCCGCATGCGGGTGAGCGGCGCCATGACGACACGGTTGGAGAGCGCGAGGGCGCCGAGGGTGGTGGGGGAATAGAGCTGCACGTGACTGCTTTCGTTGATGTTCAGGGCCGCAGACCGAAACGCCGGCCGTTCCGCCCGCATTCCACGAACGTCTCGCATCGGGCAACCTCCCAGCGTTAGCGTTGGCGGATGGATGACAGCGCACGCGAGTTCGTCGGCACGTTCCAGAAGTTCATGCAGGATGTGATCAACCAGGCCGCCGTCGGTCAGAGCACTCGAACGCCGCTCGGTGAGAAGCTCGAAGCCTTTCTCGGAACGGATGCCGCCCTTCTCCCGATCGTGACGCACGAGTTCGGGGCGCACCGGCTCGTCGACGCAGATCTGGCCCTCGCCGAACTGGCATCCAAAGGCGGTGAGCCGCCGATCGGGGTGAGCGGGGGCCAGCAGCGCGAACACTCATCCCTCTCCGAGCTGCTGTTCAGCCCGTTCATGAAGTTCGATGCCGGGCCGGTGGACTACACCTCGGAGCCGGATGGCCCCGACTCGTCACGGCGCGTCATCTCGTTCGGTGTGCACCGGCTGCTGATCGACGACAAGCCGGTCGTCGTCCTACAGAGAGCGGCCAAGCCCCAGGTGGGTCGAGAGCATGCGTCGATCGAGATCCTCTGCGCGGATGCCGCGACGTCGACACGGTTGCTTGCCGAGTTCTCGCGCCTGATGCTCGAGCTGAGCGTGCTGCGTGGACAAGTGCTCTCCTTCACGGGTGACCAGTATCGCAACGGGTCGGCCGGAGCCACCTTTCTCGCGCGGCCGACGGTCACTGCGGATTCCGTGATCCTCCCGCCCGGTGTGCTCGAGACGATCGTGCGTCACGTCGTCGGCATCGGAGAGCAGAAGGCGCGACTCGTCGAAGCCGGCCAGCACCTGAAGCGCGGAGTGCTTCTCCACGGGCCACCCGGCACCGGCAAGACGCTCACGGTTCGCCATCTGCTCGCGCGCACGCCCGGCACGACGGCGGTGCTGTTGACCGGCACGAGCATCCAGTTCATCACGCAGGCAACAGAGCTCGCGCGGGCGATGCAGCCGTCGATCGTCGTGCTGGAAGACGTCGACCTGGTCGCGTCCGAGCGTGGGATGCACGGGCCTCAGCCGCTTCTCTTCGCAGTGCTCGACGCCCTCGATGGTCTCGACGGGGACGCCAATGTCACCTTCATCCTCACCACGAACCGCGTGCAGGTGCTCGAGCGTGCGCTGGCCGAGCGTCCCGGTCGGGTCGATCTGGCCGTGGAGATCCCGCTTCCCGATTCGGATGCCCGGCGCCGCCTCTTCCACCGGTATGCGACGGGTTTGCCGCTCTCGCCGGATGCGGTGGATACCGCTGCCGATCGAGCGGTGGATACCACCGGATCCTTCGCGAAGGAACTCGTGCGTCGGGCAGTACTGACGGCGGCTGAGGCAGAGCGCACGGTCACCGACGACGACCTCGCCGCGGCACTCGACGAGTTGCTCGCCTCGAGTGCGCAACTGGCCAGAAATCTTCTCGGGGGTGGATCGGAATCACCAGGTGGGTCGGCGGGCGCTGAGTCGTCGGCTCACGGATCCGGTGGCACCTGGACCGCCCACGTTCCTGGCCCCGGGGCGTCGTTCACCTCGGGGTCGACCATCGAGTAGCCGCAGCGCTGACCCCGCGAGCGCAAAATCACGCGAGTACGCCGAAAATGCACGGATCCGCCGGAGAATCGTGCATTTTCGGTGTACTCACGAACTCCGCTACAGCTTCTCGATCGGCGCGATCTTGATCAGCAGACGTTTGCGTCCGGCGGTGTCGAACTGTACCTCGGCGACGCTCTTCGAGCCGCTTCCGGACACACCCGATACGCGGCCCTCGCCGAAGTCGACATGACGGATGCGGTCGCCCACCGCGAGGGTGAGGTCGCCGTTGTCGCGCACGATGTTCGTGACCG
>JANYGT010000145.1 GCA_025362355.1 Lacisediminihabitans sp. | reverse complement strand
CACCGTGCTCGCCCGAGACTGGATCCGCCGCGTCGGCCTCGCCGGCTTCGAGGACCGGTACCCGCACCAGCTCTCGGGCGGTATGCGCAAACGGGTTTCTATGGCGGCCGCGCTCATCAACCGGCCCCGGATCCTTCTCATGGACGAACCGTTCGGAGCGCTCGATGTTCAGACGAAAGCCATCATGCAGAACGAACTATTGCAGCTCTGGGAGGAATTGCGACCGTCTGTGTTGTTCATCACCCATGACCTCGACGAAGCGGTGGTGCTGTCTGACCGGGTCGTCATCATGACCAGCAGCCCCGGCTCGGTGAAGGACGTCTTCGACATCGACCTGCCGCGTCCGCGCGGCGACGTGCAGACCATCCGGCATGAAGAGCGCTTCCTCGAGCTCCAGGGCCAGATCTGGGAGTCCCTCCGCGCCGAAGTCACCACCGCCTATGCGGAGACGGCTGGTGCGGCATGACCGCGACGCTGGCGCCCGCACTCGTAGACGAGACGTCCGTCGATGACGACATCCTCGTGACCGCTCGGAAGGCCAGGACCCGGCGATCGATCTCGATCTGGGCCGGCCGGGTCGCGGTGGCCGTCATCGCGATCGGCGGCTGGCAACTGTTCACCGTCATCGGATGGGTCGACAAGTTCTTCTTCGGGCAGCCGTCGATGATCTGGGACAGCCTCGTGCACCTGTTCACGGTCGGCACCGCGTTCGGAACGATCTGGGAGAACCTCGGAGTCACCGTCGAGGAGGCGTTTCTCGGCTTCCTCCTCGGAACCGCTGTCGGCGTCGTGATCGGAATCCTGTTCGGATCGAACAAATATCTCGCGTCGGTCTTCGGTCCGTACATCAAGATCTTGAACTCGGTCCCGCGGATCGTGCTCGGCTCCATCTTCATCGTGGCGTTCGGTCTCGGCGTCTTCCCCAAGGTGCTGCTCGCAGCCGTTCTCGTCTTCTTCATCGTCTTCTTCAACGCCTTCCAGGGTGTGCGCGAAGTCGATCAGAACCTCGTGGCGAACGTGCGGGTGCTCGGTGCCTCCCCGCTGCAGGTGGCCCGCCACGTCACCATCCCGTCCGCGATGACCTGGATCATCGCGAGCCTGCACACCGCTTTCGGGTTCGCGATCATCGGTGCACTTGTCGCAGAAGTGCTCGGGGCCCAACACGGCATCGGGCTGATCATCAGCCAGGCGCAGGGCACCTTCGATCCGAACACGGTGTTCGCCTGCATGGTGATCATGGCCGTCGTCACCCTCGGAGCCGAATATCTCATCACCCTGCTCGAGCGCGGCATCCTCAAGTGGCGTCCGCCGAGCCGGTCCGACGCCCAGGCCATCTGACGCCCCTCCCGCACCGCAATCACCCACGCCGAAATCCCTCGGCACCATGAAAGGAAGAGAAGTGCATCCAATGATGAAGCGCACAATCCCCGCTGTCGCAGCCGCCGGCATCCTCGCGATCAGTCTCGCGGCCTGTTCGGCGGGCGGAAGCAATTCAGCCGGCTCGAGCGGCTCGGCCGCGATCCCCACCGTCAAAATGATGGTCGGCGGGATCGACAAGCAGATCTACCTGCCCTACCAACTCGCCGAGAGCCTCGGGTTCTACAAGAAGTACGGCGTCAACATGGAGCTGTCGACCGAAGCAAACGGCGGAGTCGGCGCGGAGGATGCGATGGCATCCGGTTCGGTCGACCTGGCCGGCGCCTGGTACATCCACACCGTCGATTTCCAGTCGAAAGGAAAAGACGTCATCAATCTCGTGCAACTCTCGGGCGCTCCCGGCGAGCGGGAGATGTGCACGGCCAAGAGCGGGGTGAAGTCGGCGGCCGACTTCAAGGGAAAGACGCTCGGTGTCACGGATCTCGGTTCGGGAACGGATGAGCTGACACAGTTCATCGCCTCCAAGCAGGGCCTGACTCGCAGCCAGTATCAGACGCTCGCGGTGCACGCCGGCTCGACGGCGATCGCCGCGCTGCAACGGGGGTCCGCGGACTGCGTCATGACGACCCAGCCAACCGTCGGGGCGCTCACCTCGCTCAAAGTCGCCACCACCTCGGTCGACCTCGCGACGACCGCGGGTGCCACCAAGGCTCTCGGCGGAGCCTGGCCGGCGGCGGGGCTCCTCGCGCGCGCCGACTGGGTGAAGGCCAACCCGGATGCCGCGCAGAAGGTGGTGGATGCCCTCGTCGCCACCATGCACTGGATTCACACGCACTCGGCGACCGAGATCGCGAACAAGCTCCCCGCCGCGTTCGTGCAGAACTCCACGATCTCGAAGGCGCAGTACATCGCGGGGCTCACCACTGACAAGGATCAGTTTCTTCCGGACGGTCTCATGCCGGCCGGCGGGCCGAAAGTGATCTTCGCAATGGAGAAGGCGATCGGGGTCGACACGTCGAAAGTGACCATCGCGGCGACGTTCACCAACAAGTACGCCTATGCGGCCAACAAGCTCGAGGGCTTCACGACCACGACGAAGGCCGCCGGCGCGAACGGGTAACGTGCGGATGGATGGCGATTGACAGCATGGTGGGCACGCTCCGGCGGGCCCACCATCGTCATGTCCGGCGATGCGAGGTTCGACCTGACGAACTCGGGATTTCCCCGGGCGGTCTACCCTATCGACGCTGGCGGAACGGGCGCGGCGGCAAGCACCCGCGCTTCGTCGACCGACACACCGAGCAGGCGAAGCGACTGTTCGGTGAGCTGCCTGATTCTCGCGTCCTGGTCGGCATCCGGATCGACGAGCAGCACGTAGAGGCCGGCGAAGATCGTTCCGCCGAGGCCGGAGAGGGCGAGACGGGGGTCTTGCACGTCGAACCGACCCGCCTCCATCCCGATTTTGATATCGCGCAGCGCCCGCGGGGCGAGACCGTGATCGGAGTCGAGAAACGGGAAGCCGTGGTTGACGAGGATCTTGGCGAGTTCCGGTCGACTCGAGGTCAGCCGCAGCGTCAGCTGCACGGAGCGAGCCATCGTGACGGCGGGGTCTTCGGACTCGACGCCGAGCAGGTCGAGGAGCTTGCCGGTCTCCTCCATCACCTCCTCGAGCGAGGCGTCGAACAGTTCCGTCTTCGTCGAGAAGTGGTTGTAGAAGCTGCCGAACCCGACGTCTGCGGCATCGGTGATGTCCTGGATGCTCGCCGAAGAGGCCTTACCTTCGGCGAGCAGGATGCGCGCCGCGTCGACAAGTCGCTGGCGCGTGCGCGCCTTGCGACGATCCATCCGCGTTCCCGCTGTTTCATCGATGCTCATTTGTCTCAGCATATGCGCAGGCCGATCTCCAAACATCACTAGTGATGATTTAGGTAATAACTGATACATTCATCAGAAATACACTTCAGTAAGGAAGCTGACCGTGATGATTGAAATTCCTGCCCCCATCGACCTTCCCGCGTCCGCGCACTCGGGGCTGCACAGCGAGGATGGTCCGGAGCGAGGTGAAAGTCGCGGCCGAGCGAAAGATCCGGTCATCAAGGTGCGCGACCTGGCGTGGCTGCTGTTCGAGAAGCCCGACCTCGATCGCGCGGAGATCTTCGCCCGCGACTTCGGCTTCACGATCGCCGGGCGCACCAGCGATGAACTCCGACTGCGCGGCAGTTTCGCTGGCTCCGACGCGGTGGTCATCCGCAAGGGTCCGAAGTCGCGATTCGTCGGCCCGGTATTCCAGGCCCAGGAGGCGAGCGACCTCGACCGTCTTGCACGGCACTTCGGAACCGAGGTCGACAAGCTGGTCGGGCGACCCGGACGCATCGTCAACCTCATCGATCCGGCCGGCGTGCCCGTCGGCGTGGTCCACGGCGCCGACATGCACTCGGCTCTGCCCGAGCAGGTGCCGCTCGTGCTCAACACCGGCGCGAAACTCAATCGGGCGAACGCCACCCAGCGTCCCGCCCGAGAGCCGGCACGCGTTCAGCGCCTCGGCCACGTCGTGCTCGAGACGCCGAAGTTCGGCGCTGCGCTCGACTGGTACGTCGAGACGCTCGGCATGATCGTCAGCGACTTCCTCTTCCTGCCCGACCAGCGCGACCTCGGACCCACCATGGCGTTCATGCGCTGTGACCAGGGCGACATCCCGGCCGACCACCACACCCTGGCGATGCACCTCAGCCCCGGCAAGGGGTACGTGCACTCGGCGTACCAGGTCACCGACCTCGACGCCATCGGCGCCGGTGGTGCCTACCTCGCCGAGCGCGGATACCAGCGTGCGTGGGGGATCGGCCGCCACGTGCAGGGCAGCCAGCTCTTCGACTACTGGCGCGATCCCGACAAGCTGATGGTCGAGCACTTCGCCGACGGCGACATGTTCGACTCGTCGATCGAGTGCGGCTGGGCGCCGATGTCGGCATCCGGCCTCGCCCAGTGGGGCCCACCGGTGACCCGCGACTTTCTCGGAACGTCGCCGTCCCCCGCGCGTCTCCGTGAAATCCGCGATGCGCTCCACGCCGACGACAACGACCTGACCACCAGCCGACTCCTCTCCATTTTGAAAGCGATGTCCTCATGACCACTTCCATCCTCAGAACGGTCGATGGATGGTGGGTGGAAGATCCGAAGACCTCCCGCGCCCTGAAGATCGAGACCGCTGCGTCGACCACCGCCGAACTTCTCGCGGATCGCCCGGCGATCACCGCGGCCGCAGGCACGCTCTCATCGGGCACGACCACCGAGGTCGCCGACCTGCAGCTGCTCTCGCCGGTCACCACACCGAACCGGGTCGCCGCCCAGATGGTGAACTACCGTACGCATGCGAAGGACTCCGGATTCGACCCGGACCGGGTGCCCCCCACCTTCTTCCGCAAGGC
>JANYGT010000127.1 GCA_025362355.1 Lacisediminihabitans sp. | reverse complement strand
GACGTCGGGCTCTTCGAGCTCAACGAGGCTTTCGCCGTGCAGGTGCTCTCCCTGCTCGATCACTTCGGGATCGATGACGAGGATCCACGGGTGAACCAGTGGGGCGGGGCCATCGCTATCGGACATCCGCTCGCGTCGTCCGGCGTGCGTCTCATGATCCAGCTCGCAGCACAGTTCGCCGAGCGCCCCGATGTGCGTTTCGGTCTCACCGCGATGTGTGTCGGTCTCGGCCAGGGCGGATCCGTCATCTGGGAGAACCCCCACTACACCGGGAAGAAGAAGTAATGGCACAGGCAACGGTGGCGACCGCCGCACAGTTCGACGATCTCAAGGCGATCTCCGACGACGAGGTCGTCACCCACTCCTTCGTTCGCGACATCCCGATCTCCGGCGGAAAGACGCTGGCGCTGATCACCCTCGACAACGGTCGGGATCACACCCGTCCGAGCACGCTCGGGCCGGTGACGCTCCTCGAGCTGGCCGAGGTTCTCGACGCCCAGAGAGACCGCGCAGGTAGGGGTGAGATCGCCGCTGTCGCCGTCACGGGCAAGCCGTTCTTCCTCGCGGCCGGCGCCGATCTCTCGAAGGTGAGCGAGATTCCGAACAGGGCCGTCGGGCGGAAGCTCGCTGAGCTCGGTCACTGGTCGCTCGGCAAGCTCTCCACCCTCGGCGTGCCATCGTTCGTCTTCATTAACGGGCTGGCACTCGGAGGCGGGCTGGAGATCGCCCTGCACGCTGACTACCGCACCATCGATAGCACCATTCCGGGCCTCGCCCTGCCCGAGGTCTTCCTCGGGATCATCCCCGGCTGGGGTGGCGCGTGGCTGCTGCCGAACCTCATCGGCATCGAGAATGCTCTCAAGGTCGTCATCGAGAATCCGCTCAAGAACAACACGATGCTGAAGGGACAGGAGGCGTTCGACCTCGGTATCGCCGACGCGATCTTCGGTTCGGTCAGCTTCCTCGAAGACTCGATCGCCTGGGCCGACGGTGTCATCGCCGGAACCACGAAGGTCAAGCGTTCGAACGAACCGGGAAAGATCGAGCGGGCCGTCAAGTGGGACATCGCGATCGGCATCGCAACAAAAATGCTCGAAAGCCGCATCGGCAAGGTCGCGAAGTCCCCCTATAAGGCACTCGAACTGCTGAAGGCTGCGAAGAACACCGATCGTGCCAAGGGGTTTGCGGCGGAAGACGAGGCCCTCTCCGAGTTGATCTCCGGCGACCAGTTCCAGGCCAGCATCTATGCGTTCAACCTCGTGCAGAAGCGTGCAAAGCGCCCAGCCGGAGCCCCGGACAAGAAGCTTGCGCGGCCGGTGACGAAGGTCGGCGTCATCGGTGCAGGCCTCATGGCGAGCCAGTTCGCCCTGCTCTTCGTGCGTCGCCTCAAGGTGCCGGTGATCATCACCGACCTCGACCAGGCTCGCGTCGACAAGGGGGTCGAGTACATCCACTCCGAGATCGACAAGCTGCTCGGCAAGAAGCGCATCTCGCCCGACGAGTCCAACCGTCTGAAGGCCCTCGTCAGCGGCACCACCGACAAGGCCGACTTCGCGGACTGCGACTGGGTCATCGAGGCCGTCTTCGAAGAGCTAGCCGTCAAACAGGATGTCTTCGCCGACGTCGAACAGTACATCTCGGAGACAGCGGTGCTCGCTACCAATACCTCGTCGCTCTCGGTCGAGCAGATCGGGTCGAAACTGAAACATCCGGAGCGGGTCGTCGGCTTCCACTTCTTCAACCCGGTCGCCGTGATGCCGCTCATAGAGGTGGTGAAGACCCCGGAGACGGATGACGCGACCCTGAGCACCGCGATGGTCACCGCCGCGAAGCTCTACAAGAACGCCGTCATCACCACGGATACCCCCGGATTCGTGGTGAACCGAGTGCTCGCGAAGGTGCTGGGAGAAGCGATGCACGCCGTCGACACCGGAACGCCGTTCGAGGTCGTCGAGGAGTCGACTCGCCCCTTCGGACTCCCGATGACACCGTTCGAGCTGCTCGAACTCGTCGGGCTCAAGGTCGGCGCCCATGTGCTCAACACGCATTACTCCGCTTTCCCCGACCGTTTCTTCGAAAGCGAGAACCTTCACAAACTCGCCGACCTCGGTCATATCTTCGAGCGCGACGCGAAGGGGAAGATCAAGGGCATCGACAAGAGGGCGCGCGAGATCGTCGCGGGCGGCACCTCGCCGATGACCCCGGGCGAACTCCAGACGCGGATCGAAGACGGGCTGGCCGACGAGGTGCACCGGATGCTCGAGTCCGGCGTCGTCTCGGCGCCAGAGGACATCGACCTCTGCCTCATCCTCGGTGCCGGATATCCATTCCAGATGGGCGGGGTGACCCCCTACCTCGACCGGGTTGGGGCGTCGCAGCGCGCTTTCGGCGATACCTTCCACCACCCGGTCATCCGCGGCACAGACTGAGTGAACCGATGATCGACCCTGTCGAGATCTCGACAGGGTCGATCACCGGAACGGCTCGATCGAGGGGTTGCTACCGGTTGACGCCGCTCATGTCGGGGTAGCGATCGCCGACGGGAGCCGCGACCGCTGCGAGAGACGCCAACTGCTCCGTGGTGAGCTCGATGGCGTCTGCCGCGACATTCTCTTCGAGGTAGGCGATTCGCTTCGTGCCGGGGATCGGCGCGATGTCGTCACCCTGTGCGAGCAGCCACGCGAGCGCGACCTGGCCGGGCTTCGCTCCGACCTCTGAGGCGACGGCATCCACCTGCTCGACGATGCGGATGTTCGCCTCGAGGTTCTCGCCCTCGAAGCGGGGGTTCGACCGACGGAAGTCATCGGCGTCGAGCTGGTCGACCGAGCGGATGGTGCCGGTGAGGAAGCCACGCCCGAGAGGTGAATACGGTACGAAACCGATTCCCAATTCACGAACGGTCGGCAGGATCTCGGCTTCCGGATCTCGTGACCACAGCGAATACTCCGTCTGCAGCGCGGTCACCGGATGCACGGCGTGCGCACGCCGGATCGTCGCGGGCGCGGCCTCCGACAGCCCGTAGCCGCGGATCTTGCCCTCCGCGATGAGCTCCGCCAGCGCTCCGACCGTCTCCTCGATCGGGGTGTCCGGGTCCATGCGGTGCTGGTAGTAGAGATCGATGTAGTCGGTGCCGAGGCGTGAAAGTGAGCCTTCGACCGAGAGTCGGACGTTTTCGGCGCTGCCGTCGAGACCGCGCTCGTTGGTGTCGCGGTGGCGCATCGTGCCGAATTTCGTTGCGATCACGACCTGCTCGCGCTTGCCGGCGAATGCCTTCGCGAGCAACTCCTCATTGATGTACGGCCCGTACATCTCGGCGGTGTCGAAGAACGTGACGCCGAGTTCGATGGCACGATGGATGGTCGCTATCGAGGCGGCATCGTCTGTGGCGGCGCCGCTGTAGAACGCCGACATACCCATGCAGCCGAGTCCGATCCGTCCGATTTCCGGTCCGTCGGTTCCGAGGATGATTCTTTTCATTTCGTTGGGGTCCTTCCGTGGTTGGTCGCACTCGCGATTTCGGCCCATTCGCGCACCCTGGCGACCGGCTCGACTGTCGACCTGATCGCTTCAGGCTAGAACTTCGAGCGCGCTCTAAGTCAAATCGCGATGTGCTCAGGCGCGCTGGTCGGCGGATTCGTCGAGCGGCCGGGCGATGGGGATCCGACTGCCGAGAACCTGGGCGACGACATCGCGAGCGATGTGCTGCGGCGTGAGGCCGACCTGCTCCATGATCTCGGAGCGCAGCGCATGATCGATGAACTCGTCAGGTAGCCCGAGTTCGGTCAGTGCCGTGTCGACCCCGGCCGCTCGAAGCTCCTGGCGGATTCGCGTACCGATTCCACCGACCCGGATTCCGTCTTCGATGGTGATGACGAGTCTGTGCTGTGAGGCGAGGTCGATGATGCTGTCGGGTACCGGTACGACCCAGCGTGGGTCGACGACGGTTGCGCCGATCCCCTGCGCGGTGAGTCGTTCCGCCACCTGCAGACCGAGTTCCGCCATGGGTCCGACAGTAACGATGAGTACGTCCTGGCCGTCGCTCTCGAAGAGCACGTCGACCCGGTCATCCGTCCGGCGGATCGCCTCGATCTCCGCGCCGACGTTGCCCTTCGAGAAGCGCACGACCGTCGGGCCGTCCTGAACGGCGACGGCCTCCCCGAGCTCCTCGCGAAGACGAGTGGCGTCGCGCGGTGCACTGAGGCGGATGCGCGGAACGACCTGCAGGATCGCGAGATCCCACATTCCGTGGTGGCTCGGCCCGTCCGGGCCGGTCACACCGGCCCGGTCGAGCACGAACGTGACGCCCGCGCGGTGGAGGGCGACATCCATCAGCACCTGGTCGAATGCCCGGTTGATGAACGTCGCGTACAGGGCGACGACCGGGTGGAGGCCGCCGAAGGCGAGGCCGGCTGCTGAGGTCACCGCGTGCTGTTCGGCGATTCCGACATCGAACACCCGCGCCGGATACTTCGCTGCGAAGCGGTCGAGGCCGGTCGGGATGAGCATGGCCGCGGTGATTCCGACGATCGTCGGATCGGCGTCAGCGAGCGTGACGATCTCCTCGGAGAAGACGGAGGTCCACGATGGCCGATCCGTTCCGCCGATCGGCTCGCCGGTCTCCGGATCGATGTGGCCGACGGCGTGGAACTGGTCGGCGGTATCGAGAACGGCCGGTTCGAAACCTTTACCCTTCTGGGTGATCACATGAACGATCACCGGGGCCCCGTAGTTCTTGGCCTGGGTGAGCGCGGCCTCGACAGCGCGCTCGTCGTGCCCGTGCACCGGGCCGATGTACTTGATGTCGAGATTCGAGTACAGCGCCTCGTTGTTCGAAAACCGACTGAGGAAGCCGTGGAGGCCGCCGCGGAGGCCGCGATAGAGTGCGCGCCCCGGACCGCCGAACATCCCGAAGAATGCGCGGCTCTTGTCGTAGAGACTGCGGTAGGAGCGACGGGTGCGAACGTCGCTGAGGAACCTCGCCATGCCGCCGATGGTCGGCGCATAGGAGCGACCGTTGTCGTTGACGATGATGACCAGCTTCCGGCTGTTGTCATCACTGATGTTGTTCAGTGCCTCCCATGTCATCCCGCCGGTGAGCGCGCCGTCACCGACGACGACCACGACGTGCCTGTCGTCCTGCCCGGTCATCTGGAACGCCCGGGAGATACCGTCGGCCCAACTCAGGGAACTGGACGCGTGCGAGCTCTCGACGATGTCATGCACCGACTCGGACCGCTGCGGGTAGCCGGCGAGGCCGCCCTTTTCGCGAAGATGACTGAAGTCCTGCCGACCCGTCAGCAGCTTGTGAACGTAGGACTGGTGACCGGTATCGAACACGATCGCATCGGTCGGCGAATCGAAGACGCGGTGCACCGCCATCGTCAACTCGACGACTCCGAGATTCGGACCTAGATGACCGCCTGTCTTCGACACTTCGGCGACGAGGAACGCACGGATCTCGGCGGCGAGCCGTCCAAGCTGCGCCTGGGTGAGGCGATCAAGGTCGCGAGGACCGTGAATGTGCTCGAGCAACGACATGATGCGAGTTTACGCTGCGCTTCCTAGCCGATCGCTGTCAACGACGCCGTGTCAGACCAACGAGCGGAGGACGTACTGCAGGATGCCCCCGTTGCGGTAATAGTCGGCCTCACCGGGGGTATCGATTCGAACGACAGCATCGAACTCGACGACCGTCTTACCCGATTCAGAGTGCTCCGTCGGCGAGGCCGTGACGTGCACCGTCTTCGGTGTCGAGCCGTTGTTGAGTTCGTCGAGCCCGCTGATGCTGACCGATTCTGTTCCGTCCAGCCCGAGCGACGCCCAGCTCTCGCCGGCCGGGAACTGCAGCGGGACGACACCCATGCCGATGAGGTTGGAGCGGTGGATGCGCTCGAAACTCTCGACGATGACGGCCTTCACACCGAGCAGACTCGTGCCTTTCGCCGCCCAGTCGCGAGACGACCCGGAGCCGTACTCCTTGCCGCCGAAGATGACGAGGGGTGTTCCGGCCGCCTGGTAGTTCTCCGCCGCGTCGTAGATGAAGGCCTGCGGGGCATCCGGCTTCGTGAAGTCGCGGGTGTAGCCGCCCTCGACGCCGTCCAAGAGCTGGTTGCGGAGACGGATGTTCGCGAACGTTCCCCGGATCATCACCTCGTGGTTGCCTCGACGCGAACCGTAGGAATTGAAGTCATTGCGGTCGACGCCGTGCGCCTGCAGGTACTTGCCTGCCGGGCTGTCGGCCTTGATG
>JANYGT010000107.1 GCA_025362355.1 Lacisediminihabitans sp. | reverse complement strand
CGGGTATCGAGGTGCGGCATCGACATCGGAGGCGCTCCGAGCGCGGGCTTACCGTAGACCTTCGCCTGGTGGCGCGCCACGACCTCTGGGTTGTCGGTGCGGAGGAACTCGCCGCTGACCGGGAAGCCGCCGAATCCGTGTGCTTCCGGGATCCCCGACTTCTGGAGCAGCTTGAGCGCGCCGCCGCCGGCCCCGACGAACACGAAGCGGGCGTGCACGTTGAACGTCGTGCCCCCGATGTCATGGGTGACCCGCAGGCGCCAGAGTCCGTCTTTCTCCTTCGTGATGTTCTTCACGATGTGCTCGGTGTAGAGGCGGGCACCGTTGTTGAGAAGGTAGTTCATGAGTCCGTGGGTCAGCGCACCGAAGTCGACATCCGTGCCGACGTCGATACGGGTGGCTGCGAACTTCTGCGTCTTCAACCGGCCGGGGATCATCGCGGGAGTCCAGGAGCGGATGACCGCCGGGTCTTCGCTGAACTCCATCCCGGCGAAGAGCGGGTGGTCTTTCAGTGCGGCGTGGCGGCGGCGAAGGTAGTCGACGTTCTCGTCTCCCCAGACGAAGCTCATGTGCGGAACGGGGTTGAGAAAAGCCTGCGGGTCGGGCAGCAGGTTCTTGTTCACGAAGTACGACCAGAACTGGCGTGACACCTGGAACTGCTCGTTCACCTTCACGGCGCTCGAGATGTCGATGGAGCCGTCGGGCCGCTCCGGCGTGTAGTTGAGCTCGCAGAGTGCCGAGTGGCCGGTGCCCGCGTTGTTCCACGGGTTCGAGCTCTCGAGCGCGACATCCGAAAGGCGCTCGAAGATGCGGATCGACCAGTCGGGCTGGAGCTGCTTGATGAAGGCTCCGAGGGTGGCACTCATGATGCCACCGCCGATCAGGACGACATCGATGGGATCAGACGAGTTACTCACCCCGCTATTTTACGACGGGGGGCAGAGCGCTTCCTCCGAGGACGGCATACCCGAAGGTTTAAAGTCCGAGGTTCTTAAGCGCGGCATCCATTCGTACCGCCATCTCGGCGTAACCCCTGTCGTTCGGGTGAAGTCCGTCGGAGTACATCCACTCCGGATGATGCTCGATCCAGTGCGAGGCGTCGGGGATGTAGTCGGCGCGGATCGCCCCGGCCGCATCCTTCACCCAGCCGGAGATGACACCGAGCGACTCCGGGCGGTCGTCGGTGTACCAGAACGGCTCGACGACGATGAATCGCGCCTTCGGCAGGGCCGCCTTGAGTCGCGTGAAGTCGGCGGTGATCTGTGTCTTGATCTGCGGCGCGGCGGAGTCGAACGAGAAGTTGTCGTTCAGACCCATTGTGATGAAGACGATGTCGGGATTGTCGGCGATCACCTCGCCAGGCTCGTCGACGTGATCGGCCTCGCGGTTGTTGATGAACCCGAGGCCGTTGACGCTCGGGTTGAACTCTCGCCAGTTGCGCTCACCGCAGATGATCGTCGACCACCGCTTCGACGGATCGCTCGCGCCGGTGCCGAGTGTGTACGAGTCGCCGTAGAAGGCGACCTTCGGTCCGGTGGCGGATGCCGCGGCTGTCGCCGTTGCGCTGGCGGTCGGGTGCGCGGTCGTCTCGGCTGCCGACGTCGGCTCTTTCCTGGTCACCGTGATCACGATAGCCGCGACCACGACGAGCGCCACGACGACCACGATGGACAGTGAGATGAGGATGCTGCGGCTCATGCACGTCGTTCGGCGCGGGGAGGGGTTGCGGTTGGTCGGGGTGGTGCGGCGCGCGCCTCCGCAGCAGGCGGTGCTTCTCGGGGGTGCCCCATCACTCAACATCAGGAATTCGTCTTCTGAAGCCGTCAACATCAGTAATCTGGTGCTTCGAGCCCCCGCATGATGTTGAGCGCTACCGGGCCACCCTCTCGGGAGTCCTTATTTCGCAGGCCCTCACCTCGGGCCCCTCACCCCGAAGTCATCTCCCAGACGCCATGGCTATCCCTGAGTAATCCACAATCCGGCCGGTATTCGTCTGCAGTCCCGGGCGCGCAGACCATCCTCGACCATGCGTGATCTGCTCACCGACCTTGCCCGATTCGGCAACCTCTGCCGAACCACAGCGCTGATCGGCCTCGGCCACAGCCGGTCGACACTCGCCCGTGCGCGCTCTTCGGGCGTGATCTTTTCGCCGAGGCGAGGATGGCTGGCGACTGGCGCTGCACCCCCTGCGGCGATTCGTGCGGTCTCGCTCGGTGGTCGGCTTGGCGGCGCATCCGCTCTCGAATCGCTCGGGGTCTGGGCCGGGCATGATCCGCCGCTCGTCGTCGTGCTCACACCCGGCACCAGTCGTCTCCCCTCCCCGGAAGTCGGCGAAACTCGTGTCTGGGCGCACGACCGTTTCCCCTCGGGTGACGATCGGATGTTCCGGGTGTCGCTTCGGGATGCGATCCTGCAGCACGCCCGAGTGGTCGATCGCGCGGAACTCATCGCGACGCTAGATAGCGCACTGCACCACGGACTGCTACCGAGATTCGAGTTGGCCGAACTGCTCATGGCCCTGCCAGCGGGGATCCGGCCGAGAGAGGGGGAGCTGGATGCGGCCTCGATGGCGGGGTCCGAATCGCTCATCCGGGTGGCGCTGCGAGGGGTGGGCTATCGCGTGACGATTCAGGCGAGCATCCGAGAGGTCGGAGACGTCGACACCTTCGTCGACGGCTGGTTCATCGTCGAATGCGACAGCCGGCAGTACCACGACGGGCAGAGTCAGCAGGCTATCGATCGCCGGAGGGATGGCGAAGCCGCCCTCGCGAGGCTCGGATCCGCGCGCTTCACCTACGCGCAGGTCCTTTTCGACCGGGACTGGTGCCTTGCCGTGGTGGCGGCGGGGTTGTCACGGGGGCGGCCCTGACGGGCAGTCTGCCTGGACTGCGCGGGCGGGCGGGAGGACTTCGCGGGCGGGCGGGACTGCGCGGGCGGGACGACTTCTCGGGCGGGACGACTTCTCGGGCGGCGGCAGGACTTCTCGGGCGGCGGACTGCGCGGGCGGGACGACCGACTTCGTCGGGACGGGTGGACTCGACATCATCCGGTGCCCGTTTCGGGCGAATATCTGATGTTGACGGCCTCAAGGACCCAAATACTGATGTTGAGCGCGGGGCGGAAGGAGGAGCGCGGGGCGGGATCAGGAGGGCGCGCTCGGCACAGTCGAGCGAGGCGGCGCGCCATGGCGAGATGGTTACCGCGTTAGTCCTTGACCACGTCGCCGAAACCGAGGTCGTGGAGGGTGCGGATCTCGGGCGCCGCGCCGAGCAGTTCGCCCGCGTGCTCGAGGAGGGCCGCGATTGCGGGGGCCTGCATGTGAGCGGCGAGGGCGGCGTCATCCGTCCAGCGTTCTATGGTGACGAGCACGGCGCCGTCGGAATAGGTCGCATACTGCAGGCAACCCGGCTCCTTCTGGATCAGCGGCGTTGCGATGGCGAAAGCGGCCTGGAGAGCCTCGAGCTTTCCCTCCTGCGGTGTGACGGTGGCGACGACGACGATGGACACTGGTTCTCCTTTGAACGGTGGGGGCTTACCGGTGTCACACTAATCCCGGATGCCCGCAATGGTTAGTGCGAGCGCACAGAACTCAGGCCGGGGTGGACAGCCGCGCCGCGACGAGCTCGGCGATCTGCACGGCGTTCAGCGCCGCCCCCTTGCGGAGGTTGTCGTTGCTGATGAAGAGGGCGAGCCCGCGGCCATCCGGAACACCCTCGTCTTGACGGATGCGCCCGACATAGGAGGGGTCGGTGCCTGCGGCCTCGAGCGGCGTCGGCACATCGACGAGCATGACACCCGGGGCATCCGCCAGCAGCTGCTTCGCCCGCGCCACGCTCAGCGGGTTCGCGAACTCGGCATTGATCGACAGCGAATGCCCGGTGAACACCGGCACTCGAACGCAGGTGCCGCTCACCAGTAGGTTCGGCAGCTCGAGGATCTTGCGGCTCTCATTGCGCAGCTTCTTCTCCTCGTCGGTCTCGAAGAGTCCGTCGTCGACGAAGTTCCCGGCCTGCGGGATGACATCGAAGGCGATCGTCTTCGGAAAAGTACGCGCCGCGGGAAAACTGACGGATGACCCGTCGTGCACCAGTTCGATGGCATCCTGCGCGACCGCGGCCCTCGCCTGCTCGAGCAGCTCTTCGCCTCCGGCGAGGCCGGCCCCGGAGACCGCCTGGTACGTGCTCACGATCAGCCTCGTAAGGCCGGCCTCGGCGTCGAGAACCTTCAGCACCGGCATCGCGGCCATCGTGGTGCAGTTCGGGTTGGCGATGATGCCTTTCCGCGCCTCGTCGATCGCATGCGGGTTGACCTCGCTGACGACGAGGGGAACGTCGGGATCCATGCGGAACCCGGAGGAGTTGTCGATGACGAGCACGCCGGCGGCCGCGAACCGCGGGGCCTGCGCCTTCGCGGTGGTGGCCCCCGCCGAGAAGATGGCGACGTCGAGCCCGCTCGGGTCGGCGGTCGCGGCATCTTCGACGACGACATCCACTCCCTTCCAGGGGAGGGTCGTTCCGGCCGAGCGCGCCGAGGCGAAATAGCGGATCTCTCCGACCGGGAAGTCCCGCTCCTCGAGCAGTCGACGAACGACCGCGCCGACCTGGCCTGTCGCCCCGACCACTCCGATTCGTATGCCGCTCATGGTGTTCCGTTCTGCCGTCTGTCCGATAATCCTAGGGTCGTGTTGACCCAGTGACGCCGCACTCAGCGGCCGGTGCCGCCGTAGACCTTTGCGACCTCGTCGCTGTCGAGATCGAAGGCGGTGTGCACGACCCTGACGGCCTCGTCGATCGTGTCGGCGCGGGTGACGACACTGATCCGGATCTCGCTGGTCGAGATCATCTCGATGTTGATTCCCGCCTCGAAAAGGGCGGTGAACAGCTTCGCCGAGACACCGGAATTGGTACGCATCCCGGCCCCCACGAGCGCGAGCTTGCCGATCTGGTCGTCATACTGCAGCGACGCGAACCCGATCTCGGACTTCGAGTCTTCGAGCGCCTTGAGCACCTTCGTTCCGTCCGACTTCGGGAGGGTGAACGAGATGTCTGTCATCCCCGTCGACGCACTCGACACGTTCTGCACGATCATGTCGATGTTGGCCTCGGTCGCGGCGACGATGGTGAAGATCTGCGCGGCCTTACCCGGCACATCCGGAACGTCGACGATCGTGACCTTCGCCTCGCTCAGGTCGGATGCGACGCCGGCGATGATCGCCTCTTCCATGCGCTCTCCCTCTTTCGGGTTGATGACAAGTGTGCCCGGATTGTTGTTGAACGACGAGCGGACGTGCAGCGTCACGCCATGCCTCCGCGCATATTCCACCGCGCGGATATACAGCACCTTTGCACCGGCGGCAGCGAGTTCGAGCATCTCCTCGCTGGTGATCCGGTCGATCTTGTGAGCCGCCGGAACCACTCGGGGGTCTGCGGTGAAGATGCCGTCGACATCGGTGTAGATCTCGCAGACCTCGGCGTCGAGGGCCGCAGCGAGTGCCACTGCCGTGGTGTCGGACCCGCCGCGACCGAGGGTCGTGATGTCCCCGGTGAGGCGGCTGAAACCCTGGAATCCAGCGACGATGGCTACGGCTCCGGCATCGAGGGCCTCGCGCACACGCTTGGGTGAGACATCCACTATGCGGGCGCTGCCGTGCTTGGAGTCGGTGATCATCCCGGCCTGGCTGCCCGTGTAGGAGCGGGCCTCCTGTCCGAGGCTCTTGATCGCCATTGCGAGAAGCGCCATCGAGATGCGTTCGCCGGCAGTGAGCAGCATGTCGAGTTCGCGGCCGGATGCAAGCGGGGTCACCTGCCCGGCCAGGTCGAGCAGCTCGTCGGTCGTGTCTCCCATCGCGGACACGTCGTCGACGACCTCGTTGCCGGCCTTGCGGGTCTCGACGATGCGCTTGGCGACCCGCTTGATGCTCTCCGCGTCGGCGACGGACGAGCCACCGTACTTCTGCACGATCAAGCTCACGTGGTTCTCCTGGGACTGGGGATGGCGACTTCCCATCCTAAATGCTGGGTGGAAGTGTGACCGGCGGGCGCTAGTTCTCGACGAGACGGCGGCCCTCGAAGGCGCGCCCGAGCGTGACCTCGTCGGCGTACTCGAGGTCGCCGCCGACCGGCAGGCCCGACGCGAGTCGCGTCACCCGGAGATCGAGGTGCATCAGCATGCGCGAGAGATAGGTCGCCGTCGCCTCACCCTCGAGGTTCGGATCGGTCGCGATGATGACCTCGGTTACGGTGCCGTCGGCGAGACGCTGCATGAGCTGGCGGATGCGGAGGTCGTCTGGTCCGACGCCGTCGATGGGGCTGATGGCTCCGCCGAGCACGTGGTAGAGACCCTTGAACTCGCGGGTGCGCTCGATGGCCACGACATCCTTCGCCTCTTCGACGACGCAGATCGTCGCCGGTGAGCGCCTCGGATCGCGGCAGATCGTGCAGGTCTCCTGCTCGGTCACATTGCCGCAGATCGCGCAGAAATGCACCTTCTCCTTCACCGTCATCAGCACTTCGGCGAGGCGAGTGACGTCGAAGGTCTCGGTCTGCAGGATGTGGAACGCGATGCGCTGGGCGGACTTCGGGCCGATGCCCGGAAGTCGACCGAGCTCGTCGATCAGTTCCTGCACGATGCCGTCGTACATGGGCTACTGCTCTCTCGGCGCGACTCGGGGGGTGACCGTCAGTTCCTCGATGAAGCTCGCTCCGAGGATCTCGCGCACGACGGACTCGCCATAGCGTTGCTTGCCGTCGACGGTCGCGATCGGAGCCGGGCGTTCCTTCACCGGCTCTTCTTCGATCGGTTTCGGGGACTTCGCGACCGGCGTCTTCACCGGGGTCGCCGATACGGGCTTGGTCTCGGGCTCCGCATCGGTGATGACAGCCGTCGCCCAGGTCGTGCCAGACGGGACCGCCGGCTCGATGTCGGGCTCGGTCGGCTCCGGCGGCTCCTGATCGAGCGGGGGCTCCTGCGGCTCGCGGGCAGACTGCGGCTCGCGAGCAGGCTCCGGATCGCGGGCCGGCTCTGACTGCCGCGCGTGCATCTCCGGCCGCACCTCAGCGCGGGCGATCAGCAGCGGGCGGAATCCGAGCACATCGAATACCGCCTGCTTGAGGTGGTCGCCGACCCCGTCCCCCGGAGCGGATGGCTGGCGGAGGGCGTCGACATCCGACTGGCTGGCGAACGACAGTACGAGCACATTGTCGGCACGAAGTTCGAGCGGCTTCGCGGTGAAGACGACCATCCACGCGCTTCGCTTCGCCTTCTCGACGGCCTCGAGCACCTCGGGCCAGGCATCTTTGACCTGCTGGAAGGTGACGGTCGAGGGATCTTGGGGTGATTTAGACACCGTGGTCTCCGCCGTCGCGACCGGGCGGATCTCGTCGACCTCACCCGCCGAGATCGTCGGTGAGGAGACGACCGCGATGGTCTCGGTCGGCTCCGAAACGGGCGGATGCTCTACCGCAGCCGGCGGGGTGACGGCGGCCGTCTGAGCCACGGGCGCAGCGACCCCGATCCGCCGCTCGAGGCGCTCCACGCGTGCGAGCGCCCCGCGCTCCGAGTCGTCGCTTGCCGGCACGAGCACGCGCGCGATCATGAGCTCGAGGTGCAACCGGGGAGACGTCGCGCCCGTCATCTCGGTGAGACCCGCGTTGACGACATCCGCTGCCCGGCTGAGTTCCGCCGTGCCGAACTGGGCGGCCTGCGCTGCCATGCGGTCGAGTTCGTCCTGTTGGATGCCGCGGAGAACTGCGGCAGCGCCATCCGTCGTCGCGCTGACGATGATGAGATCGCGGAGGCGCTCGAGCAGGTCTTCGACGAAGCGACGCGGATCTTGCCCGGTCTGGATGACCCGGTCGACGGCAGTGAACGCCGCCGCGGCGTCACGCGAACCGATCGCATCGATCACTTCTGACAGCAGCGCCCCGTGCGTGTAGCCGAGCAGCGCGACGGCCCGCTCGTAGAGCACGGATGACCCTTCCGAGCCGGCGATCAGCTGGTCGAGGATCGAGAGCGTGTCACGCACCGAGCCGCCGCCCGCCCGAACGACGAGGGGAAGCACGCCGGGGGCGACATCCACCTTCTCGCTGACGCAGAGCGACTGCACGTATTCGAGCATCTGCGCCGGCGGAACGAGCCGGAACGGGTAGTGGTGCGTGCGCGACCGGATCGTGCCGATGACCTTCTCGGGCTCGGTCGTCGCGAAGATGAATTTCACGTGCTCCGGCGGCTCCTCGACGATCTTGAGCAGCGCGTTGAAGCCCTGCGGCGTCACCATGTGCGCCTCGTCGAGGATGAAGATCTTGTATCGGTCACGGGCCGGCGCGAAGACGGCGCGGTCGCGGATGTCGCGGGCGTCATCCACCCCGTTGTGGCTCGCGGCGTCGATCTCGACCACGTCCATCGATCCGCCGCCGTCGCGGGAGAGTTCGACGCAACTCGGGCAGACGCCGCAGGGGGTGTCGGTAGGGCCTTCGACGCAGTTGAGGCAGCGCGCGAGGATTCGGGCGGATGTCGTCTTGCCACAGCCGCGCGGACCGCTGAAGAGATACGCGTGGTTGACGCGGTCATTGCGGAGGGCCGTGCGCAGCGGATCGGTCACCTGCGACTGCCCGATCAGCTCGGCGAATGTCTCTGGCCGATAGCGGCGATACAGGGCGGTGACCACCGGTCAAGACTACCGGTCGCCTCCGACACGGCCGGGGGTTCCGCCACGGGCGAAGCCGGGGACGGCGGCGTAGCGTTGCAGGCATGCGCATCGTCATCGCCGGAGGTCACGGCACCGTCGCACTGCTCCTGTCCCGCCTGCTCTCGGATGCCGGGCACCAGCCGGTCGGGCTCATCCGGTCTGGGGCGCAGGTCGCCGATCTCGCGGCTGCGGGCGCCGAGGCCGTGGTGCTCGACCTCGAACATGCGGATCTGGCGACCGTCTGCGAAGCACTGGATGGAGCCGACGCAGCGGTCTTCGCGGCCGGTGCCGGCGGCGGGGAGAACAGCCATCGAACGCAGTCGATCGACCGCGACGGCGCGATCCTGTTCGCCGACGCAGCGGTCGCCTCCGGGGTGCGACGCCTCGTCGTCGTGTCGAGTGCCGGCGCGGACACGGGGGATGCGGCATCCGCCGACCAGTTCCAGATCTATCTGCGGGCGAAGGCGGATGCGGATGCGGCCATCCGGGAGAAGGACCTCGACTGGACGATCGTGCGTCCGGTGAGCCTCACGGATGCCGCCCCGACCGGCCGCATCACGGTCGGCGAAACGGTCGACCGCGGCAGCATCCCGCGCGGGGATGTCGCCGCCATCATCGTCGAAGCACTCGAGCACGCTCTCGGCGTCCACCGCCAGTTCGAGGTGACCGGCGGTGGCCGGCTGATCGCCGACGCCCTGCGCTCCCTCTGAGTATCACCCGCACCATCCGTGCACGGATGCCCGCAGCCCGCCAGACTTGGGCCATGACAATCGACTACGGCTGGCGAGGCGACTTCACGAATTCGGAGGTCAATGCGTTGCACGCGGAGGGTTTCGACCACCCGCTGATCGAGGATGACATGAACGCGATCCTGCGCCGTCACAGCCTCGGCTGGGTCATCGCTCGCGAGGGGAACGAACTCGTCGGCTTCGTGAACGTCGCCTGGGATGGTCTCGTGCACGCTTTCATCCTCGACACGCTCGTCGCCGCCCGGCACCGGCATCGCGGACTCGGTACCCGCCTCATCGTCGAGGCGACGGACGGAGCTCGCGCCGCGGGATGTGAGTGGCTCCACGTCGATTTCGAGGGCACAGATGATCCGGACGGCCCGGACCTCGGCGACTTCTACGTCGACGCGTGTGGATTCCGACCGACGAAAGCCGGGCTCATCGAGCTCCGATGAGCGTTCGCCGACCGGATTCCGTTGCGCAGTGTTACATCAGTAGCGCCCTGGACTGCCGGGCGATCTCCAGTTCCTCATTGGTGGGGATCAC
>JANYGT010000106.1 GCA_025362355.1 Lacisediminihabitans sp. | reverse complement strand
GGTCGCAGGACCGTTCGACAGGGTGAACAGTTGATGTCCGGCGTCGTGAAGCGCATGGAGGCCGACAGCAACATCGGGGTGCGGTGACACGTGAGCGAACGCGGTCATCACGGTGTGGACAGCCTCATCAAGGTCACCCTGGAGTGCGGAGGTGCTGAGTAGATCGCGGGCGTTGTTCGCGGCGATCTCCTCGAACCGGGCGTCGCTGCCGGACGTCGTGAGAGCGAATCCGTCGCGGAGGGTGCTCGCGAACCATGTGGCCGCCAGCGACTTGGCAGCTCCGACGTGCTCGAACGCGTCGGCGACGCTGCTGAGATCGGAGAGGGTCTCGTTGACGTCGAAGATGATGGCGGCTGGCTGTCGGGTCATATTCCGCACTGTGCTCTCGTCAGATGGATAGCGCCTGTCAGACCAGCCCAACCGGCAGCATCGTCACAAACCGCCAGATGAGAGATTTCTAAGCAAAACCCCCCAGTTGGGTGACTGTGCCGAGGATCCCGCGGACGTAATTTTGTTCTATCAGCCGCTCCGGAAGTTCGGGACCGAAAGGGCGGCAGGCGTGGGGACGCCATCATCGAGGATTCGGGTTGGCGGTCGGGGGACCGCCAACCCGCTTCCTCTTCTTTTCGTCTGTGCGCTATCCCCCCTAATGGGGGTCCGCATAAAGGGGGACCAGCCCATAGGGTTGAGGAGTTCCAGCAGCCCGAACTGCGGGGACGTATTCCGACGAAGACGTGTGGATCAACAACCCGGTCTGGGGCCACTTTCCCCCGAAGAAGCCCGCACCGGTGAGCCCGGCGCAGCGAACCCGAATCGCTGCGCCGGGCTCTTTCACGTGCGTGTGGTTTCGGCGTGCGTTGAGACCCGGTCGACGAGCCGGTCGCGTCTGGCCAGGTCGCCGTAAGACGAATCGATACGCTCCGACCATGTCTTCCCTCGCAGCGCGATCGCGAGACTCGACCAGAAGAGCATCGGCATCGCGCGTCCCAGCGAAGCGTCGGGAGATACTCCGCGATCTATTCACGTCGTGCGGTTAGAGCGGAATTATGAGGCCCGTGGTCAATAAGTGAGGATAACCCGGTTCTGTCTAGAGTCGATGAGGGTTGTGGCCAGAAATCCGCGAGCCGAGTCACCCGGAAGATCAGGAGGCTGATCGATCGGTATATCCGGCGAGGCGGCGGTCGCTTCCAAGAGTGATTCCGTTCGGCGGGGTGAGCCTGTTCGGCTTCGATCTGGGTTCGGCGATCGGGCTCGGAATGAGGCGTTGGTGGTTTCACCACCACACCCAGTGCAGCGTCGCGAGCTCGACATGCTCGACAGTTCTCCACGGCCCGAGGGCGCGGATCAGTGCCGCCGAAATCTCGTTCCGTACGGACGTCTGGCATGCCCGGTCTGCTCGCTTTCGAGAAGTCGATCCGCTCCGATAGTGTGGCCGCGGTAGCGTCTCGACGCTGGAACGGGAGTTGTGGCATGCGGTCGGGAACGAACTTTCCCGCGGTGGGCGGCTACAACAAGGCCGTGATCCTCGATGCGATTCGGCGCGCCCCTACCGGTATCAGCCGGGTGGAGGTCGCGGAACGCACCGGCCTTTCGGCACAGACTGCGACCAACGTCTGCCGACGACTGATCGCCGACGGGCTCATCTGTGAAACGGGAACGGTGATCGCCGGGCCGGGGAAGCCGCGTCGGATCCTCGAGCTGCGACGCGATGGCCGCTATGCGATAGGCATCCACCTCGACCCGTCGGTCATCACGGTCGTGCTGCTCGACCTGTCGGGAGCGGTCGTCGCCCACACGACGATCCCCACGACGGTGTCGGTCGAAGTGGATAACGTCATCGATCTCGTAGCGACCGCCGTCGAGCGGGTGGTCGCCGATTCGGCTGTCGACGCAGCCCGCATCATCGGGGCGGGTGTGGCCGCCCCTGGACCGATCGATACCGCCAGCGGCAGCGTCATCAACCCACCGCTCCTCGAGAGTTGGGGCCGAGTGCCGGTGCGCGAGGCGCTGGCAGGGCGGCTTGCGATGCCGGTACTGCTCGAGAAGGACGTCACCGCGGCGGCCGTCGCAGAGAACTGGGCCGGTGAGTCCGACGGCAACTTCGTCTTCTTCTACTACGGCACGGGAGTCGGCGTCGGTATCGCCCTGCAGAACGAGGTGATCCGCGGCTCGAGTGGCAACTCGGGGGAAGTGGGAAGCCTCCTTGTCGGCGGTGGCGGGGTCACTCATCCGGTGACGGGGCGCTGGCGACTCGGCGAGGCCATAATGCCGAGCAACGTCGTGCGTCGGGCACGCGGCCTTGGACTGCTCGCCAGCGGTGAAGAGTCGGGCCATGAGACCGACCTGGCGGCTTTCCAGGCGATCGCGAGCCTCGCCGGAGCCGGGGAGGAAGCCGCGCTGTCCCTCGTAGATGACATCGCGGACGACATCGCCGAAGGGCTGGTCTCCATCATCGACCTGCTCGACGTCGGGCGAGTCGTCTTCGGCGGGCCGTTCTGGTCACCCCTCAGTGCACTTCTGCTCGAGCGCATCCCGGCTCGGATCTCGGATTCGCGATACCTCGTGCTGCCGCATGTGATCAGCTTCGTCGAAGCCACGGTCGGTCAGGATGTCGCGGCGACCGGCGCGGCCTGCCTCGTGCTCGACCACGCGCTGTCGCCTCGTCCGCAGACTCTCCTCATCTCGCACAGCGCGACCTGAGCGAACCAGCGCGACCTGAGCGAACCTGCGCAGCCTGGACGATCCCGCGCGGGGCGCACATCCGACGTCGAATACCTGACATTCCTTGCGCCCGAATAACTAAAAACAATAGAGTAAATGGCGCAGCCGCGTCCTGCCGACGCGAGACCGCCCATGAAGCAAGGGAGCATCATGAAACGTGCCATTGGAATTCTGGCGGTCGGGGCGCTTGCCGCTGCCGCCCTCACGGGCTGTAGCAGTGCCGGATCGGGAGGCGACAAGACCATCAAGGTCGCCTATGAGACCTTTGGCGCCTTCACTCAGATGGACACCCAGATGAAGTCGGTGAAGAAGCAGTACGAAGCGGCTCACGCCGGCATG
>JANYGT010000077.1 GCA_025362355.1 Lacisediminihabitans sp. | reverse complement strand
GCACGAGGAAGTGCTGCTCATGCCGCGCTGGGTCGACGCCAAACGGGCGACCTTCAAGTACGGGCTCGGCAACGAGTTCATAGGCATCCTGAAGACACTGCACCAGCTCGGGCTCGACAAGACGGCGCCGGTACGCGTGCGCTCGGCGAGCGGCCCCGTCGAGGTCGCCCCGCGCGATGTCGTCGCCGCCGGACTTCCGGACCCGGCGACGCTCGGACCTCGGATGTCCGGCAAGACCTGCGCCGGACTCTGGGTCACCGGTACCTCCCGCGACGGTATCCCGCGCGAGGTATACCTCTACCATGTCGCCGACAACGAATGGACGATGGCCGAATACGAGTCCCAGTGCGTCGTTTGGCAGACCGCGCTCAACCCGGTGATCGCGCTCGAGCTGCTCGCGAGCGGCGAATGGTCGGGCACCGGCGTGCTCGGCCCGGAGGCCTTCGACGCGAAACTGTTCCTCGACCTGATGGCGCGGCCGGAGGCTGAGGGCGGATACGACCAGCAGTGGGGGCTCGAGGATCGACTGGCCGCATCGTGAGGGTTCAGGCCGTCGAGCTTCACCGACTCTCGATGCCGCTCGTTCGCCCGTTCGAGACCTCGTTCGGGCGACAGACCGTGAGAGACGTGCTGCTCGTACGGCTGCGCACCGACGTCGGCGACGGCTGGGGCGAGTGCGTCGCCATGGCCGATCCGTTCTACTCATCGGAGTATGTCTTCGGGGCCGAAGACGTCATCCGTGGCTATCTCGCTCCTGCACTCTTCGCCGCCGGCGACGTGACGGCCGAGCAGCTCTCCGCCCTGTTCGCGCCCGTCGTCGGACATCGGATGTCCAAGGCCGTTCTAGAGATCGCCGCCCTGGATGCAGAGCTGCGCGCGGCCGGTGAGAGCTTCGGCCTCCGCTTCGGCGCGGTGCGCGACTCGGTCGACTGCGGCGTCTCCGTCGGCATCTCGCCGACCATCGACGCGCTGCTCGACGAGGTGAGCGGCTACGTGGAAAAGGGCTACCGCCGCATCAAGCTGAAGATCAAACCAGGCTGGGATCTCGAGCCGGTCGCGGCCGTGCGAGACCTGCTCGGGGATGCGGCACTTCTGCAGGTCGACGCGAACACCGCCTACACGATCGCCGATGTCGAGCACCTTCGCGAGCTCGACCGCTTCGGCCTGCTGCTGATCGAGCAGCCCTTCGTCGAGGAGGACATCCGCTCGCATGTGGCTCTCGCACTGGCGATCGAGACGCCCGTCTGCCTCGACGAATCGATCGTGTCGACCGAGGTCGCCATCGATGCGATCGAGCGTGGGGCGACCTCCGTCATCAATATCAAGGCCGGGCGGGTCGGCGGCTATCTCGAAGCCGTCGCGATCCATGACGCATGCCTCGAGCGGAATGTACCCGTCTGGTGTGGCGGCATGCTCGAGACGGGGATCGGTCGAGCGGCGAATGTGGCACTCGCGGCACTGCCCGGCTTCACTCTTCCGGGAGACACGTCCGCTTCGGATCGCTACTTCGAGGAAGACCTCACCGATCCATTCGTGCTGCGCGACGGACGCCTGGATGTGCCGACAGGGCCGGGCAGCGGGGTCACCGTTCGGGAGGAGCTTGTGCACGACTTCGCGAGTCGTGCGCCCGTCGAACTTCGCGAATAGGCTGAAGCGATGAGCGATTCGGCAGACCTGGCGGCGGCGCGCGAACAGGTCGCCGCGGCGGTCGCGGCAGCGGAGCGGGCGACGGCGGCACTCGCCGCGCTGGAGGCGGCGGCGACATCGGCTGCCGAGCCCGCTTCGGCGGTAGAGCCGGTCGAGAGCCCGACCATCGGGGGCATGACCACCAGCCCGCTCGGCGCGGTCGCCGTCGAGGTGATCCGTTCCGGCTATGCCTTCGACGGCGAGGTGCTCGAACTCGGTGCGCTGGTGAACGGCGATGCGCTCGCCGACGTGCAGGTGCGAATCCCGATCGCCATGATGAACCGTCACGGCCTCGTCGCCGGCGCGACCGGAACCGGTAAGACACGCACACTGCAGGTACTCGCCGAGCAGCTCGCCGCCGCGGGAGTCCCGGTCTTCGCGGCCGACATCAAGGGCGACCTGTCGGGGGTCGCGACAGCCGGCGTTGCGAATCCGAGGCTGATGGATCGCTCACGCGGCATCGGGCAGGAGTGGGCCGGAGCATCCTTCCCAACGGAGTATTTCGCACTCGGTGGCGTCGGCCGGGGAGTTCCCGTGCGGGCGACGGTATCCGGATTCGGGCCGCTGCTGCTCTCCAAGGTGCTCGGACTCAACTCGACGCAGGAGTCATCCCTCGGCCTCGTCTTCCACTACGCCGCGGCCGCCGGACTCCCTCTGGTCGACCTCGCCGATCTCCGGGCCGTACTCAACCACCTGACCACGGATGACGGCAAGGCGCAGGTTAAGGAGCTCGGCGGCCTCTCCGTCGCGACGATCGGGGTCATCCTCCGCGAGTTGGTCACCTTCGCCGACCAGGGTGCCGACGTCTTCTTCGGCGAGCCGGAGATCGATACCGCCGACTTCCTCCGAACGGCTTCCGACGGGCGCGGATTCATCAGCCTGCTCGAGGTTCCCGGCGTGCAAGACAAGCCGGAGCTCTACTCGACCTTCCTCATGTGGCTTCTCGCCGACCTCTTCAACGACCTGCCGGAGGTGGGCGACCTCGACAAGCCGAAGCTGGTCTTCTTCTTCGACGAGGCCCACCTGCTGTTCAAGAACGCGTCGAAGGATTTCGTCGACTCGATCACCCAGACGGTGCGGCTCATCCGCTCGAAGGGCGTCGGCATCATCTTCGTCACGCAGACGCCGAAGGATGTGCCCGGCGACATCCTCGCCCAGCTCGGCTCGCGCATCCAGCACCAGCTTCGCGCCTTCACGCCGGATGACGCGCGGGCCCTCAAGGCGACCGTCACGACCTACCCGACCTCCGACTACAAGCTCGGCGAGGTGCTCACCCAGCTGGCGACGGGCGAGGCGATCGTCACCGTGATGAACGAGAAGGGTGCGCCGACGCCGGTCGCCTGGACCCGGCTGCGGGCACCGCAGGGGCTGATGTCGCCGACGGATGTCGCGGCTGTCGATCGGGCGGTCGCCGCGTCGCCGCTGCTGCCGAAGTACGGCACGGCGATCGACAACGAGTCGGCGAAGGAGATCCTCGGACGGAAGCTCGAGGCCGCGGCGGCAGCCCGGGCCGCAGCGGAGTCGGCCGCGCAGCAGGCCGAGCGTGCACATCAGGAGCAGGTGGCCTACGACCGGATGGTGAGTGCCGCCCGCACAGCGCAGCCGCGAACGACGACGAGGGTTCGGAGGGCGCCGGCGGGCGGAGCCGCGGCCAATCCGATCACCGGCTTCCTCGGATCGGTCACCGGCCGCTCACTCGCCCGCGAAGTCGTCAGGGGAATCTTCGGCACGCTCCGCCGCAAGTAGCAACGGTGCGTGCCGGTCGACGGCTCAGAACCCGCCGATCCGGAATCCGAGCACCCGCATGATCCCGAGGATCGCTGCGGCGCCGACCAGGAATCCCGCGATCACGACGAGCACCCGGAACAACGGTCGCCGCTCGAACCAGTAGGCGCTGCCCGGGTAGCGGGAGAAGAATTCCTCCGCCGTCATCGTCTCGATGGGCAGCGACGGGGATGCATCGAGCGCGGCAACGACGGATCGCATGTCGTCGAGCGTCCAGTAGGTGCCTCGCATCCGCAGCATCCGTGATCCCCGTGCGGTTCGGATTATGAGTTGCGGAACCGCGTCGGGGGCGGCCGCGGTATAGGTCTTCGCGAGCGCGATGGAGGCGATCTCCGCTCGGGGGGAAGAGGTCGTGCTGCCCCAGAATCCACGTTCCTCGATCGTCGTCGCCGTCACTCCGATGAATGTCGCGCGAAAGAGCGAATACCCGATGAGGCAGAGCCCGGTGCTGAGCACTAATCCCGCGAGTGCAATCGGCCAAGACCCGTTGCCGAGGCCGAGGAAGAAGAGCACTCCGAGCACGGGCACCGTCACGAGAAGGATCGACCACACCACGCCGCGTAGCATTCCCCGTTTCGGGGTCAGTCGTACGATCATCGTGCCTGGATCCGCGTTGGTGGTCACGTGAATTCCCCCGGAAAGATGCCGGCGCTGGCGAGCGCTGGCAGCGTGCAGTTGAGAACTCGGGTTGAGCGAGTTTCTCGAGTAACTGACGCGAGCGTGGTCGGGTTTCGCATCGGGTAGAGCTCACGGCCACACCCAGGGACCGTGATTGTTGCGCGGAGAATGGGGGATTCGAACCCCCGAGGGCTTGCACCCAACACGCTTTCCAAGCGTGCGCCATAGGCCACTAGGCGAATTCTCCTGAGCCGACCCGATCTCTCGGGCCTCGCAATAGCGTAGCGGACTGCGAAGGCCCGGTCGTCCCGCGCCCCGGCTGCGGGGTTTCGACTACGAGTAGTACTTGCGTGCCTTCTTCGCAGCCTTCGCCCGCGCCTTGTTGGCCTGCTTTCGCGCCTTCTTCACCTGCGGGTCGTTCCAGTACCGGGTCGCAGCCTTCTTGATGGCCTTGTAGCGGTCCTCGCCGGCTTTCGCGCCGAGGATGTAGGCGCCGAATAGTGCAAGCAGGATGAAAATGAACTTGGGCCGCATGAGATTCCTTCGATTTCGCGTGAATTTTCCTCTATCGTGCTCCCGGATCGTCGGGAGCAAAACCCCCGGCGCCCGAAAACTGGGCTGATTCGCACGCGGATGCGTCTCGTGCCGCGACAG
This sequence comes from Lacisediminihabitans sp., assembly GCA_025362355.1. GTDB lineage: Bacteria > Actinomycetota > Actinomycetes > Actinomycetales > Microbacteriaceae > Lacisediminihabitans. The sequence continues at coordinate 161 of JANYGT010000077.1, read as the reverse complement.
GATAAACTTCTCTCGGCTCCTCGCGTGGCGCCATCCAGGCCAACTCCCCCAGGACGGAAACGTAGCAAGGGTAACCGGGCTCTGGCGGGTACGCGAGGGGTCTTTCTTCTGCCGCCGCGCGGCTGCCGAGGGTCCACCGCGCGACCGGTCGCGCGACATCC
>JANYGT010000060.1 GCA_025362355.1 Lacisediminihabitans sp. | reverse complement strand
CCGTGTCATCGAGTTGCAGCCGAACACGTACGCCGACACCCTCTACAACCTCCACCAGGACGACAATAATCGTCTGAACCCCGACGGCACCGGCTGGGTGGTGCGGGGGTTCTTCAACCTCACCGACGATAAAGACAGCTTCTTCGTGCTGCGTGACAATCGCACCGACCCGAGCGTCGAGTATCGAATCGCCCTCCCGGCCGGCGCCCAGCTGATCATCGACACACAGCGACTGTGGCATGCCGCAACCCACGTCGGCAGCGAGCCGCGCTACTGCCTCATCACGTCGTGGGAGTCGGGCCCCGAGATGGATGCCTACATCGAGAAGTATCACGGCGTCAGCCGGGTGCCGAACGTCGAGGTTCCGCAGGAGGTACTCGACGCCGGACAGGCCGAGCAGGCCAGGCGCATTGCCGCCCGCGCCGCGTTCTACGCGGCAAAGGGCCAGGCCGAGAAGGCGGCGATGAGCGAGGCCTGAGCCTCAACTTCTTCATCAAGAAAGCCCCGGTGGCGCGACCGGGGCTTTTTTCGTGGCCAAAGGCGAATTGCGGCGTGAGGTGAATAATGGGTCGATGCCTTCCGATTCGCTCTACTCGTGACGACCCACGAGGTTGTCAACCAGGTGCCACCTCGCGTCGGGCTCAACGAGTTCGAGCTGAACGTCCCGTTGGTGGAGGCGGTTTCTCGGGAGGGTGCCGAATGGGCGCTCGAGAAACTCAGGCGGGTCGGCGATGACGTCGGAACCGCGGAATTCCAGAACGACGCCGAGCGTGCGAACCGGATCGAGCCTGAGCTGCATTCGCATGACCGATACGGAAACCGGATCGATGAGGTCGCCTACGACCCGTCGTACGAGCGGATCATCTCCGCGGCCGTCGCCGAGGGCGCGCACACGTCGGCCTGGGAGGATCCACGCCCGGGCGCCAACGCTGCCCGAGCGGCAACGTTCATGCTCTTCGCCCAGATCGAGCCCGGTCACGCCTGCCCGATCTCGATGACACACGCCGCCGTTCCTGCACTGCTGGCCTCGCCGGAACTTGCCGAGCGATGGCTGCCGCGGCTTCTCAGCCGGGAGTACGACGGAAGGCTGCACCCGGATAAGACGTCCGCTCTGTTCGGCATGGCGATGACCGAGAAACAGGGCGGCTCGGATGTGCGTGCCAACACGACGCTCGCTGTGCATGCGGGGGAGGGCATATATCTGCTCACCGGGCACAAATGGTTCTGCAGTGCGCCGATGTCCGACGGCTTCCTCGTGCTCGCCCAGGCGGGTGCGGGACTCTCCTGCTTCCTGGTGCCGCGGGTTCTCGACGACGGGACCCGCAATATCTTCCGCATCCAGCGACTCAAAGACAAGCTGGGTAACCGGTCGAACGCCTCGAGCGAGATCGAGCTCGACCAGACCCTCGGTCTTCTCGTCGGCGAGGAGGGCCGCGGGGTCAGAGCGATCATCGAGATGGTGTCGAGAACGCGCCTCGACTGCATCTACGGCACGACGGCGGGCATGCGTCAGTCGACCGCCGAGGCACTCTGGCACGTGCGGCATCGCCGGGCCTTCGGCGCGACGCTGGTCGATCAGCCGGCGATGACCGCGGTCGTCGCCGACCTGGCGCTCGAGTCCGAGGCGGCGACCGCGACGGCGATGCGCCTCGCACGCGCCCACGACGACGATGCGGAACCTTCCGATCGAGCGTTCCGTCGGCTCGCGACCGCCGTCTCGAAGTACTGGATCTGCAAACGTGGACCGGAACACGCCTACGAAGCGCTTGAGTGCCTCGGCGGCAACGGCTACACGGAGGCATTCCCGCTGGCGCGCCGCTACCGCGAGCAACCGGTGATGGCGGTCTGGGAGGGGTCGGGCAATGTCATCGCCCTCGACGTGCTCCGTGCGATGAGTCGCGAACCGGAGAGCCTGCAGGCCTTCGACGACGAGGTCGTGCTCGCGGCCGGGGTCTCGCCGACATTCGACGCGCACCTGGCGCGGACACGCCGGCTCGTGGATGACGCGCTGGCCGATCCGGCGAGTGCGGAAGTCAGCGCCAGACGGCTGGTCGCCTCTCTCGCGCTCTCGCTGCAGGCGTCACTGCTTCTGCGGAACGCGCCCTCCGCCGTCAGTGAGGCATTCATCGGGGCTCGGCTTGGCGAGGATCGCGGCCGCCTCTACGGCGAGCTCCCAGCCGGTACGCGCACCCGGGAGATCCTCGACCGCGCGTAGTCGAATCGCCTGGCAGCGTCCCCTCATCGTGGCTGCGTTGCGCCCCCGGTCGCCTCACTGTCGCGGCGACGGCGAATACGGTAGACGATCTCCACACCGACGCATCCCGGGATCGCGGCTCCGACGGCGACGGCCAGGAGATCGAACGGCGGTAGCTCCAGACTGAAGAAGTCCCGGATGCCCGGCACCAGCAGGCATCCGATCAGACCGAGGTACATGCAGACGACGAGCAGGACGCGCCTGCGGTCGCGAGGTCTGGTGAGCACCGCGAGCACCCATAGTCCGACGAGGCACATGGCGATGACGGAGGCGGTTTGGGCGGCATTCTCAGAAACCCCGTCAGCGAAATGCGTGTAGGTGTTCACCGCGAGGCTCACCACGCTGATGATCACCCCCGCCGGAATGGCGAACCCGAGGGAGCGCCGCAGAAATCCCGGAATGTAACGCCTCTGGTTGGGCAGGAGAGCGAGGAAGAAGGCGGGGATGCCGATCGTGAGTCCGTCGACGATCGCCAGTTGGCGGGGCAGGAAGGGGAATTCCCAGAGCAGCACTCCGAAGGCCAGCGCCAGGATGATCGCGTACGCGGTCTTCGTCAGGAACAGCCGGGAGACGAACTCGATGTTGGCGATCACCCGCCGTCCCTCGGCGACCACTCCGGGAAGGTGGGCGAATTCGCCATCGAGCAGCACGATGCGCGACACCGCCTTGGTGACGTCGGAACCCGATCCCATGGCGATTCCGATATCCGCCTGTTTGAGCGCCAGAGCATCGTTGACCCCGTCTCCCGTCATCGCGACGACATGGCCGTGGTGTTGGAGGGCGATCACCATGTCCCTCTTCTGAGACGGAGTCACCCGCCCGAAGACCGAGTGCTGATCGAGAACCGCTCCGAGTTGCTCGAGGTCATCAGGCAGGTCGCGCGCGTCGTACCCGCCGCCGTCGAAGACGAGGCCGACCTCCCGGGCTACCGCCGCAACGGTGAGCGGATTGTCGCCAGAGATCACCCGCAGCGAAACGCCCGCGGCCTGGAAATACGCCAGTGTCTCCGCCGCGTCGGCGCGCACCCTTTCCCGGAAGGTCAGGACGGTGACAGCTCGCAGATTCGTCGGCAGCCGTTCCTGCGTCGCATCTTCGGGGCCGAGCGGTACCGAGGTGTGAGAGAGGACCAGCGTCCGTAGACCTGCCCCGGCCAGTTCCGACGCGAGGCGCAGCGCGACCTGATTCGCCGGGACGCCGGGGTCCAACACCAGCTCCGGAGCTCCGAGCACCCAGCATCCATCTGCAGAGACAGCGTCGAAGCTCGCCGAGCTCCACTTTCGCGCCGATGAGAACGGCACCGTCGTCAGTGCCCGAAGATTCTTTTCGGCCGGGAACTCCAGACGGAGGCACCTGGCCGTCGCGTTCGCGTTCTCGTCGGCGCCGAACCAGCCGAGAACGTCGCGCCACCCGGGTTCGGGGCCACCGGCTGTCGGGTGTGCAGCATCGAAGACGATCCCGCCCTCGGTGAGCGTGCCCGTTTTATCAAGACAGACCACATCCACCCTTGCCAGCACCTCCACGGCGGGCAACTCCTGCACGAGAACATGGTCTCGGGCGAGTTTCACCGCGGCGAGGGCGAACGCGACGCTCGTGATCAGAACGAGTCCCTGGGGAATCATCCCGATGATGCTGGCAACGGCGCTCACCGCTCCGTCACGCCAGGTTCCGGACTGGATGGCGCGGGTCCAGCCGCCGAGAGCCTTCATCTGCCCGTTGACGACGATCGCCATCATCGGCAGGAGTGCCCAGCTGATCACCCGCACGATGCGATTGAGGGCAGAGCGGAGTTCCGAATTCACGAGCGAGAAGCTCTTGGCCTCGGCAGTGAGCCGGCTTGCGAATGACTCCGCTCCCACCCGCACGACTCGCGCGGTGCCGTGCCCCGCGACGACAGCCGATCCCGACAGTACCTCGTCGTGTGCAGATTTCGGTACGGGATCGACCTCTCCGGTCAGAAGGGATTCGTCGATTTCAAGCCCGTTCGACCGCACGACCACGGCATCGGCGGGAATCTGGTCGCCGGCGCGGAGGACGAGAAGGTCGTCAAGCACGACGTCTTCGACGGCAATGTCCGTCACGTCGTCCGACCGCAGCACGCGAGCCCTCGGTGCATGCAGCAGCGTCAACGCATCGAGCGACCGCTTCGCGCGGTATTCCTGCGCGATTCCGATGATCACATTCGCCAGGACGGCAAGACCGAATACCGCGTCCTGCCACTGCCCGAGCGCGAGAAGGAGCAGGGAACATCCACCGACGACCGCATTGAACAGCGTGAGGAGGTTGCCGCGCAGGATGCTGAGAAGGGTTCGGCTCGAACCGGTCGGCTGACGATTATCCAGACCGGCCTTCGCTCGAATCCGCACCTCGTCCGGGCGGAGTCCCTCGGCGTCGAGGCGGAGCTCGTCGACGAGAGGCAGCGACTCGCGGGCGGCTCTCATCCTCAGATCCCGGCTCGCGTCCCGCGCCATCAGGGTCCGCGTCGACACACCATCCGCCGCGTTCTGAGACTTCTTCACCCTCGACCGCACGACGTCTCGTTTCGTCACGACGACGGCCCCAGGGTGGTTCGCAGGAGTGTCGCGCAGAGGGCGGCTGTCACACCGAGTATGACTGCAAGGGCTCCGAGTCCGGCCGACACGCTGAGGGCGGTCGCGATCGCTCCGACGAGGAGCGGCCCGCCGGCGTCCCCCAGTTCGCGGCCCAGCTCCGCCGCACCCATCGTTCGACCCATCCGTTCCGGCGGGGTCGTCGCGGCCAGGTGAGCGAAACCGATGGGCGTCGCGATGCCGATCCCGAGACCGAGCACGAGTGCTGCGAGGTAGAGGGTCACCGGCGAGGGAACCAACGCGAGAAGGGCGATGCCCGTTGCGGCGAGGAGAAGGCCCGCCGCGAGGCCGGATTTCGTGGTGATGCGATCGGCGTCCCTGAGCCGACCGACGATCGGCTGAATGAGGGAGGAAGCGAGGGCGAGCACCGTCACGGCTGCCATACCCGCGAGGATCGGGAATCCCATCGTCGCCCCGAGTAACGGCAGAAAGCCGACGGCGACGCCGAGTGCTCCTGTGGCACATGCCAACGCGGCCGTGGGGAGGAGGAACGAACGGTTCGTCACCTGCCGAACGAGGTCGGCGAGAGTGTAGTGGGGTCGCGGCAGCACTGGCAGCTGGGGAACAGCGACCAGAACCCAGACGGCGACACCGATCGCAAGAGACGCGAGGGCGACGAACAGGGCTGGAAAGCCGCCGACCGTGATGAGACCGGCGCCGAGCAGCGGGCCGATGGCGTAGCCGAGTGCTTTCCACGAGCCGTATCTTCCGAAGTACCTTCCGGCGGCCGCGGGTCCGGCGAGGCGCGCGACCGCTGCCGAAGACGCCGGCGAGAAAGCGGATGCGCCCGCGCCCTGGCCGAGCCGCGAGAGACCGAGCACTATCGGGTCGACTGACCAGACGCCGAGGAGCGAGGCGGCCGCGAACAGTAGGAGGCCTCCGATGATGAGCGGCCTGGCTCCGATCCGGTCGCTGAGTGCTCCGAAGACAGGCTTCAGAATCACTTCGGCGATGTCGTAGAGCGCGAGGAGGACGCCGAGTGTCAGGATGCTCAGACCGAGGTTGTGAGTTTCTGCACCGAGCCCGCCGGCGATGCTGTGCGCGCCGAACGCTGTCGTGAAGCCGGCGGCGTAGAGGGGCGACAGGCCACGAGCCGAGGGGGTGTTCGTCTCGCCCTCTGGCATCTTCTGCTGCACCGTTCCAGCGTAGCCATCGGGGTGGGAGCGGTTTCGTGAGGAAGTGAGGGCACCGAATCGCCCTATCCTCGTAGAGAACCGATCTCGAGGACACGAAAATCATGACCGACCTGAGCCTGCGCCTGCCGAACACGCGACTGCGCGCCGTTTTGAATCTCGGAAAAAAGCGCGCGGCGGCGAGGACGCTCCCGGCCCGCTTCGGCGAGCCCGAGCTCTTCGCAGACTGGGATGACGAGGAGAACTTGAGCGTCGTCTACGTCGAGTTCGATGACGGGCAGCTGCACCTGGAATCCACCGGCACCGGTGTCGAACACCACTTCCACACCGGGGACGGGGATCATCGGCAGGGGAGCCCCTGGTCGAAACGCGAGACCCAGGAGCTTCTCGCCTGGGCGACACTGCTCGCCGCGGACTTCCATGACCTCATGCCCGACCTCCTCGACGACATCTCGCAGGCCGCAGCCTGGCACGACGAAGGCTACGACCTGTACGTCTGCGAGGTCGAGGAACCGACGCAGCTCGACCTCCTCGAAATCGAGGTCGAGGGCGAGCTCATGACGCTTCCGTGGCTCGGAGCCGGCACCATCAGCCACGATCATATCGACGGGGAGAATCATCCGATCGCGCTGCTCTGGAGCCCGGATGACTCCGACCCGGATCGTCCCATCGCCGAGGCGTGGCTCGACCCGCGCACCGAACTTCCGCGATCGAAGGCACTGCCCGGTGTCGACTGGACCGAGATCGGCATGCCGGCCGACGAGGTGCTCCCGTGGCTGGAGGGCATCTACCTCAATCACCATGTGATTCCGGATGCCGAGGGCACACTCTTGACCGCCGTGCTTCAGCGGCTCGGCGGCCTCGACGGCGTCTGAGCGCTAGAAGGGCGAGTCGCCCGTGAGTCGTGCGGTGACGAGTTGAGCGACCGCGCGCATCCCGGCGGGGGTCGGGTGGAACGGCGCCGCCGAGCGAAGCGAGAGGCCCGCGCCATGCGTCCACGGCTCCGCCGACCAGGCATGATGGTCGCGGCTCGCCTCGGAGGCGGCGACGACCTCGCACCCTTCCGCGATCGCCGATGCACGCGTCGTCGCGGCGAGCTCGCGGGCGAGGGATCGAGCCGCAGCGAGGATGTCCGGCGAGAGCGGTGAGGCGTCGACACAGTCGTCGGGCGGCACGACGGTGAGGTAGTCGACGATCAGTATCGTCGCATCCGGAGCTCTGAAGCGCAGCTCAGCCGCCAGTCGTCGGATGCTCTCGCCGACGGCATCGAGGCGTGTCGCGGTCGCAATGGGGTCGAGATACGTCTCGAGTGTGCGACGCATCGCGGGAAGCCGCCGCAGGAGTCGGGGGAGACTCGCTGCGGTGATCCCGGGAATGAACAAGACGTCGTTTCCGCCGCAGGTGACGGTGATCAGCCTCGCTGAACTGTCGACGGCCTCGATCTGCGGGGCTTCACCGCCCTGACCGTGCTGCAGGATGCCGGCAGCGGTCGCGCCAGAGAATGTGACATCGCGAAGCGACAGCGAGAGCTGTGACGCGACGAGGTGCGCGTAGTTGATGCTCGATCGGCCGGCGGCGAAGGGGGAACCCTTTACCCGGGGCCTCAGCCCCGGACCGGCGGCAAAAGAACTACCGAGGGCGACGTACCGATCAGCGGGTGAGAGTTTCATCGCGCAACTTCAGCGGCCCGACCATCGACTCGAGTGCGGGGAGTGCCGCCGCGACGGAAGCGAGTTCAGCGGATCCGAGCGCATCGAGCAGTTCGGAGGTGGCCTCGGCACGCGCCGCCCGTGCTTCGGAAACCGCTCGGCTGCCTTTCACGGTCACCGCGATCAGCGCCGCACGACCGTCGAGCGGGTCGGCAGTGCGAGCGACGAGTCCGCGGGCCTCGAGGTCCGCAACGATTCGTGTGATGCTCGGGGCGGACACCGTCTCGACCGCCGCCAGCTCGGCGAACCGGAGCGGCCCACACCGCTCGACGGTGGCGAGGGCCGAGAGAAGACCCTGGCTGAGCCCACCCTTCGCGGTTCTGATTCTGCGATTGAACCGGCCGACCACGATCGAGAGGCGTTCGGCTATTGCCAGCTGTGCTGTGTCATCCACGGTGTCCCATCCCTGTCAGACGTCGCTCATGGCATCCACCGAAGCCGGTGACTCGACCGGCTTCGGAGCCTCGTCCGTCGACTCCGGATGAACGTACTTGCCTCCCATGAGCACTGAGGCTATCGCTCCGATGATCGACATGACGGCGGCGGCGATGAAGACGATGACGAGCCCGGAGTGGAACGGGTCCGAGATCAACTGGGGGAAGAATGCCTTGCCGGTGAGCGCGGACGCGTTCGCGGGCGAGAGCGACTTCAGCACGCCGGTCGGGCCGAGGATGGATGCGATCGGGTTGTACCCGAGGAATGCAGCGAAGAGGCTGCCGACCGGGGGCGTCGCGGCGACCTGGTTGGCGATCGTGGTGGACACTCCGTGGGAGGTGAGCCCGGCGCGCAAGGCATTCGGAAGGGTGGTCGACAGCCCGGCGATCATCAGCGAGAAGAAGATGCCGATGGAAAGCGAGTTTCCCGCGTTCTGGAACGTGCCCGTCATGCCGGATGCGGCTCCGCGCTGGTTGGCGGGCACGCTGTTCATGATCGCCGTGCGGTTCGGGGCTGCGAACATCCCCGATCCGATCCCGTTGAGGAAGGTGATCATGGCGAACAGCCAGTACGGGAAGTCGACCGGGATGAGAAGCAGCGCGATGAAGGTGATGGCGACGAGCACAAGGCCACCGGTGGCGAAACTCCGTGCTCCGAAGCGGTCGGAGAGTGTTCCGGAGACCGGGCCCGAGACGAGAAATCCGATGGTCAGCGGCAGCAGGTAGATTCCGGCCCAGAGCGGCGTGCTCTCGTAGGAATAGCCGTGCAGCGGCAGCCAGATCCCCTGCAGCCAGATGATCAGCATGAACTGCAGCCCGCCGCGTCCGATCGAGGCGAGGAGGCCCGCGATATTGCCCGCCGCGAAGGCGCGGATGCGGAAGAGTCTCATATTGAACATCGGATCCTTGACCCGCAGCTCGAGAAAGACGAAGGCGATGAGCAGGGCGATGCCTCCGATGATGCCGGTGAGAACCCAGGGGTTCGACCAGCCCGTCGAGGAGTTCCCGTAGGGCTGGATGCCGTAGGTGATTCCGGCGAGAAGAGCGACGAGTCCGACGGCGAAGACGATGTTGCCGGGCACATCCACCTTGCCGGTGGCACGCGTTCCCACCTCGTGGAGGGACTTGTACGACCAGATCGTGCCGAGGATGCCGAAGGGCACGCTGACGAGGAACACTGCACGCCAGTCGATCTCGGCCAGGATCCCGCCGACGATGAGGCCGAGGAACGTGCCGGCGATGGCGGCGACCTGATTGATCCCGAGGGCGAATCCGCGCCGATCGGCGGGAAATGCGTCGGTCAGGATCGCTGTCGAGTTGGCGAAGAGCATCGACCCACCGACCGCCTGGATGACACGGAATCCGATCAGCCAGAGGGCGCCCTGCCCCGACGTGAACGGATCGAAGACGAGCGCGATGGCGGCCAGCGTGAAGATCACGAAGCCGAGATTGTAGATCTTCACCCGGCCGTACAGGTCTCCGAGGCGGCCGAAGCTGACGACGAGAACCGCGGTGACGAGGATGTATCCCATGAGCATCCAGAGCAGGTAGCTCACGTTACCGGGCTCGAGCGGGTTGAGCTTGATGCCCTTGAAGATCGCGGGAAGGGAGATGAGCACGATGGAACCGTTGATGGTGGCCATCAGGATACCGAGCGTCGTGTTGCTGAGCGCGATCCATTTGTAGTTCGGGTGGTCCTTATTGAACATCCCGACTCGCGTTCGTTCCGTCTTCGTACTCACGATGTCTCCTCGATGAACGGCCTCGTCATCGAGCGCCAATAGTTAGTTGTTGTGTACTAACTATATTCGAATTTCGTCGCAGCGCATCCTCAATGCGCGAATGAGGCGATGACTCCATGGAGAAGCTCGGCGAATCCGGGGGAGTTGAGCCCGATGATCAGGCCGACGTTGATGAGCACGCTCAGCCAGAATGCGATGCGGAAACTCCGCTTATGGGTCTTATGGCGAAGGCGCTGTTGCGCGAAGATCGCGCCCGGCCAGCCGCCGATGATACCCAGAAGCACGAGCGATCGTTCGGGGATGCGCCAGGTGCGTGCAGCGGCGGCCCGCTTATCGGCCGCATACAGCAGGTAGGTGATCACGCTGACCACGACGTAGAGACCGATCACCCAGAACGGCAGCGCCCAATAGAACCGCAGAACGAAGACGAGCGCCACGAAGGCGAAGATCGCGAGGTAGCTCACGAGCGTGTCGGATCGCGGGGGCAGTACCCGGGTGGTCTCCACAGCCGTGGCGCGGGGCTTGCCCTCCGGCGAGAGCCCGACCTCGAAGGTCAGCGCATCGCCGACCTGCGGGCGCCCGGTGTCTTTCGGGAAAGAGCTGATGTGCACGAAGACGCTGCGAGTGCTGTCGGCGATCGTGACGAACCCGAACCCGCGTTCGTCATTCCACGTGGTCAGTATCCCTGCCGAGCGGGGAGAAGATGTGACAGTCACCTGACCATTATCTGCGGCCACTTGCATCCTCCCGTCCGCGCGACCACAGTGTCGGATATGACAGACAGCTCTGAGTCCGGCGCAACCATCTTCGTTCTTTTCGGCGCGACCGGAGACCTCGCCAAGCGCATGGTCATACCCGCGTTCTTCCAACTGGCCCAGCACGATCTACTGCCGAAGAAGTGGCTTCTCGTCGGTAATGGCCGGGGCGACGTGTCGCACGAGGACTTCAAACAGCATGTGCACGATGTGCTGACGGAGTTCGGGCCGAAGCCGGAAGACGGCCCCTGGGACGAGTTCAGCGCCAATCTGCGCTTCGCCGGTGGGGGATTCGACGGCACGAACCCTGGCAGCCTGCTCGACGTTCTCGAGGACTCGAAGAAGACCCTCGGTGATGATGCCCAGTACATCCACTACCTGGCCATCCCGCCGACCGCGTTCATCCCGATCACCGAGGGGCTCGGCGCCCATGGTCTCGCGAAGGGGTCGCGAGTCGTCTATGAGAAGCCTTTCGGAACGAGCCCGGCCAACTACGCGGAGCTCGACGAAGCGGTGCACAAGGTGCTCGACGAGGAGCAGGTCTTCCGGATCGATCACTTCCTCGGCAAGGAGGGAACCCAGAATCTGCACGCCCTGCGCTTCGGCAATGGCCTCTTCGACAGCGTGTGGAATCGCGAACACATCCGCGCGGTGCAGATCGATGTGCCGGAAACCCTCGACATCGACGACCGGGCAGAGTTCTACGACCAGACCGGTGCCTTCCTCGACATGATCGTCACGCACCTGTTCCAGCTCGCGGCCGAGATCGCGATGGAGCCGCCGCTGTCGATGAAGGCTGACGATCTGCAGGCGGCGCGGGAGTCCGTGATAGCGGCCTTCCGCCCGCTCGCGCAGGAGGATGTGGTGTTCGGCCAGTACGACGGGTACACCGAGACCGAGGGGATCGCGAAGGACTCGACGATGGACACCTTCGTGGCGGCCCGCCTCTGGATCGACACCGATCGCTGGCGCGATGTCCCGTTCCTGCTGAGAACCGGAAAGCAGCTCGCGACCGGTGCGCAGCAGATCAGCCTGATCTTCCGCAAGCCTGCGACCGGCCCGTTGAGCCACGATGCTCCGGTTGCGGGCAACGTGCTGACGGTGGATGTCGCGGGCTCAGGGTCCATCAACCTGAAAGTCGTCGTGAAAGAGCCCGGTGCGGAATTCGCGCTCGCGACGGCGACGAGCGACCTCCCGCTGTCCGGCGTGCCCGACGCCGACCCTCTGCCGCCCTACGTGAAGCTCATCAACGACGTGGTGATCGGCGACCGCTCGCTCTTCACCCGTCCCGATGGGCTGGCTGCGGCCTGGGCCGCGGTCAAGCCGATCCTCGACGACCGCCCTCCTGTCGAGAAGTACGCGCGGGAGTCCTGGGGACCGGATGCCGCCAAGGCCATCGCAGCCCCCGACGGTTGGCTGCTCGGCGAGTAGCAGACCACCCCGACTTCTGCCGTCCTCATGTCAGGCGTAGCCTGCCTGCATGACGACAAGCGCAGAAATACTCGGGGACGCCTTCGGGCGCATCCGCGAACTGGTCGAGCAGACGGTGGAGGGTCTCGACATCGACCAGCTCTCCTGGCGGGTGGATGACGATGCGAACACGATCGCTTGGCTCGTCTGGCATCTGACTCGTGTGCAGGACGGCAGCATCGCATCCGCCGCGGGCACCGACCAGGCGTGGAACGCCGACGGCTGGTCCGAGCGATTCGCCCTTCCGTTCGACGACGGGGCGACCGGCTACGGCCAGTCGACAGCCGAGGTCGGCGCGGTGAATGTCTCGGCGGAGCTATTGGTGGGCTACCACGAGGCGGTGAGCAGACGCACCGCCGCCTACGTCGGCACCCTCGATGAGCACTCCCTCGATCGCGTGATCGATACGCGCTTCGATCCGCCGGTGACGGTCGCCGTGCGCCTGGTCAGTATCATCAGCGACGAATTGCAGCATGCCGGTCAGGCGGCATTCGTTCGGGGAGTGGTGGTGCGTCGGCGGTAGCGCTGCGGCCGTCAGCTCAGGCTTCGGCTTCACCGTCGGTCAGCGCGGGCCACCGGCGCGGGATGAGGGTTGTGACGTTGTCGACCTGCTCGATCGCGACCTGCTCGATCTCCCCCTGCTCGATCTCGACAGGCTCGGTCTCCGGAAGCAATGCCCGCGGGCGCCCGAGGCGCTTCTCGAGTTCGACCATGACCATGTTGCTGAGGTCTGTCAGGGTCGCGATCTGCTGTTCGGAGACAGTCCGGGGTTCGAAGTCGAGCACGCAAAGGGTACCGATCCGATAGCCGTCGCCGGTGATGAGCGGCACTCCGGCGTAGAACTGCAACCCGAACTCCCCGGCGACCAGCGGATTCGACAGCGCGCGAGGGTCGAACCGTGCGTCCTCGATGATGCGCGGGGTGTCGGCGAGGATCGCGGATGCGCACAGGCCGTCGGTGCGCTCGATCCGGTTGAAGTCGAGGCCGTGATGGGACTTGAAGAGGATGTGCTCCTCGTCGACGATGCTCACGATCGACACCGGAACGTCGAACACCCGCGCGGCGATGGCGGTGATGCGATCGAACGTCTCGTCGATCGGCGACGCGAAGACGTCGTACAGCCGAACGGCGTCGAGGCGGGCGGACTCGACGGCGGGGTCTTCCACCTCGCGTCTGCGGTGTCTGCCCGTCTCGACGATCACCGCGCGGCGCATGAGCGAGACGAGTTCCCCGGATTCAGGGCGATCGAGCGGATTCCGGGCCGTCATCACGGTGAACAGATCTCGCCACGAGGCCGGGATCCAACGGGGGATCTCCGGATCACGATGAAGTCTGGCGATGGCCGATGCGATGGGATCACCCTCGAATGCCAGCTGCCTGGTGAAGCACTCGAGCAGCACAAGGCCGAGCGAATAGATATCGGTCGCCGGTCCCACCGGCTGTTTCGCAACCTGCTCGGGACTCAGATAGGCCGCAGTGCCCGTGGTGAGGCCCTCTCCGGTCATCCGTGAGTTGCGTGCCACGAGGGCGATGCCGAAATCGGAGAGCTTCGCGCGGGTGCGGGCGCTGTCGTCGCGATAGTCGACAAGCAACACGTTCGACGGCTTGATATCCCGGTGGGTCACGCCTCGGTGATGGATGTACTGCAGCGCCTCCGCGAGGTCGTAGCCGATCTGGGCGACCTTCCGGCCGCTGAGCCGGCCCGCCTCGATGCGGCGTTCGAGGTCTGTGCCCTGCACGAGTTCCATCACGAAGTAGATGCGTGGATGCCCGGGCTCCGTCCGATCGATCGCCGCATCGAGGAGCGAGACGAGGCCGTGGTGATTGAGCCCGGCGAGGACGTTGACCTCGTCCTCCTGGCGCTGAACGTCTTTCTCATCGACACTCCGGTCGAAGAGCTTGAGCGCTACATCGCGCCAGAGCAGCTCGTCGCGGGCCTGGTAGACCGACCCCATGCCTCCCCGGCCGATGAGTTCGAGCAGGCGATATCGGTCGCCCAACCTGTCGCCCAGTCGCGGTGCCATGGTGTCGAGCCCTTCCGGTCACCGGGAGGTGAGAGACAATCCCGGTTAGGAGAATTGTGAGCCATGCCCGGGCTTTTGGTGAGCAGAAAGTCGGGGATTGACACTGCCGAGGAGGTCGACTAGAGATTTATTCCTCGCCGATGTCTTCATTCCAGAGAGCCGGATGCGCCGCGATGAATTCGCCCATCATGGAGATGAGCGCGGGATCGTTGACGACGGTCACGTGCGTGCCATTCTCGGCAAGCCAGTCCTGGCCACCGAGAAAGCTGGTGTCGTCGCCGACGACTACGCGACCGATCCCGAATTGCCGAACGAGTCCCGAGCAGTACCAGCACGGTGACAGCGTCGTCACCATCACCGTGTCACGGTAGCTGCGCTGGCGGCCGGCGTTGTGGAAGGCGTTGGTCTCGGCGTGCATCGCGGCGTCATCGTCTTGCACGCGCCGATTGTGGCCGCTCCCGAGCAGCCGGCCGTCGGACGAGAACAGAGCCGCACCGATCGGGATGCCGCCCTCCGCCGCGCCCTTCTCGGCCTCGGCCCGGGCGACGGCCAGCTTGTCGGCGTCGGTCGGGTAGATCGTGGCGTCAGGCGACATCGTCCGCGGCATCCACTCCGATGACGACATTTGGCGCAGATCCGAACGGACCGCCGAGCTTTGGCTTCAGTGCAGTGAAGAAGATGCCGTATGCCAGCCCGGAGACGACGAACCCAACGATCGCGGTCAGGTCGCCGATCGTGGAGATCGAGAATTGCCCCGGAGGAGTCGTGGCCTTCACGACGACACCCTGATAGAACGTCTGGTCGGAGAACAGCCAAATAGAGACCACGACTCCGATCACGAAGGCGATGATGCCTGCGGCATTGCGGTATTTCACGTGATCACCCAGGAGGGATGCGATCTCGGTGCCACGCCGAAGATAACGGTCCATCAACACGACGGCGAGCCACGGCGAGATCCAGTACGCGATCACGAGAAGAAAGGCTTCGTACTTCGCCCCGGCATCCGCCAGTGCACTCCAGGCAATGAAAAAGCCGATGATTCCGAATCCGAGCGCAACGATCGCCCGCCGAAGGGCGAAGGGGATTCTAATTCCCGCCGCGAGGAATGACATAGCGCCGGAGTACACATTGAGGGCGTTCGCGGCGATTGCCCCGACCGCGATGGCAATCAGCGTGAGATCCCGGATGACCACAGGCATGCTGGCAGTGAACGACGAGGTGGGAGAAGTCGTGTCGAATCCGGCGATCGTCGCGGCGGCAGCACCGGCGGCCATCAACACCATGCAGGAGACGAAATTGCCGAGGCCGGCGGCCCACGCGATCTTCTTCGTGCTCGTCACGGCTCTGAGGTATCGGCTGTAGTCGGACGCGTAGGGATTCCAGCCCGCTGCGTACCCGAACGCCGCACCGGCCGCGAGCGTGAATCCGCCGAAACTGAAATTTCCGCCCTTCTGAACCAACCCGAAGTCGGCGTGGAGGAATATCGTGATCGCGGCGATGATGAAGATCGCTCCGAGCACGACGCTCGCGTAGCGCTCGAAGAGCTGCACCAGGTCATGGCCGACGAATGCGACGGAAACCTCGATCACCACGACGATGAGCAAGGCGAGCACCAGCGGCATTCCCGTCAGCGTCGCGAGAGCGAAAGCTCCGCTGACCGAGTTGACGGCGAACCAACCGAGGCCGGCCATAACCGTATTGATGGCAGCCGGAAGGATATTGCCGCGGTAACCGAACGCCGTGCGACTCAGCACCATTTGGGCCAGCCCCTCTCGCGGACCCCAGGTGGAGAGCACCCCTTGCGTCAACGCGCCCGCAGCAGTTCCTACGGCAAGGGCGAGCATCGCCTGCCAGAATCCGAGACCGAAGAAGGCGATGGCGATGACTCCGACGAAGATCGTCGCAAATTCTAGGTTTGGTGCGGTCCAGGTGGTGAACAACTGCCACGGCGAGCCGTGCCGTCGTTCGGCAGGAATCGCCTCGATCCCTCCCGGTTCGACCGAGGTTGCGCGCGTGGGAGAGGGCGTGACGGTCACCGTCGAATCAGTCATTCTCGAAGCCTAGAGACCACGGCGCACGGGGGCGAAATCATGGCCGAACACTTCACATGCTGTTAACACGACCGGGGTTGCGAATGTCAGCGACCCCGGAGTTTTTCGAGATCACGGCGTTCACGTTTGGTCGGGCGTCCGGCCCCACGGTCGCGAAGTACGGTCAGCGCACGCTCCTCCTTCGGCAGCGGTGGCGGCGTGAGATCGACGAGACACTCTGCCGCGACGGCGGCGCCGACCCGCTTAACGACGAGACGGGCGACGGTGACGGTGCGTTCGGCATCCGTCGTGCGAAGTCGCACCTCGTCTCCGACACGCACCGGCTGGGCGGCCTTCGCGCGCTCTCCGTTCACCTGCACGTGACCGGCTCGGCAGGCAGCTGTCGCCGACGAGCGTGTCTTCGCGAGGCGGACGGCCCAGATCCAGCTGTCGACGCGCGCGGTGCTCGGGGTCGCATCCATCGTCTGCTCGCGTGTCGTTCGAGTCGGCCCTCTCAGGCGTCTGCGAGCGCGTTCTTCCAGTTCACGAGACCTCGAACGATGTCGCTTTCGTCATCGGCGAGACTGCGGACGACGTCGATCGGCACGACGAAATTGACGGCGAGGAAGCCACGCACCACCTCGGACTCATCACTGGCAAGCGACCGCAACACGTCGACGGGAACATGCTCGTTGCGGGCGATGCACGACCGCACACCGGCATCCGGATCTCTCGCGAGAGCTGCGAAGACGTCGACGGGCGTGTGGTGATTGCTGGCGACGCTCTCGCGGATCTTCGCACTCTCGCTCCGGGCGAGCACCCGCAGCCTGGCGATCTTCGACGCGGTCACCGGGGGAGTCGGATGCGCCTTCGGCAGCGCTTCGGCATCGAGCATCACCGGTCGGTGGTCGCGCATGGCCTGGCGCTGGGCCGGCGTGTTGAAACGGATGCAGGACATGCCTCCGACGTTACCCGCTAGAGCCGTCAGGTCGTCGCTTCGGTGCGCGCGGCATGTCGGGGTGGCCACGGGATGATCGCCGAAGTGCGGCGCTGGTACTCCGCATACTCGGGGTACCGGCTTCTCGAGATGTTCTCCGTGAAGATGGTCGACCCGACGAACAACACGGTGAGAAGAATCGCACCGGCGACCGACCACTGCAGCACGGAGCCCGCGGCCGACGCCCCGAGGAAGAAGATCATCCACCACTGGGCCTGCTCGAAGAAGAAGTTCGGATGGCGGGAGAGGCGGAACAGGCCCGACCGTACGAAACGGGTCGTCGGTTCGCGTCCGGCGGCGATGTCCCGATGTTTCGACTTCTGGAAGTTC
>JANYGT010000038.1 GCA_025362355.1 Lacisediminihabitans sp. | reverse complement strand
AACTTCGACGCCGTGCGCCGGACGCCTTTCGCGACCGCTCGCACCTTCCCGTGCTGGCGGGTGAGCATCGTGACGATGCGGTCGGCCTCCCCCAGCTTGTGGGTGCGCAGCACGACGGCTTCGTCACGGTAGAGGGGCATGCATCGATTATCCCGCTCGCCACTGACCGGATGGCCGCGGCGCGCATGGTATTGATAGACGGTGCACGCGAGCCCCTTCCTCATCCCACTCTTGGCCGACCTGCTCGCGGTCGGGATCGGAGCACTGCAGGGCGCCCTCTTCGCCGCGCAGTTCCGCGACCGGCGGCTCGACCTCCTCGGCGTCGCGATCATCGGGATCGCGTCGGGCCTCGGCGGCGGACTCATCCGCGACCTGCTCCTCAACCAGGTTCCGGCGGCCCTCCAACTCAACTGGTACATCGTCGTCGCAGTCGCCGCGGCGCTGTTCGGAATGCTGCTCGAGAGAGTGTTTCGACGCCTCAACTGGCTGATCACGGGCCTCGATGCCCTGACCATCGGCCTGTACGGCGCGATCGGAACGACGAAGGCGCTCGCCGTCGGTCTACCGGCGATCCCCGCCGTCTTCGTGGGTGTTCTTGCGGCCGTCGGCGGATCCATCCTCCGCGACCTGCTGCTCAACCTGCCGATCGCACTCATGCACGTCGGGTCGCTGTACGCCGTCGCCGCCGTCATCGGGGCCTCGACCCTCGTCACCCTCGTCGCCCTCGGAGTGCCCGTCTTCGTCGCGGCGACGGTGTGCGTCGTGCTCACCTTCGGCGTGCGGGTTCTCGCGGTGCTCTTCAAGTGGACGCTTCCGGAACAGCGCGGACTGCAGCGGATGCCGCGCCTCCCGGGATTGCGTCGCCGAGGGTAGTGCTCCTAGGGCTTCGCCAGCGCCCGCTCGATCAGCCGGGTCAGCAGCTCGCTGTAGCTCACGCCGACCGCCTGCCACATGCGCGGATACTGGCTGAACGCCGTCAGCCCCGGAAGTGTGTTGACCTCGTTGAGCGTGATCGCCCCGTCATCGCCGACGAAGAAGTCGACGCGGGCGAGCCCTTCGCAGTCGAGGGCACGGAAGGCCTGCTCCGCGTACTCGACGAGCTGGGCGGCCACGGCATCCGGAATCTTCGCCGGCACCTCGAGCTCTGCTCCGCCGGCCGTGTACTTCGCCTCGTAATCGAAGAACGCCGCGGAGGTCGGATGGATACGCAGCGGAGCACCGACCTCGAGAGATCCGTCGACCCGCTGCAGCACCCCGAGATCGACCTCGTCGCCCGTCACCGCCAGCTGTACGAGCGCAATCTTGTCGTGCTCCAGGGCGAGATCGATGGCGGCGAGGAGGTCATCCGGCGAGTCGACCCGGCTCGCTCCTACGCTCGATCCGGCCCTGTTCGGCTTGACGAACAGCGGATACTCGAGCTCTCGCGCCAGCTCGAGCGCATCGCCGCGCGTCTCCGCTGTGATCCCGCGACTCGGGATGGTCGGGATGCCGCTGCTCTCGAGCACCCTCTGGGTGAGCAGTTTGTCCATCGCGAGTGCGCTCGCGAGCACGCCGCAGCCGACGTACGTAACGCCGGCGAGCTCGAGAAGACCCTGCACGGTGCCGTCCTCGCCGAAGCGGCCGTGGATGACGGGGAATGCGACATCGATACCCTCGAGCTCCGGAAACCGGGTGCCGCCCTCGGCGGCGGCAAGGGCATCCACCGAGTCCACCGTATGCCACCTACCATCGCGGGCGATGCCGATGAGAACACCCTCGAACAGCTCAGGGTCGAGATTGTCGACGACGCTGCGCGCAGAGTTGACGGACACCTCATGCTCGCTGTTGGCGCCGCCGAAGATGATGCCGATTCGCTTCACGTTGTGGTCCTTGTGTCGGTTGGTTGTGGCCGGTGTGCGGTGGTTGCATTGATGTGGCGGCGGGCCATCCGGCCGCCGAGTCCCGTCAGGATCTCGTGGGCGATCGTACCGGTGACGTCGGCCCACTCCTGCGCGTCCGGCTCACCGTTCGCCGGCGTGCCGAGCAACACGACCTCGTCGCCGAGAGACACCGGATGATCGCCGACATCGACGACGAGCTGATCCATCGAGATCGCTCCGACGATCGGATGCCGGCTTCCGGCGATCACGACCTCGCCCCCGTGGGAGAGGTCGCGCGGAATGCCGTCGCCGTAGCCGACGGGCACGAGCACGAGGGTCGTTTCCCGGTCGGTGACGAAGGCGTGGTTATAGCTGACTCCGGTGCCGGGCTCGACCCTCCGCAGCTGGTTGACCCGTGAGACGACGCGCATCGCCGGCTCGAGTCCGTGTTGTCGACCGCGCACCGTCTCGATCCCGTAGACCGATGCCCCGCACCGAACGACGTCGAACCAGGTCGTGTCGTGCTCGAGGGCGGCCGCGGAGTTGGCGAGGTGCAGTTGGTCGGGATCGAGACCCCGTCGGCGTGCGGTCGCGATGCCGCTCTCGAACGCGAGGCGCTGCGCCTGGGTCGATAGCGGGTCGGGGTCCGCGGCGAGGGCGAGATGAGACCAGACTCCGGTCACCCTCAGCACGCCGCTTGCCTCCGCGAAGGCAGCGGCACCGCAGAGTTCGTCCCAGCTTGCGAGTGGAGCTCCGCCGCGCGACATCCCGGTGTCGAGCTCGAGGTGCACGAGTGCCGGCACACCCGATTTCCGCGCCGCGGCTGTGATGGACGCGAGCGTCTCGAGGTTCGCCGAGGAGATCGTCACTCCGGCTACCACGGCGGCCTCGATGCGCGTCCAGGGGTCGGCCAGCCAGCACAGCACCGGCGCGTCGATGCCGGCCTCTCGCAGCGCGAGTGCCTCGTCGATCGTCGCAACGCCGAGCCATTCGGCACCGGCCGCGAGAACCGTCAGCGCTGTTTCATACCAGCCATGGCCGAATCCGTCCGCCTTGACGACCGCCATGACGGGCTTCCCCGTCCGTTCGCGAAGGCGAGCGATGTTGCGTGCGATTGCTGCGAGATCGACGATGCGGGTGGCGAGGGCCGTCGGCGTTTCGACGGGGACCGGCATCCCCGTCTCCTCCGCCGGTGTCATGCCCTCAGGATACAGACCACCTCGGCGCGGCGCGGCCGCGGC
>JANYGT010000030.1 GCA_025362355.1 Lacisediminihabitans sp. | reverse complement strand
ACCGACGCACCGTCCCAGTCATCGACGCGCTGCGGAACGTGCAGGCGGCTTTCACGGCGACGACGGACGGACGGACGGTGTCTCTGGCCGACCTCATCGTCCTCGCCGGCAGCGCGGCCGTGGAGCAGGCGGCACGGGCGGCAGGATCGGACGCCAGCGTGCCGTTTACGCCAGGCCGTGTCGACACGACGCAGGAGTTGACCGACATCGAGATGTTCGAGTGGCTGCGACCCATTGCGGACGGGTTCCGCAACTTCGTGTCCGAGCGCTTCGCAGAATTTGCTCCGGGCGTCGCGCCCGAGGCGGCATTCCTCGACAAGGCGAACCTGTTCACTCTCACCGCACCGGAGTGGACCGTCCTGCACGCCGGGCTCCGCGTGCTCGGCAGCAACTGGGACGGGTCCGACCTGGGTGTGCTCACGGATCACGTCGGAACCCTGACGACCGACTTCCTCGTGAATCTGACCGACACCGACCTCATCTGGACGAAGGACGACGAGACCGCGATGACCTTCACTGGTCGGGTTCAGGCGACCGGCGAGGCTCGCTGGAGGGCCTCCCGGAGTGACCTGGTATTCGGCTCGAACGCGCAACTGCGGTCGATCGCCGACGCCTACGCGGGCAGCGACGGGCAAGAGCGGTTCGTCCGCGATTTCATCCGCGTCTGGTCGAAGGCCATGATGCTCGACCGCTACGACGTCCATGGCCACAAGCGTTACGGGGCGATGGCCGCCTGACCCCGGAGGTCGCGTCCCGTCGAGGCCTTGATCGAACGACGCTTGAGGCCGGGGTCTGCTGCACGGTTAGGTGACAGTTTCTAGCCACGCAGATTGAGCGGGGCTTTGAAAGCGGCCGTGGACACATTTTGGACACAACCGGTCGTCATCCGTTGTCCGCGAGACGGGCCCTAGTCACCCTGGTCATCAGCATTCACGGGCCTCTCGACGCCATCATGAGCCTCCGGGTCAAGCACACGGCTCATAACAGCGGCGAAGCTCATACTCCGGCGAGGTGCGTGAAATGTCCGGGGTCACTTACCGGCGGGACCTACCTTCCCCGTTGCCCGGATCAGGCAACGAGCTACGTCGATTGATACCAATGATCGAGCTAAACCCGGGCGGGGCGCTCGACGAGGCCTTTGAACATCCTGTGGCTCCAGCTGAGAAGGAGGCTGTACATAACAAGGGCCTTCCCTTGCCAGTGGCGAGACCAACGACGACTTGGCCGGGTTTCGTGTAGGCCTCGGCGCCGCGGTTCGAACCTGAGGCCTGGCTGAGGGTGTGAGTGGAGCTCGTGCGAATAGCTAGCGGGCGCAGAGACTAGGTCGAAGCGGCCGCGCCCCCAATGCGGTGGCATCGTCGAGCTCCTCAAGTGGCCATGTCCAAGGCTAGACGTGGGGGCCGGTGCGTTCGCCTATGGAGGTCTGATGAAGCACGGCAAAGCGGTCCGATATCGGGAGTTCGGCGATTTCGACGTGGTCGATGTCGTTCCGATTGAGCGTCCGACGCCGGCCTCCGGCCAGGTGATCGTGAAGGTGTCGGCGGCGGGCTTGAACCACATCGAGCGATTCGTGCGCGAAGGACGACTGCGAGATCTCGTGTCGACGCAGTTGCCGTCCGGTCAGGGTGTCGACTTCGCCGGGATCATCGTTTCGGTCGGTGACGGCGTTCGAACGTTCCGAAAAGGGCAAGAGGTGCTCGGCCACCTGGCGGGAGCCGGCACTCATGCGACGTGGATTGCCGTCGCCGCGTCCGCGATCATCCCAAAGCCACCGACTGTGACTCCAGAGGTCGGAGGCGGTTTGTACCTGGCGGGGTGCACTGCACTGAACTCGATCAGAAGTCTGAAGCTCGGTACTGACGACACGCTCGTGGTCGGCGCCGCGGCCGGTGGCGTCGGACATCTCCAAATTCAGCTGGCAGTGCAGCAGGGCGCGAAGGTATTAGCTCTCGGGAGTACCGAGAATCATGATTTTCTGAGGGCGCTGCGCGTCATCCCGGTCGACTACGCCGAGGGTGTGGAAGGCCGCATCCGCGACATCGTGGGTGACCGTCCGGTGACGGCTTTCATCGACAATCACGGCGGTTACGAGCTACTGGCATCGAGCCTCGGCGTTCCGCAGCATCGCACAATACGAAGCCCTGACCGGAGGGACATCGAAATCCGCTATCTCACCGCACCAGCAGACGACACGGAGGCCATGGCCGACTTCTCGTCGATCGTCGCGATGGTCGCGGAACGGCGCATCGCGGTCGTCGTCTCCGGTTTCTACCCGTTCGACTATGTGACACAGGCCTACCAGGACCTTGCCCGCATGCACTCGCGCGGCAAAGTGGTCATCGGGATGGATGCCGTCGAGTTCGGTCCACGCCAGGGCTGGTACCTGACCGAGAAAGCCAGGTCTCGGCGGCAGAGAGCGGAAACAGACGAGCCATCCGATACGACGAATCGCTCGCTCGCCGCTGGCACTGACTAGCTCTCAGCCTCGGTGTCCCGCGGCATCATTAGGCCGCCTTGCTCGAACTCGAGCGACTGGTGAACAACGCTCCGACAGTGATCCACTACTGGAAAGTAAGGCGTCCGGCGACCCCGCAGCTACTCCGCACAATCCCGTCGGTTGTGACGAGCAAACTTCCCGGCCCAGGTTGCCAGGGCGTGGCTGAGTGCGCGAGCCATACCTGCCGGGGATTGAGCGCCCGGATCAGCCGTTGGCCTTCGGTCGCGGGGCCGTCCAGCTCGCCGAACCAGACCGCTGTGTCACCGGCCAGCACGATCGGCTGCTGGCCGGAGTCCACGACGACGTTCTGGGAGCTGATGCGCTTTCCGGGGTGGTCGATGACGTAGCTGTAGACCGGCATCCGTTCGTCGCCCGCGAGCAGGGTGGCGACGCGCAGGGTGATGGAGATCGCGCTCATGCGGATGCTGTACACAAACGGCGGCGAGCGAGCTATGCCACAGGACGGTCGATCAGGCGATCTCCGGGTTGCGGTCGCCCATGTTGTGGATCTGGGAGACCGGGCTGCGCCAGCCCGCGATCGCTTCCACCATCCGCATCGCATCCACCGATTCCTGCACGTTGTGCATCCGCACGATTCGTGCCCCGGATGCGACGGCGAGCGTGGCCGCGGCGAGGGATCCCGCCACCCGGCCGTCACGAGCGCGGTCCAAGGATTCTCCGATGAAGTCCTTGTTCGACACGGCGACCAGGGTGGGGAACCCGAGCGCGCAGATCTCGTCGAGGCGGCGGGAGATCTCCAGCGACTGGAGCGTGTTCTTGTTGAGGTCGTGGCCGGGGTCGACGATGAGACGCGACTCCGGGACGCCGCGAGACTGGGCGAACTCGGCGCGTTCCGAGAGGAAGGCCGCGATCTCGCCGGCGACATCGTCATACTTGGGTGACGGGTGCCACGTTCGCGGCGTGGCGAGGCTGTGGGTGACGATCAGCGTCGCGTCGCTGTCGGCCACGACATCCGCCAGCTCGGGGTAGTGGATGCCGGTGGTGTCGTTCACCACGTTGGCGCCCGCCTCGATCGCCGCCCGGGCGACCTCGGGCCAGAAGGTGTCCACCGAGATGACGACGTCGCTGCTCTGGGCGACCGCGCGGATGACCGGGACGACGCGATCGATCTCCTCCGCGATCGGCACCTCCGGGCCGGGGCCGAACTTCACCCCGCCGATGTCCACCCAGTCGGCGCCCTGCTCGGCGGCCGTCAGGCAGGCCTGGATGGCGCGGTCGAGTTCGAAGGTCTTGCCGCGGTCGTAGAAGGAGTCCGGCGTGCGGTTGATGACCGCCATCACCGCGATCTGGCGCGAGAAGTCGAAGGTGCGAGCACCGATAGTCCGGATTGGGATCCGGATCGGCGGGAGTTGCATCATCGTGAGGCCTCTCTACTGCGCGAGTACTTGATGAACAGCATGCTTGCCGACATCAGCACGTGATTGAGCGACATCGGTCGACTCACTGCGTCCGCGTCCGCTCCTCCCGAAGCGATGCGCGGTCCGATTCCCCCTTCGAGGAGCGGGCTGGTGGTGAGGCACAGTTCGTCGAGCACGTCGTCGGCGATCAGTGTTCCCAGCAGGTGGGGCCCGCCTTCGCAGTGCACCTGGGTCAGCCCGCGGGAAATGAGCGCCTCGACCAGCTGCTCGGCTTCCGCCCGCACGTCACCGCAGCTGACCACGTCGGCGACGCGATCGAGCCGGTGGCGGCGGCTCGGGTCAGCGCTCTCGGCGGTCAACACAAGGGGACGAACCGGCGCGTTCGCGAATACGTCGCTCGACGGGTCGAGATCCAGTGTCGCCGACACGATCGCGAAGTGGGGCTGCGCGGTCAGGCCTTGGTCGACGCGCCACCGCGACGCCTCCATGCTGAGCCGCATGGCGTCGTACTTCTCCGATCGGAGGGTCCCGGCCCCGACCACGATCACGTCGCTGAGCCGGCGGAGAAGGTCGAAGACCCGTTTGTCTGCCGGACCGCCCAACCCACCGGACAGACCGCCCACGGTCGATGAGCCATCGATACTCGCGATGAAGTTGGCTCGGACCACCGGAACGGCGCGATCGGTCGTCCCGTACAACGTCAGGATGTCGTCATCGCCGAGCGCATGAAGGGAGCGCTGGGGATGCAGCTGGTGAATCTCAGTGGGTTTCATCAATGCCTCGTTCGTCTCGCAATACTCTGACACCTGCCGGTGCGGTGTCAGAGACCCTGCTGCCGCAGCAGACTCGGAATCTGCTCCCGGAACGGGAAGAACCCCCGCGCGGCGTGCGGCCACGTGATGCTGTCCCACCGCCGTCGAACGGCGGTGAGCGTGACTCCCTCCGAGCGCAGCGCCGGCCACAGTGACGCAACCCGCTCCTGCACCGGCCCCACGGGCGCGTACGCCACCACCACGCCATCCAGTCGTTCGGATGCTGCCCACTCCAGCACCGTGGACGGGAGCGCGTCAGCGAGCACCCGGGCGGGGCGTCCGTCGACATCCCGCGCGCGGGAGGCGGCATCCTCGACGGCGGATGCGGTGAAGCGCCGGACCGCGTCGGACGCGCCGGACGGCGAGCGGCTCTCGGGGTCGGCGGCGACGGCGGTCGCGACGATGCGATCGACGGAGGAGGCGGCGGCGGTCGTGTCGTCGACGGAGAGCCACGGATGGTCGCGGAGAAGGCTCGCCGCATCGAGGTCCTCCTCGTGCAGCAGCAGTCCCAGCCGCGCACCGCCCGGCACGGCGTCGGCTGGTGGGATGACCCCTCGCGGTGGAAGCGGCTCCTCGACCAGAGCGTGCGCGCTGGTGGCGAGTCCGGTGGGCGAGAACCGGCCGTCGGTGTAGCGAGAGATGTTGGACACCGTGGCGAGATACGTCTTGCCTCGGGTCTGCAGCCCGGCGACCCACCGCCACGAGAGCGTGTTGGACGCAGCATCCCCGTCCAGGAGGTGACGCAAGAAGAAGTCAGCACCCAGCTGCCACGGCAGGCCAAGCGTGAAGATCCAGATACTGGCGAACCACATGCGAGTGTGGTTGTGCAGGTATCCGGTGTCGATGAGCTCGCGAGCCCACGAGTCCATCGCGTCGATGCCGGTTCGCCCCTCGATGGCCTCGCGATACCCGGGGGTGTCGGCCGCGTCGGTGAGCCAGTCGTCGGCGAGCTCGCGCCGATACCGCCGCCACACCTCCGGATTCTGCTCGAGCCACCCCTTCCAGTACGTACGCCAGAACACCTCTTGCACGAACTTCTGGGACGCACTCGCCCCGTGCTGCTCGAGCACTGCGGCGACCACTTCGCGTTCGGTGAGGAGCCGATGCCGGATGTACGGCGAGAGACCGGACACGTTGTTGCGATCGCCTCCCGTATCGAGATTGCGGCCTCTCGCGTACTCGGCCCCCGCATGCGGAACAAACGCATCCAGGGCCTCAAGGCCTGCAGCTCGGGTAGGAGTGAACATCCATCCATCATGCAGCTCCCGCCCGTGAGTTCGGCGGGACTGGACGTACGGCGGTTGTCATGGCCCACGACGCACCAGCGGCCACGCCAGCGGCCACGCCAGCGGCCACACTAGTGACCAGTGGTTGACTGACGTCATGCGCACCCTGATCGTCACCGAGTTCATGTCGCTAGACGGCGTCGTCGAGTCACCCGGGGACGGCGACCACCCCCACGCCGGCTGGACTTTCGCCGACGTCGACTTCGTCCCCGAGGCCTACGAGCTGAAGGGCTGGGAGCAGACCGAGGCGTCCGCCATGATGATGGGCCGCGTCAGCTATCAGGCCTTCGCCCCGGTCTGGCCGAGCATGGCCGAGTTCGCCGAGTACAACGCGATGCCGAAATACGTGGTCTCGACCACACTGGCCGAGACCGATCCGGGCTGGACGCCGACGACGATCCTGCGATCGATCGACGAGGTGGCCGCGCTCAAGCAGACCGAGGGGGGCAGCATCCTCGTCCACGGCAGCGCCACGCTGGCGCAGAGTCTGCTCGCGGCGGGGCTCGTCGACCGCTACCACCTGCTCGTGTTCCCCCTCCTCCTCGGCTCGGGCAAGCGGCTCTTCGCCGAGGCGGGCGACTTCGCCAAACTCGAGCTCTGCGAGCAGGAGTCCTACGACAACGGAATCATCAAGGCGATCTACGACGTCGTGCGCTGAGCGGCGGCCTTCAGCGCGGCGACGTGGACCCCGTGCCCCCGATCCGGAACGTCGCGCCCTTGTGCTCGGCCGGCAGCCGGTCGCCGCGGCCGTGCAGTTTCTGGCGCAGGGATCCGGCGGCGTAGGCCTCCGGATAGGCGCCGCGCTCGCGGAGGATCGGGATGACGTGCTCGACGACGTCCTCGAAGGTGCCGGGGGTGATCGCGTACGCCAGGTTGAATCCGTCGACGTCGGTCTCCTCGACCCACTCCTGCAGCTGGTCGGCGATCTGCTCGCCCGAGCCGACGATGAACGGGCCGAGTCCGCCGATGGCGCCCAGCCGCCCGATGTCGCGCACGGTGAACTCCTCACCGTTCTCGGCCGACTCCGCGTAGTTGGCGATGACCGATTGGATGGCGTTGCTCTTCACGTTGCCCACCGGCTCGTCGAGCTCGTACTGCGAGAGGTCGATTCCCATCCACCCCGACATGAATACCAGCGCGCCTTCATCGCTCGCGTACTGCAGGAAGTCCTCGTGCTTCGCCTTCGCTTTCTCCTCGGTCGAGTCGGTGATGATTGTCAGCAGGGTATAGATCTTGGCCGAGTAACGGTCGCGTCCCGCTGACTCGAGGGCGTCGCGGATCTTCGCGACCGAGCTCGTCAGCACCGCCTTGGTGGGGGCGGCGACGAAGATGGCCTCGGCGTTGCCTGCGGCGAACTGGATGCCGCGGCCCGACGCACCGGCCTGGTAGATCACCGGCGTGCGCTGAGTGGACGGCTCGGAGAGGTGGATGCCGGGGACGGTGAAGTTCTTGCCCGCGTGTCCGATCTCGTGCACCTTGGCCGGGTCGGTGAAGACGCCGGTTTCACGGTTTCGCTGGACCGCGTCATCCTCCCACGACCCCTCCCAGAGCTTGTAGAGCACCTCGAGGTACTCGTCGGCCACGTCGTAGCGGTCGTCGTGCTCGAGCTGGTCGTCGTGGCCCATGTTGCGGGCGGCGGAGGGCAGGTAGCCGGTGACGACGTTCCAGCCGACGCGGCCGTTGGTGAGGTGGTCGAGGGTCGACATGCGACGCGCGAAGGGATACGGGTGCTCGTACGCGGTGCCCGCGGTGATACCGAATCCGAGGTTCGCGGTGACGTGCGCCATCGCCGACACGAGCAGTACCGGGTCGTTCACCGGCACCTGGGCGCCGTGGCGGATCGCCGCCTCGTTGGAGCCGCCGTACACGTCGTACGTGCCGAGCACGTCGGCGATGAAGATGCCGTCGAAGGTGCCGCGCTCGAGGAGCTTGGCGAGTTCTGTCCAGTAGCCGAGATCTTTGTAGCGCCAGGCCTGGTCGTCCGGATGACGCCACATCCCCGAGGACTGGTGGGCGACGCAGTTCATATCGAAGGCGTTGAAACGGATCTGGCGAGGGGAGGTCTGGTTCGGCATCCGGCCATCGTCCACGGTCTGTAATGCGCGCGACAAACCTGGCGGACACACGGCGACACACACCGACACAGTCGGAAACACGAGGTCGCGGGCCTCGGGATCGCCCCTACGTTTGCCCCGTCCGCCTCCCACCGCCCTCGTCCCGCAGGAGTTCCCGCATGATTCGAGTCGACCAGCTCCGCAAGGAGTTCGGCCACGGAGCTCAGCGCGCCGTCGTTCTCGACGGTCTCGATCTGAGCATCGAGGCGCGTGAGATCTCGGCCGTCGTCGGCCCCAGCGGCGCCGGCAAGAGCACGCTCGCCCAGTGCGTCAGCCTGCTCGAGCGCCCGACCTCCGGGTCGGTGATCGTGAACGGCGACGTGCTCTCGGAGCTCAGCGAGCGCGAACTGCGGGTCGCCCGTCGGCGCATCGGCACAATCTTCCAGTCCGACGGGCTGTTCAGCCGGCGGACGGCCGCAGCGAACATCGGCCTGCCGCTCGAGTACCTCGGCGTCACACCCGCCGAGTCGCGTCGCCGCGTCGCCGAACTGCTCGACCGCGTCGGGCTCGCCGACAAGGCGGGGCACTATCCGCACCAGTTGTCGGGCGGGCAACGGCAACGAGTCGGGATCGCGCGGGCCCTGGCCCTGCGGCCCTCCGTCATCCTCTCCGACGAGGCGACATCGGGCCTCGACCCCGAGGCGACGGGCGCGATCGTCGAGTTGCTGAAGGAGTTGCGCGACGACCTCGAGCTGTCGATCCTCTTCATCACGCATGAGATGGACACAGTGCTGCAGATCGCGGATTCGGTCGCGCGACTCGACCAGGGTCGCATCGTCGAATCCGGTCATGTGCTTGACCTGCTCGCGGATCCGACGTCGAGCCTGGGGCGGGCGCTGCAGCCGCGCCGCGCCCACCAGCCCGCCCCGGCCGACGCCACCGTGTGGGCCGTCACCTACGGCTCGGAGCCGGTGCCAGCGGACTGGGTCGGGCTCCTGGCGGCACGGCTCGACACCACGGTCTCGCTTCTGGGAGCTTCCATCGAGACACTCCGCGGGACGACCACCGGCCACGCCACGATCGCGGTGTCCACTCGACGCCACGATCTCGTCGAGGTCGAGTTTCACGTCCTCGGGTTGGACGCGAGACGGGCCGGTTCCGAGGCGCTCCTCGAGCTCGAGACGGGGGTCGTGGCGTGAGCGTGCTCGCCGCCGACATCACGGCCGGCCTGCCATCCGACACCGGATTCAACGTCCCGATCGCCCAGATCCCGGCGCTGCTGCTGCCGGCTCTCGGGGACACGCTCATCATGGTCGGGATCGTGATGACGATTGTGGTGCTGGTGGGAGTCCCGCTCGGGAGCCTCATCCACAACCTGGCGCCCGGTGGTCTGTTCGAGAACCGCGCGGCGCATTCGGTGCTCAGCTGGGTGATCAGCATCGGACGCTCCCTGCCGTTCCTTATCCTGATGGCCGCGATCGTGCCCTTCACCCGCTTCATCACCGGGACGAACATCGGCATCCCCGCCGCGGTCGTCCCCATGTCGATCGCCGGGATCGCGTTCTTCACCCGCATTGTCGAGAACTCGCTGCGCAGCGTGCCGATCGCGTTGACCCGCGTCGCCCGGAGCTCGGGAGCGTCATCGCTGCAGATCATCCGCACCGCACAGTTGAGCGAGGCGGTCCCGTCGATCATCGGCGGCCTGACGATCAACACGATTGCGATGATCGAGTACTCCGCGATCGCGGGCACAATCGGCGCCGGCGGGATCGGCTACGTTGCGGTCACCTACGGCTACGACCGGTTCGACAACGGTGTGATGCTCGCCACCATCGTCGTGCTGGTCGCCCTGGTCGCGACCGTCCAACTGGTGGGTGACCGTCTGGTGCGCGCGACCACTGCGCACGCTGCCGCATCCGTCCGTCGCCGTCCGCGTGGGCCATCCACCCCCCTGACCCGTCGACCATCCACAGCAACCGAACCCACAACCAGGAGTGCCACATCATGAGCAACGACACCGCCACGCGTCCGCCCGTCACCCCCAACGAGCCAGATCACGGCTTCGAGCTGACGCGTCGTCGGCGCTGGCCCTGGATCGCGGGCGGCGTCGTCGTCGTCCTGGGCGCGGTCGCGGCGATCGGCATCCCCCTGCTGAACCCGACGAAATCGGCGAACGAGGTCACCGGAGCGACGCTGCTGGTCGCCACCGCCGAGGGCAACGCGGCCGAGCAGTCCCTCGTCAACTTCGTCGCCGAGAAGGTCGCTCCGAAGTACGGGATCAAGATCGCCTTCAAAGGACTCTCCGATAGCAACACCATCAATCGCGCGGTGAGCGACGGCGAGGTGGCCGGCACTGTCTACCAGCACAAGCTCTGGCTGAGCCAGGTGCTGCAGTCGAACCCAGACTTCGCCGAGACTGCCGCCACGCCCGTGTTCCGGTGGGGCTTCGGGATCTTCTCGGACAAGTACACCGATGTCAAAGACCTCCCCGACGGCGCGAAGGTGTCGCTCTACTCGGACCCCGCTAATGAGTCCCAGGGGCTCTGGTTGCTCGAGCGTGCTGGCCTGATCACCTTCAAGCCGGGCATCGACAAGGCCCGCGCCACGCAGGCCGACATCGCCACCAACCCGAAGCACATCACCTTCACCCTGCTCGACTTCGGAGCGCAGTCCCGCGCGCTCCCGGACCTCGACGCGGCGGTCGGCTACACGGAGTACTACCTCGCCGCCAAGATCCCGCTCTCGAAGGAGATTTTCGCACCGGCGGCCCCCGACGAGTTCGCCGGGCAACTCACCATCGGCAGCAAGTACGCGACCTCGGACAACATCAAGAAGCTGGTCGCCGCCTTCAAGGACCCGGCCGTGCAGAAGTTCCTCGCCACCGACCCGTCGGTGAAGGACATCCTGCTTCCGCTGGACGCCCGCTAGCCGATGAGCATGATCGCGACGACGGAGAGGGCCACCAGTCTGGCCCCCTCCGCAGGACTCGACCGGGACGCGTTCACGGGTGCCTTCCGGCACCACGCCGCCGTCGAGCGTCAGCGCAGCGTTTCGGGATGCCCGCCCAGCCGGTAGAACACGAACGGCACCGCCGACACCAGGCAGCTGATCGCGGGCACGATCGTGATGGAGAGCCAGACCGTCTGCTGCATCGCCGCGGTGATGTGCACGCCCTCGTGGTAGCCCGCGGCGACGATGAAGAGGCCGAACACGAGGACCGCGGCCGCGGTCATCAGCTTCGAGACGAAGGTCAGCGTGGCGAAGGAGATGCCGTCGTTGCGAACGCCGGTGCGCCGCTCGACGTCGTCCACGGCATCCGCGATCATGGTCGCCTGCACGACACCGAACACGCCGAGCGTGAGCCCGGTAAGGAAGATGAACACCATCACGATCGGCAGGCTCTGGAAGCCGACCAGGAACATCACCAGGTAGATCACCGTCGCGATGAGCGAGCTGGCGACGGCGAGCGTGCGGCCCGACGATCGGCGCAACAGCACCGGCGTGAGGAACGAGGCGATCACCAGCCCGGCGATGATCGCGGCGCCGATGTAGGTGAAGTACGCCTCGTTGCGATACGCGATCACCACGAAGACCGCGCCGCCCGCCTGCACGATGTAGCGACCGAACCCCAGGATGGAGCCCAGCAGCACGAGCAGCAGCGGCTTGTTGGCGAACAGGGTGCCGAACAGCTGCCGGAAGCCGAGCCGCGCGTGATCCTCGGCGATCGGCTTCTCTCGGACGAAGAAGAACGCCAGCAAGTAGAGGCTCATCCCGGCGACGGCCGCGATCAGCACGGCGCGCGACCAGCCCTGCGCGTTCGTGGCGGGTGCGGAGCTCAGCGCGAAGGCGAACAGTGGCATTCCGAGCGTGGCCAGCCCGAGCGAGATCGCGCCGAACGCGCGCACCCGCGACACAACTCCGGCCCGCGCGGCGCTCTCGCCGAACGCCGAGCCGATCAGCCCCCAGAGCGGCACATCGCAGGCCGAGTACGCGATGCCCCACAGCAGGTAGCAGACGCCGAAGAACACCAGCTTGAGCGTCTCGGTGGTGTCGGGCACCGAGAAGAGCAGCGCGGTCAGGATCGCGACGGGTGCCGCCGAGAACAGCACGTAGGGCCGCAGCTTGCCCCAGCGGGTGCGCGTGCGGTCGATGATGCTGCCGACGATCGGGTCGGTGACGGCATCCACGATCTTGGCGACCGTGATGATGGCCGTGACCACTGCGATCCCGTCGGTGCTGATGTGGGCGTACTGGATCAGGTACACGAGGATGAAGGTCGTCACCGTGGTCAGGATGAGGTTCTGCCCGAACGCGGCCGTCACGATAGCGACGCCCTGGGTGCGCGCCGACGGCACCCTCTCGAGCGGGCGCGGAGGGGTGGCGGTCATGTCAACCCTCCAGCAGGATCGTGACAATCTCGAACGGCCCGAACGCGAGGTGGTCGAGATCGGCTGTGCCGCTCGGTCGCTCGAGCAGATCGGTGAGCTGCGCGGTCGCGTGCGGCAGCGTCACGCGCAGAGCGGTCGTGGTCGCGCGCCCGAGGCTCTCGTACAGCCGGATCACCACGCCGTTCCCGTTCTCGGCGGGCTTGATCGTCTCGATGACGACACCCGGGTCGGCGGTGCTCGCGACGCTGTCCAGCGCCGCCCCGCCGTCGATGCCCGCGCCGATCAGCAGCGGATTGTTCAGCCGGTAGCCCTCCCGCACGATCTTGGCCAGGTCCGCCGGCGCGAACGGGGTGAAGGCGTACGTGAAGCGGTGGATGCCGCGATCCGCCGTCTTGTCGGGGAACGTCGGTGACCGCAGCAGATTGAGGCTGAGCAGCCCGTTCTTGGCCCGGTGTCCGTACTTGGAGTCGTTGAGCAGCGCGAACCCCGCGATGTCGTCGTGGGTGGCGACCCACTTGTGTGCGCAGACCTCGAACTGCGCCGTCTCCACGGCGCTGCGCTCGGTCGTGACGCGGTCGAGGTGTCCGAACTGGATCTCGCACTGCACGGTCGGCCCGAAGTGCGTCGGGCGGAACTCGGCCCGCAGCATCCGGTGGATGGCGTGCCAGTCGGCGATCGTCTCGAACCGCACCACGTCGCTGCCGGCCTCGAGCACGACCCGCTGCTCGATCGCGAAGGAGCGGAAGCGGAACAGCTGACGCCGCGTGACGGTCGCGCCGTCGCGCGAGTTCTCGACGCGGGTCACGCGGAGGGTGCGCGGCTTCGTGCGCGCGTAGTCCTGCTTGATGTCCCAGGCGTCGAAGGGGAACTGGTACGGGTCGCGGTGCAGCACGAGCCGGTTGAGTCCGTCGCCCGCGTGCTCCCGTCCCCGGGTGTCGAGGCAGGAGACGATCTCGCCGGTGGTGGGCGAGAAGCGCAGGGTCAGCAGTCGGTTGTCGAGTGTGTCGTCGGTGAACGTGAGCTCGGGGCCGACCGCCGGGTCGAGCGGCTGGAGGGCGGCGGCGGCGTAGGGGGCGACATCCGCCTGGTACCACCGGTCGTCGACCTTGACGTGCTCATGCCGTGGGAAGCTCGTGAGGTTCACTGCGGAGGGCGGCCCGCTGGTCGAGCCCGTCGAGACCCGCCGCAGCAGCTCGCTAACATAGCCGTCGACGACCGCCTGCACGCGCGCATAGGTGGCGACCGCCTCGCGGTTGACGCGCCCGATCGACGAGCCCGGCAGGATGTCGTGGAACTGGTTGAGCAGAACCTCGCGCCAGGGCGACTCGAGTCGGGCGCGGCTGTCGTCACCGACGATCGCGGCGAGCGCCTCCGCGTTGTGCAGCGTGCGCTCGATCACCCGGTTGCCGCGCTTGATCGCACCCATGCTCGTGTAGGTGCCCTGGTGCGTCTCGAGGTACAGCTCGCCGACGTGGGTGTGCGGCACGTCGCGAGTCTCCAGGTGCTCGAAGAAGGAGCGCGCGGTCGAGTACTCCACCCGCGGGAGGCCGCGCAGGTTCTTCTCCCGCTCGAGCAGTTCGAGATGCACCTCGCCCGGGCCACCGCCGCCGTCTCCCGATCCGTAGACCAGCAGCGCGGTGTCGAGCTCCCGCTCGGGGTACTGGGCGATCCCGCGCAGCAGGCCGTCGGCGGCCGCGCGGCTGTTGTAGTCGCCCTCGGGCGGCATATGCACGAGCACGCTCGATCCGTCGATCCCCTGCCAGTGGAAGGTGCGGTGCGGGAAGTCGTTCACCTTGTTCCAGGCGAGCTTGATGGTCTGGAACCAGTCCATCCCGCTCTTCCTCAGGATCTGCGGCAGGTTGCCGTTGTAGCCGAAGGTGTCCGGCAGCCAGCAGAGCCGCAGCTGCTCGTCCGTGAGCCTGAACTCCTCCTGCAGGAAGCGCCGGCCCACGAGCGCCTGCCGCACCAGCGACTCGCCGCCGGTGATGTTCGTGTCCGGCTCCACCCAGAACGAACCCTGCAACTCGATGCGTCCGGCGGCGACCGCGGCCTTCACCCGTTCGTAGAGGGCCGGCTGCTCGTGCTTCATCCAGAACAGCTGCTGCGGCTGACTGGTCCCGTAGAGGTAGCCGTCGCGATCTTCGATCGTGTTGAGCGCCCGCGTGTAGGTGCGCGCGGCCTTGCGGTGGGTCTCGCGCAGCGGCCAGAGCCAGGCCATGTCGAGGTGCCCGTGCCCGATGGCCGAGTAGACGAAGTCGCTGTCGGATGCCGCGGCCAGGCGGTCCGCGAGGGCCGCCCGCGCACCGCGCACGTCACCGCTCGCGAACGCCGCATACGACGCGCTCAGGCTCGTGCGGAGCTCCGTCTCGAGCTCGGCATCCTTCGTCGCGCCCGCGAGCACGAGCAGCGCGAGGTAGTCGTAGTAGAGCGCGAAGACCTCCTCGTCGCGGTCCGCGATTCGGGCGCCGCGGTAGACGCCGGCGCCGTACGGGTAGAGCAGGAACCCGTTGTATGCGACATCCGCGTAGAAGTCGACGCGCCCGCCGGACACGTCGACGCGCTCGAGCGGACGGAACGCTCCGCCACTGTGCGGCAGGTCGCCCTGCAGGAACACCGTGCTGGTGGTGTCGATGACCTCGCCCTGCGGCGTGTGGATCAGGGTCTCGCCGCGCACGCCGAGGAGCACGACGGGGTTCTCGATCGCGTCCGGAACGGTGCCCGAGATGTGCAGCCAGGCGCACTGCAGCGTGGTGCCGACTACCGCACCGGGCTCGATCGGGCGGAATGCGGAGTGATCGATCTCGCCGAACGGGATCGGCTCGGCGCAGCGGATGACCTCGGCGTCCAGCTCGGCGACCGTCGTGTAGATCGCGTGCCGGATGCGCCGCAGGTGGCGGTACTCGAGAGGCTGCTGGGCGGCGATCCCGAACAGCCACGACGCGAACCCGGCCACGCCGCCTCCCGCCATTGCGCCTCCATCAGAGCCGTGCCCCCGTCAGCACGTGTGGTGCGACAGCTTAGTAGGGCGCCCCGCTGCCGGCCCCCCCGCCGGCCCCACCGACCGCGCCGTCGAGGGTGCTGCCGAGAGCGCTACAGAGGTCGTCGAACAGGTCGTCGACGTGCTCGATGCCGACCGAGACGCGCACCAGCCCCTCGGGGATGGTCGGCGCTTCGCCGGGCCAGCGCCGCCGACGTTCGAGAGTGGTCTCAACACTCCCGAGGCTGGTCGCGTGCCGGGCCAGCCGGACGCTGGCGACGAAGCGATCGGCGGTCGCGGCATCCGGAAGCACCAGCGACACGATCGCGCCGAAACCGGGATAGCGGATGTCGGCCAGCGCCACGTTCCCGGTAAGGCGTTCGACGAGCTGCTGCGCGTTCGACTGCGCCCGCTCGACACGGAGCGCTAGCGTCCGCAGGCCACGCAGCGCGAGGAACACCTCCATCGGCCCCGGCGTCGCGCCCTGGATCGATCGGTACGCGGTCACCCGGGCGAGCAGCTGCTCGTCGCGCGAGACGACGGCTCCCATCACGACGTCGCTGTGCCCCGCGATGAACTTGGTGGCGGAGTGCACGACAACGTCGGCGCCGAGGTCGAGCGGCTGCTGCAGGATCGGTGTCGCGAAGGTGTTGTCAACCACCATGAGCGCTCCGGCTGCGTGCGCGGCGCGGGAGATGGCGGCGATGTCGACGACCTCGAGGGCGGGGTTGGTCGGCGATTCGATCCAGACCAGGGATGCCCCGGCCGCGGCCGCGAGGATCGCCTCGGGGTCGAGCGCGTCCACAAGCACGCGGCGGAGCAGCCCGCGCTCCTCCAGCCGGGCGAGCTGGGTGTGCGTGCCGAGATAGCCGTGCTCGAGCACCACGACCGTGCCGCCGGTCGGCACCTGATCGAGCACGGCTGCGGTTGCCGCGAGCCCGGAGGCGAACACCCGGCACGTGCCGCCCTCCAGAGCGCCGAGGGCCTCCTCGAACGCGCTCCAGGTGGGATTGCCGAAACGGCCATACTCGAGGTCGCCGCCCGCCGTGTACGTCGAGGCGAAGGTCGGCGGCACATTCAGTGGTGAATCGGCGGCGGCAGGCGGTCGTCCGGCCGACACCGCGATGGTCTCGGGATGCGGTCGGCGGGGGGTCGCGGGATCGGTGCTCACGAGTCCACGCTACGCGGCCCACCCGGAGACGGCCCACGGGAGGCGGTGGCCCGAACCGCACCGGGCCGGGCCACCGCGATCCGAGCTACTTCGCGAGGGTGGCGACCGCCTGGGCCCAGAGGAAGTACTTGTTGGTGCCGAGCTGGCCGACGGTCGTGATGCCGAACGCCGCCTTGAGGTGCTCGGCATCGCCGTCGCTGACGCCCTGCAGTGCGGCGACGGGGGCGTCGGCGAGTTCCTCGACCGACAACGACTCGTAGGCCTTGTCGAACTTGTCTGCGATTCCTGACATGGCTTTCCTCTTTCTGTTCCGCGCGAAGGATCCTTCGCGAGACGTAGCGTAGCTGCGCGTCTCCCACCGGCGAGTGAACACCTTCTCGCGGTACTCTCACCCCATGGCGCGCATCTATGACGACATCACCCATGTGTTCGGCGGTACCCCGCTGGTCAAGCTGAACTCGGTCACCGACGGGGCGGCTGCGACTGTTCTCGCCAAGCTCGAGTTCTTCAATCCCTCCTCGAGCGTCAAGGACCGCCTCGGCATCGCGATCGTCGACGCGGCCGAGGCCTCGGGCGAGCTGAAGCCCGGCGGCACGATCGTCGAAGCCACGAGCGGCAACACCGGCATCGCGCTCGCGATGGTCGGGGCGGCCCGCGGGTACACCGTCGTGCTGACGATGCCCGAGACCATGAGCATGGAACGTCGTCAGCTGCTCCGCGCATACGGCGCCGAGCTCGTGCTCACGCCGGGCCCGGGCGGCATCCGCGCGGCAATCGAGAAGGCCGAGGAGATCGCGGCATCCCGCCCCGGTGCTGTGCTGGCCAAGCAGTTCGAGAACGAGGCCAACCCGGCCATCCACTACGCGACCACCGGCCCCGAGATCTGGGCAGACACCGACGGCACGGTCGACATCTTCGTCGCGGGCGTCGGCACCGGCGGCACGATCAGCGGGACCGGTCGATATCTCAAGGAGCACAAGCCGGGGCTGCAGGTCGTCGCCGTCGAGCCGCTCGAGTCCCCGCTGCTGAACGGCGGTGCCGCGGGCCCGCACAAGATCCAGGGGATCGGGCCGAACTTCATCCCCGAGATCCTCGACCGTGAGATCTACGACGAGGTCATCGACGTCAACATCGACCAGTCGGTCGCGATGGCGCGTCGTCTCGGCGTTGAGGAGGGCATCCTCGGCGGCATGTCGTCCGGTGCGACGGTGTTTGCGGCCGTCGAGCTCGCGAAGCGCCCCGAGAACGCCGGCAAGACGATCGTCGTCATCGTCGCCAGCTTCGGCGAGCGGTACCTGTCGACGGTCCTCTACGAAGATCTCGTCGGCTGAGATGTTCGCGCGAGTCCGCGAGGACCTCGCGACAGCCCTGCGCCGCGACCCGGCCGCGCGGTCGCGACTCGAGGTGTTCCTGACGTATCCGGGCGTGCACGCGCTCTGGTACCACCGCGTCGCCCACTCCTGGTGGAACGGCGGCGCACGGCTGCCGGCCCGGATGCTCTCCAACCTGGCCCGGCGGCGCACGGGGGTCGAGATCCATCCCGGTGCCACGATCGGGCGACGCGTCTTCATCGACCACGGCATGGGAGTGGTCATCGGCGAGACGGCGGTCGTCGGCGACGATGTGCTGGTCTACCACGGGGTCACGCTGGGCGGAGTCAGCGAGAAGCCGGGGCAGCGGCATCCGATGATCGGCGACCGCGTCACGATCGGCACCGGCGCCTCAGTGCTCGGACCGATCATGATCGGGTCGGACTCGGCCATCGGCGCGGCCGCGGTCGTGGTGCGGGATGCGCCACCCGACTCGCTGCTCGTCGGGGCGCCCGCGACAGCTCGCCCCCGTACGCGAGCGATCGCCGCCGACGCGGTCGGACCGGATGCCGGTCTGACGCCCGAGGACTGGTTCTTCCAGATCTGAGTGCGAGAGCGGTCCTGCCAGCGCATGCCGCCGCACGCTGCGAGACTTCGACCATGGCCTCGACGAACGTCTATCAGCCCGGCGTGTGCAACATCGGCCCCGCCGAGATCCGCCAGCGCCGCCTGCTCGGCTGGATCGGGCTCGCCGTGAGTGTCGTGTTCATCGTCATCGCCTTCGCGTTCGGCTTCCCGCCCGCGTTCCGTCTGCTGGTCGTGCTTCCGGCCGGGATGGCCGCCACCGGATTCCTGCAGGGCGCCTTCCACTTCTGCGTGCGCTTCGGCACGCAGGGCCTCTTCAACTTCGGTGACATCGGGGCCGAGGAGGCCGTGTATGAAGCGGAGTACCGCACGGCGGACCAGCGCAAGGCCGTTCTGATCATCGTGCTGTCGCTCGCGATCGCCGTGGTCGCGGCGGTCGTCGCCTTCCTCGCCTGACGCCGCTGGTCTGACCCGCTCCGATCCGCGGTGAGCCGTGTGGGTGGCCCCGACTAGCCTCGACGCATCGACCACGCCGACGGCTACGACCGACGTCGAGCAACTGCTCGGGCTTCTCGATCGGCTCGTCGGCTCGGGGCATTCGGTGATCGCCATCGAGCATCACCAGGCCGACATGGCGCACGCCGACTGGATCATCGACCTCGGACCCGGCGCCGGCCATGACGGGGGCCGTATCGTGTTCGAGGGCACCCCCGCCGAGTTGATCGCCGCACGTTCGACCCTCACGGGCGAGCACCTCGCACCTGACGCGGGCGCCTGACTGCCCGCACTCGTCTCGCCCCCGCTCCGACCGCACCCGCCCGCCGATTCGAAGGAGAATCATGCAGCGTGCCCTGCTCTTCACCAAGACCACCGGCTATCGGCACGAGTCGATCCCGGCCGGGGTCGTGGCGCTCCGGGAGCTCGCGGCCGAGGCAGGAGTCGAGCTCGATCACACGGAGGACGGCGGGTCTTTCAGCGAGGCCGGACTCGCGCCGTATGCCGCGACCGTCTGGCTGGACGCCTCCGGCGACGTGCTCGACGGCGAGCAGCGCGCGGCGCTCGCCGGATTCGTGCGCGGAGGCGGCGGCTTCGCCGGCATCCACTCCGCCTCGGACGCCGAATGGAGCTGGCCCGAGTTCGAGCAGATCATCGGCGCACGGTTCCTCTCCCACCCGAACGACGCGCTGCAGCTGCAGAGCGCGCAGCTGCGGGTGATCGATCCGAGTCACCCGTCGACGCGGGGCCTGCCCGATCCGTGGACGTGGACTGACGAGTGGTACATCTACACCTCGGATCCGAGCGACCGCGTCGAGGTGCTGCTCGAGGTCGACGAGTCGACGTACGACACCGACGGCGCACCCATGGGGGAGCGGCATCCGATCAGCTGGCACGGCGCTTTCGGCGCGGGTCGCACCTGGTACACGGCGCTCGGCCATCGCGACGAGTACTTCTCAGACTCGCGGTACCGCGCGCACCTGTGGGGTGGCATCGACTCGGTGCTGCGGTAGTCGGCGGTTTCCGTTCGTCGCGAGTTAGCCAATTCTTGGTGCGGGCGAGCTAGCCTCCCCGCATGGCCGAGGTGACGGATTTTCTCACCGCGCTGGTGGGCTCCCCGTGGGCGTACGCGGTGATGGCCGGGATTCTGATTATCGACGGCTTCTTCCCGTTCGTCCCGGGGGAGACCGGGGTCGTGACGCTGGCGGCGCTCGGCGCATCCGGTCACGGGCCGGTGGTCTGGGTCGTGCTGGTCGTCGCGATCGTCGCGACCATGATCGGCGACGGCATCGCGTTCCTCCTCGGCCGCACGGTCGGCATCGATCGCTGGTCGTGGATGCGTCGCCCGCGGGTGGCGCGCGCGTTCGCCTGGGCGGCCGCCGGGCTGCTGCGTCGACCGACGGTGTTCCTGATGATCGCGAAGTTCGTTCCCTTCGCCCGCGTCGCTGTCACCATGACCGCCGGGGCAGGACGGCTTCGCGTGCGGCGCTACCTGCCGATCTCGTTCGCCGCGTCGACCGTCTACACGACCTACCACGTGGTGGTCGCGTTGGTCGCGGGTACCGCCTTCTCATCGATGCCGCTGCTCGGGGCCGGCGTCGCGATCGTCGCCGTGATCCTCTTCGGCGTGCTGTTCGAGGTCATCGCGATGCGTCCCCGCCGAGCAGCGGAACGGGCGAGGGTGATCGAACCCGACTCGCCACTCAGTTGAGCGCGGGCAGATCCCTCGAGATCACTCCATTGCCGTAGAGGTCGATCGCGAGCGCCTGCAGAGCGGCAAGCGCCGCGCGCTGCGGCAGCGGGCCGTACGAGATGCGGGCGACGCCCAGCTCCTCGTACTCGGTGGCGGTGAGGGCGCCGGGCAGGCCGATCACGCTGATGGTGTTGCGACCCAGAGCCGCGACGACGCGTTCGACCGATTCGCGGTCGGTGAGTCCCGGGATGAAGACCAGGGCTGCGCCCTCGGCCAGGAAGGCTTTGCCCCGCTCGATGGCGTCGGTGAGGCGGCCGTCGAGCGGACCTTCCCCGCGCGCGATGGCATCCGTGCGTGCGTTCAGCTGGAACGGCACGCCCTCCGCCTCGGCGGCGGCGATGACCGCCTTCACGCGGGCGACGGACTCGCTGAGCGGCTTCAGCCGGTCCTCGACGTTGGCACCGACCGCGCCGATCGCGATGGCACGGCGGATCGTCTCGCCGGGCTCGGCGTAGCCGTCATCCAAGTCGGCCGTGACCGGCAGCTCGGTGGCCTTCACGATGGTCTCGACCCCCTGCAGCGCGAGATCGAGAGGCATGCTGCCGTCGGCATATCCGTACATGGCGGCGATGGAATGCCCGGCCGTCGCGATGGCCCTCGTCTCGGGGAGGTTGGCGACGACCTTCGTCGAGATGGCATCCCAGACGTTCACGACGCGCACGATCTCGGGGGCCTGGTACAGGGTACGAAGAAGTTTGGCCTTCTGGACGGTGGTGGGCTCGGTCATCCTTCGACGGTAGCAAGGCGGGGCGACGGCCCGCTGGGAGTC
The DNA here is from genome assembly GCA_025362355.1 of Lacisediminihabitans sp. GTDB lineage: Bacteria > Actinomycetota > Actinomycetes > Actinomycetales > Microbacteriaceae > Lacisediminihabitans. The sequence goes on along the minus strand of JANYGT010000030.1, from coordinate 35,170 downwards.
GGAGCCCACGTCCAGGTGACGCGGGAGTACCGTCGAACGCATGCAGCTCTCCGGATCCTCCGCCCTCGTCACCGGTGCCGCCTCGGGGCTCGGCGCCGCCGCGGCCGCCCTCCTCGCGTCGAAGGGGGTGACCGTGCTGGGGTTCGACCTACCGTCGGCGGTCGAGCATCCCGCGGTTTCGCCCGCAGACGGCGTCACGTTGATCGGCGGCGACGTCACGAGTGAGGAGGACGTGCTCGCGGCGCTGTCCACCCTCGACGCGGACCGCCCGCTGCGGCTCGTGGTCAACTGCGCGGGGATCGCGCCGGCACGCCGCATCCTGTCGTCGAAGGGGGCGCACGACCTCGCGACCTTCCAGAAGACCATCGCGGTGAACCTGGTCGGCACCTTCAACGTGATGCGGCTGGCGGCCGAAGCCATTGCCGCGACCGACCCGGTCGACGAGTTCGGGCAGCGCGGGCTGGTCGTCAACACGGCGTCCGTCGCGGCGTACGAGGGGCAGATCGGGCAAATCGCCTACTCGGCGTCGAAGGGCGGCGTAGTCGCCATGACGATCACCGCCGCGCGCGACCTGGCACGCAACGGTATCCGCGTCAACACGATCGCTCCGGGCATCATGGACACCCCGATGCTGGCCTCCCTCGGCGAGGAGGTCAACGCCTCGCTGGCGGCGAGCGTGCCGTTCCCGCACCGCCTCGGGCGGGCGGAGGAATACGCGCAACTCGTGCTCATGCTCGTCGAGCACGACTACCTGAACGGCGAGACCATCCGCATGGATGGCGCGATCCGAATGGCGCCGCAGTGACCACCTCGGTCGGCGCGGGGCGGGCACGCTCCAGCGTCATCGTCGCGGGGGCCCGCACCCCGATCGGAAAACTCCTTGGAGGGCTGTCGACCCTGAGCGCGGCCGAGCTCGGTGGCGTCGCCATCGCGGGCGCGCTGGAGAAGGCGGGCGTCGGGGGATCCGACGTCGACTACGTGATCATGGGCCAGGTGCTGACCGCCGGCGCGGGGCAGCTGCCCGCACGGCAGGCGGCGGTGGCGGGCGGCATCCCGATGGGCGTGCCGTCGACGACTGTCAGCAAGGTGTGCCTGTCTGGCATCCAGGCCGTGATCATGGCCGACCAGTTCATCCGCTCGGGCGACGCGACCACGATCGTGGCGGGCGGCCAGGAGTCGATGTCGCAGGCACCGCACCTGCTGAAGGGCTCCCGAGTCGGCACCAAATTCGGGGCGATCACGATGGTCGATCACATGGCGGTCGATGGTCTCGAGGATGCCTTCACGAGCGAGGCGATGGGCCTGCTGACCGAGACGGTCAACGATCGCGCGCCGCTGAGTCGCGCCTCCCAGGACGGGTTCGCCGCGGCCTCGCACCAGCGCGCGGCGGCCGCCTGGGATGCCGGCGAGTTCTCCGACGAGGTCGTCCCGGTGTCGGTGCCGCAGCGACGCGGGTCTCCCGTCGTCGTCCAGCGCGACGAGGGGATCCGCCCCGACACCACGGTCGAGACGCTCGCGAAACTGCCGGGCGCCTTCCGGGCAGACGGTACCGTGACGGCGGGCAATGCCTCCCCGATCTCGGATGGCGCGTGCGCGATGGTCGTCATGGACAGGGCGCACGCCGACTCCCTGGGCCTCGCCTGGCTCGCCGAGATCGGCGCCCATGGCATGGTCGCCGGCCCAGACTCGTCGCTCCAGTCCCAGCCGGCGAACGCCATCGCGGCCGCCTGCGCGCGCGAGGGCATCACTCCCGCCGACCTCGACCTGATCGAGATCAACGAGGCTTTCGCGGCCGTCGGTCTGGCATCCACGACGGAACTCGGCGTCGACCCGGCACGGGTCAACGTGAGCGGTGGGGCGATCGCGATCGGGCATCCGATCGGGATGTCGGGCGCCCGCCTCGTGCTGCACCTCGCGCTCGAGCTCCAGCGGCGCGGCGGCGGCATCGGGGCGGCAGCGCTCTGCGGCGGCGGCGGTCAGGGCGACGCGCTGATCATCCGGGTGCCGAAGGTTTAGACGGTGGAGCGGATGATCCCGTTCACGACCAGGCTCGCCAGGTCGGCGTAGGCCTCGGCATCGCTCAGGCCGGTGTTGCGCGCGACGGCCCGCTGCTGGATCCGGACCATCACCGAGCTCACCACCTCGGCGATGAACGCAGTCGGCACGTCGCGGAACGCCCTGCTCTCGATGCCGTCCAAGATGAGCTGCTTCACGCGCTCGGCCGCGATCGCGGTGTTGCGCTCGTAGATCTCGCGGGTGGGTGAGAACGCCGCCACATCATCCATGAACTCCGCGGATGCCGGCCGCAGCTCGTCGGCGACGGCCAGCAGGTAGGTTTCGATGCGCCGCACCGGGTCGGACGCCGCGGCCACCCGCTGCTCGACGCGCTCCGCCGCGCGTCGGAAGAACGCCACCACGACGGCCCGGATCAGCTGCTCGCGCGTGCCGGCCAGCACATAGATCGTCGACTTCGAGCAGCGCAGCACGATCGCCGCCTCCTCGAGCGTGTACCGCGCGAAGCCGCGCTCCAGCGTCAGGTCGATGAGCCGCTCGAAGACCTCGGTCTGGCGCGCGCTGCGCACCGGGCTGCTTTGCTCGACCGCGAAGGAGGCGACGGAGCCGACGGAGCCGACGATGGTCATGCGCAACCGTAACGCGCGAAGTGGCGCTGCCTCGAACGGAGGTCGAGATCCTCTCGGGCCAAGCCGCGACTTTACCTCCCTCAGCTGGCGCGCGCCTCATCGCGAGGCGCGCCGAGGCGCCGCGGATGTCGTCTGGGCCGGAGCGGCCCTGGCCGTCACCTCCCTCCTCGTCGTCATCGCCATCGACCTGGGACGAGTCTTCGCTCTGCAGACGCTCGCGATCAACGTGCTACCGGCCGCCGTCGTCACGGTCGTGTTCGACCAGGTCACCGCGTTCACCCGCAGTTCGGCGGTCGTCGTGGTGTTCGTTGCCGTGCTCGTCGCGCTCGCGGCGTGGTTTGGGCGCGCGAACGGCGTGCCGGCACGGCTGCGCGCCGTGGGCGACACCGCGGTGAGCTCGGTCCGCTCCGCGGCCGCGCAGCGCGGGCTGACGACGGGCGAGTTCGGTGTGTGGCTGCACTCGGCGCGCCGCGTCATCCGGTACCTGATCGGTCTCGTGGCCGTACTGATCGTGCTGTTCGTGCGGCCGTTGACGGTCGGCGTGATCCTGAGCACGACGCTGGTGTCGCTGCTCGCGCTCTTGCTGGTCGAACTGCTGCAGCGTCCCCTGGAATCCGCTTCCCCTCAGACCCTCACAGAATCGAAGTCATCATGACCGTCCCGACCCTCCCCGTGCCCACGAACAACGCCCAGCTTTTCGCCATCGTGCGCGCCGCCGTGATCATCGTCGCGATCGTCGCGATCGTGTTCGGCGTGATCGCGCTGGTCTGGCCGGGCGTGGTCATCACCACCATCGGCGTGCTGTTCGGCATCTTCCTGCTCATCTCGGGCGTCTCCCGGATCGCCCGGAGCATCGCGCTGCGCGACGCGATCGGCCGCTGGTTCTTCGTCGGAATCGTCGTTGGTGCCCTGGTCGCCATCGCGGGCATCCTGACCATCTCGAACCCGGCGGGCGGCGCCACCTTCATCGCCATCGTGATCGGGATCGGCTGGATCCTCGGCGGAGCGACAGACATCGTCGCGTCGACCCGCTCCGGCCGGGTCAGCGGCTGGGGGATCGCCGGCGGCGCGATCTCGCTGCTGGCGGGCTTCGCGTTCCTATTCGCCCCGGCCCTGGTGGGCTCGGCGTTCATCGCCTTCGCGGCCGTCCTGCTGATCGTGGTCGGGGTCGGCGTGCTGCTGGCTTTCCCGCGCACCATGCCGGATGCCGCCCTCGAGTCCAAGTAGTCGGATCGTGGCCGCGCGGCTGCGGACCGCGGCCGATCAGGTTGCGGCGGGCGTCGCGGCGCGCGCGGCGTTCCCGCGCACCCGGATGGCGAGCTACGCGCCGTCCGACCGCGATCCGTTCACATTGCTCGACGCGCAGAACGCGAGCAGGCTGCCGGCGCTCGTGCCGCTTCGGATGGCGCGCATGGCCGCCGACCCTTTCTCCTTTTTCCGCGGCAGCGCGGCCCAGATGGCGGCGGACCTCGGTCGCGAGCCGTCCAGTGGCATCGACGTGATCAGCTGCGGCGATGCGCACGTTACCAACTTCGGCTTCTTCGCCTCCCCGCAGCGCACCCTCGTCTTCGACCTCAACGACTTCGACGAGGCTTCGGTCGCGCCGTGGGAGTGGGATGTCAAACGCCTCGTCACGAGCGCGATCATCGGAGCGCGGCAGGCTGGCTTCCCGGAGAAGGACGCGCGCACCGCGGGCCTCCGGGCGGCGGCGGCGTATCGGATCGGGTTGCGCGACATGATGCACCTCGGGGTGACCGACCGCTACTACTCGCGACTCGACACCGACGTGATCCTCGGGACGCTCGACTCCAGCGGGCAGCGGATCCTTGAGAAGACGATCCGACAGGCACGCCGACGCACCTCGGCGCACTTCGTCGAGAAGTCGACCCAGATCGGGCAGGATGGGCGCCGCGTGTTCGTCGACGATCCGCCCGTGCTCAGCCACGAGGTCGAGAACGCGAGCATCGACCGCCTCGCCATCTTCCAGGAGTACCGGGCGACCGTGGCCCCGGATGTCGCGGTCCTCCTTGATCAGTACGAACTCACCGATTCGGCGCGCCGGGTGGTCGGCGTGGGGAGCGTCGGGACCCGGTGCTTCGTCGTGCTCCTCACCGGCCCGCTCGGCGAACCGCTCGTGCTGCAGGTGAAGGAGGCCGTGGCCTCCGTCCTCGTCTCGCACGGCGGTCAGGGCGCGGCGACCGCGCACGAGGGGCGACGGGTCGTCGACTTGCAGCGCGTGCTGCAGGCCGTGTCCGACGTATTCCTGGGCCACGTCCGGTTCAACGGGCACGACTTCTACGTGCGGCAGTTCCGCGACATGAAGAGCTCGGTCGTCATCGACTCGCTCACGCCCTCGCAGTTCGTCAGCTATGCGCGGGGTTGCGGCATCGTGCTGGCGCGCGCGCACGCTCAGAGCCCCCGGTCCCGGGAGGTGGCGGGGTACCTCGGTGACTCGACGAAGTCGGATGAGGCCCTGCTGGCCTGGGGCTTGGCGTATGCCGAGCAGGCGGCATCCGACTATCTCGCGTTCGCCGCGGTGATCGGCTCCGACTGACGTTGCCGCGTGACGGATGCTCCGCTTGTCGAGATCGACCATTTCCGGATGGACTTTTCGAACGTCACCGTCATCGAGGACCTTTCGTTCACGGTGCATCGCGGCGAGCCCTTTAGCCCGGAGTACTCGCGGCAGCTCGGGTACAAGGCGGGCCGGGAACAGGCGCTTTTCGACTTCCCGGCCGATCCGTCGACGCAGTCCGTCAAGGTCTACGGGGCGGATCGGGACATCTTCGGCAACGGTCTCTACGGTTCCGTCGCCACCGCCCTCCCCCAGGCGAGCGCCGCGGAGAGGCTCGACGCGCCCCGGATCGTCCCGCTCGTCAGCGGGCAGATCACCACGGTCAGCGCGACATATCGCGACGGTCATGAGGCGGCCGGGATCAACGGGGTGATCGCCCCGATCCTCTATCTGGTGGCGTTCTATCTGGTGATCCTGATGCTCGGAAACCAGATGCTCGCCTCCACGCTCGACGAGAAGGAAAACCGCGTCACCGAGATGATCCTCACTATCATCAACCCGACGTCGCTCATCCTCATCGGAGGCTTCGCGCTCTTCACTGGCACGCGTGTCGCGATCGGCGCACGTGGTTCCCGTACTCGGCGCCCGTCTCGGCGCTGCTGCGAAACGCCTTCGGCGGGCTCCCGCTCTAGCAGGGCATCGCCCTCTCGGTAGAGCTCCTGGTTCTGGCCACGATCGTGCTGCGCGTGGCGGTCCAGCTCTTCCGCTACGGATCGATCGAATACAGCCGCTTCGGTGGGTGCCACGAGAATGAAAAGGTCGCGACACGCCCAAATCACTACATGTAGTGGAATGACAACCGTGGCATTCCGGTTATATAGTGAGGACTCACCCCGGCAGCAGCCGGTGGCACAGACTTCTTCAGAAGGAGGATCGCCATGAATGACACCGACAGCGTGGGCGGTTACGCGGTTCCGGTCGACCCCATGGACGACCTGCAGTGCGAGAGCTGCCAGTAACAGTTCTCCGCTCCACGTACCCCCCAGAAGACCCCGGCGGCCCCAGGCCCCGGGGTCTTCGTTTGCCCGCTTCCGCTCGGCGGCCCGCCGATAGGGTGGAACCGTGCCAGTCAACGCCGAGCTCGCGGGTCGGAGCTACCCCGCGGCAGCTCCGTACCTCGTGGGCCGCGAGAAGGTGCGCGAGTTCGCCCGCGCCGTTCTCGCGACCAGCCCACTCAACTTCGACCCGGAGGCTGCGCGCGCGGCCGGCTACGCCGACGTGGTCGCGCCGCCGACCTTCGCGGTGGTCGTCCAGGAGCACACCCTCGCGCAACTGCTTGCCGATCCGGATGCCGGCATCGACTTCGCCCGCGTCGTCCACGGCGATCAGCGCTTCCGCTTCACCCGTCCGATTGTGGCGGGCGACGAGCTCACCGGCACTCTCACCGTCACGAGCGTGAAGACGCTCGGAGGCCACAGCATGGTGACGGCCGAGACGTCCATCGTCGATGCGGGCGGGGCTCACGTGGTCACGGCGATCTCCAGCCTCGTGGTGCGAGGCGACGAATGAGCGTCGGGGGCTTCGACGCCGAGAGGCTGAGCGTAGGCGACATCGTCGCCGAGCAGAGCTACCACCTGACCCGTGACAGCCTCGTGCGCTACGCCGGGGCCTCGGGCGACTTCAACCCGATTCACTACCGCGACGACGCGGCCACCTCGGTCGGTCTCGCTGGGGTGCTCGCGCACGGGATGCTGACCATGGGCTTCGCCGTGCAGCCGGTCATCGACTGGCTCGGCGGCGACAGCGGCAAGGTGCTCGACTACCAGGTGCGGTTCACCCGTCCGGTCTTCGTGGACGCCGAAGCCGGTGCCGACGTGAACGTGGTCGCGAAGGTCGGCGTGCTGGATCAGGCGGGTGCGCGGATCGATCTCACCGTGACGTTCCGCGACGAGACGGTGCTGGGCAAGGCGCAGGTGCGGGTGGCGCTCGCGTGAGTTCTGCGGCCGACGGCATCCGGCTCTCAGAGCTCACCACTCTGCGGGTCGGGGGCCCCGCCCTGCGGATGTCGGCTCCCGCCACCCGCGACGGTCTCATCGCCGCAGCGCTCAAGATGTGGTCGGGCTTCGACGACTGGCTCGTGCTCGGCGGGGGATCGAACGTCGTCGTCTCCGACGACGGGGTCGACGGCGATGTGCTGCGGGTGGTCACGCGCGGCATCTCGGTCGTCGACAGGCCCGTCGCGCCGCACGCCGACGGCTCGGTGCACCTGCTGGTCGAGGCGGGCGAGGTCTGGGACGACGTCGTGGCCTTCGCGGTCGGCAATGACCTGGCCGGGATCGAGGCGCTCAGCGGCATCCCGGGCACCGCCGGCGCGGCCCCGATCCAGAACATCGGCGCCTACGGGCAGGAGCTCGGCGAGACCCTCGTCGGCCTCGACTTCCTCGACTTCGGCTCGGGCGAGGTGGAGCGGCTTGCCGCCTCCGAGCTAAGGCTGGGGTACCGCACCAGCGCGCTCAAGCGGGGGCGGCTGGGCATCGTGCTCGGCGTCGAACTGCGGCTCGCGGCATCCGGCGGCCTCTCGCTGCCGATCGCCTACGCGCAGCTCGCCACCGCGCTCGGCGTCGAACTCGGAGCGCGGGTTCCCCTCGCTGAGGTGCGCGCCACAGTGCTCGCACTGCGTGCCTCGAAGGGGATGATCTGGGATCCGGCCGACCCCGACTCGATCAGCGCCGGCTCCTTCTTCACCAACCCGATCGTGAGCGAGAACTTCGCCCGCGGCCTCCCCGCAGAGTCGCCCCGCTGGCCGACCGAACCGGAGCGCCCGGCGCAGGTCCTGCCGCTGGGATCGCCGATCCCGGCCGTCGCCGTCGGCAGCGAGTACCTCGTCAAACTCAGCGCCGCGTGGCTGATCGAGCGCGCGGGTATCTCGAGGGGGTTCTCCATTCCCGGTTCAGGAGCCGCGATCTCGCACAAGCACACGCTCGCGATCGTTAACCGCGGCCATGCGACCGCGCACGACGTGGTGCAGCTGGCGAACTTCGTGCAGACCCGCGTGATGAGCGAGTTCGGCGTGATGCTGCATCCCGAGCCGGTGCTGGTCGGCATTTCGCTGTGACCTCGCCGGCGCGCCGCCGAGATGGCGGCTTTGCACCGAGAGTTCGTGGTCGACGGCGTCGATTCGGTGCAAAGGTGCATCGTCGAGATCAGCCCAGCGCTCAGAGCACTCCGAGCTCCATCGCGCGGGTGACCGCGCGGGTGCGGTCGGCCACCTCAAGCTTCGTGAACGCGTGCAGCAGGTGCGTCTTGACCGTGGCCTCGCCGACGTAGAGGCGCTCGCCGATCTCGCGGTTGCTGAGGCCTTCGGCGACGAGACGCAGCACCTCGAGTTCGCGGGTGCTGAGGGCGGGTCTGGCGACCACCGCCCGCGCACCCGCCCGCTGGACCAGCAGCCGAGACACGATCGGCGCCAGAGCGACCTCGCCCGCAGCGACGGCCCGCACCCCGGCGAGCAGCTCCTCCTCGGGGGCGGCCTTCAGCAGGTAGCCGCTCGCCCCGGCCGAGATTGCGCTGAGGATCGCGTCGTCGTTCTCGTAGGTGGTCAGAATGACGACGCGCGTCGATGTTCCCGCAGCGGCAGAGCCCGCCAGGATCCGCGAGGTGGCCTCGTCGCCGTCGATTCCGGCCATCCGCAAGTCCATCAGCACGACGTCCGGCCGATGCTCGGCCACCAGCGCGACCGCCTCCTCGCCCGACGACGCCGTGGCGATCACCTGGATATCGTCGGCGGCGTCGAAGAGCGCGACCAGCCCGGCGCGTACGACCGGGTGGTCGTCGACGACCAGGGCGCGGATCACGAGACGACCCCCAGCGGGAGTCGCGCGAGGAGGGTCGTGGCTCCCGCCGTCCCGTCGACGGCGAGCTCGCCGCCCACCAGACCGAGCCGATCGCGCAGGCCGCTGAGTCCGAATCCGGATGCCGCGGCCGCCGGGTCGAAGCCGTGCCCGTCATCGATGACCGCGACGGTGGCAACGCCGTCAGCGGTGCTCAGCACGACCCGGACGGCGCGTGCCCCGGCATGCTTGCGCACGTTCGCGAGCCCCTCCTGCGCGCAGCGGAGCAGCACCACCTCCGCGTCGCGACCGAGCGCGTTCGGGGCGGCGGGACCCAGCTCGGCGGTCACCACGACCGCGATCCCTGACTCGCGCTGGAATCGCGCCGCGAACTGCGTCAGCGCCTCGACGAGTCCGCCTCCCGGCAGCTCGACACGTGCGCTCGCGGCGACGAGCGAGCGGGTCTCTGCCAGCGCCTCGCGCGAGGCCTCCTCGAGCAGCTCGAGGGTCTCGTCTGACAGCGAGCCCGCGGCCCGTTCGCGTCGGGCCCGCTGTGCCAGCAGCACCTGGCCGGTGAGGGACTGTGCGATGGTGTCGTGGAGTTCGCGGGCCAGGCGTTCGCGCTCGGCGGTGGCCCCGGCATCCCGATGCAGCACCCCGAGTTGTGCCTGCGCGGCGGTCAGCTCGTCAAGCAGGCGCTTGCGCTCGTTGCCGAGCTGGGCGATCCGGCTGATCCAGACGCCCATGATGATGGCGAAGACGAGCGAGATCCCCTCGATCACGAGGGCGAGCACGAGCGTGTCGCGACGGGCGCCCAGACTGACCAGGAAGCCGCCCACCTCGACGACGGCAAGCGCGGAGCAGGCGATGATCGAGCGTCGCACGCTCCCGATCAGCGTCCAGGACGCCGGGAACGCGATCGCCTGGAAGAAGGCGAGCGAGGTGTCGACCGAGGTCAGGGCGCCAGCGGTCATGATCGTCACGACCAGCACGAGGGTGGCCCGCGGGGTGTCCTCCTCGTCGGGCCGGGCGACGATCGCCCAGAAGACGAAGAACGCCGCCAGTATGCCGACACCGATCCCGAAGCGGGCGCCGATCCCGAGACTGAGGCCGAGCACCACGACCGACAGGATGCTCGCCGCGGCGAGGGCGAGGATCCACCAGCCGCGCGTGGTCATCGAGCGGGTGGTCACCTAGCTATCCTTGCGGATCCAACGGAAGGTGAGTCGGGCCAGGATCAGTCCGACGACGAGCCAGATGCTCAGCACGATCGCGACGCCGGGCAGATTCCAGCTGGCGCCCTGCTCGGCCGCCTCGAAGGTGGACGGCAGGAAGACCGAACGCATCCCCTGCGCCAGCCACTTGAGCGGGAACACGCTCGCCACGTTCTGCAGCCAGCTCGGCAGGCTGGTGAAGGTGAGGTAGACGCCCGAGATGAACTGCAGCACCAGCACGATCGGGATGATGACCGCGGTCGCGCTTTTGCCCGAACGCGGCAGCGCGCTGAGCCCGATCCCGAGGATGGCGCAGGTGGCGACCCCGAGCAGGAACACCCAGGCGAAGGTCAGCCACTTGCCGGGCTCGGTCGCAATGGCGACGCCGAAGGCCACCCGGGCCAACAGGATCAACAGGCCCGCCTGCAGGATGCCCGTGATAAGCGCCCGCCCGATCTTGCCGATGAAGTAGCTGATCACCGAGAGCGGGGTGCCCGCGAGCCGTTTGAGGGTGCCGTCGCTCTTCTCTCCGGCGATGTCGATGGCGAGATTCTGCAAGCCGCTGAGCAGCACGCCCGCGGCCAGCATGCCGGGGAGGTAGTAGCTGGCGGCGCTCACCGTGTGGCCCGCGGCATCCTTGCCGAAGCTGGTCTCGCTGAACGCCACCGAGAAGATGGTGAGCATCACCACCGGGAACAGGAAGGTGAAGAACACCGCGTCGCCCTGTCGGAAGTAGCCGGTGATCTCGTAGCGAATGCGCGAGAGACCGACCCGCACGATGCGGGCGGGGGTGACGATGGTGGGGGTGCGTGCGGTGGTGGTCATGACGAGGCCTCTCCGGTGGACGCGGCGAGTTCGGCGGCAGCCGCTTCGACGTTGCCGACCAGTTCCAGGTAGATGTCTTCGAGGCTGGGGCGGATGACTTCGAGCCGCTCGGGTTCGCCGTCCAGCGCCAGGCGGGCGACGAACTCGGCCGGCCGGTCGGTGCGCTCCTCGCGTTCGATGCCGTTGCGGGTCCACCGCACCACGGGGATGCGCGCCTCGGCAGCGCCGATCGTGTCGATCGGTCCCAGCTCGACCAGACGGCCGTCGGCGACGATGCCCGCGCGATCGCTCAGCTGCGCGGCCTCGTCGAGGTAGTGGGTGGTGAGCAGGATGGTGGTCCCCTCCGCCTTGAGCTGGTTGACGAGGGTCCAGAACTGGCGTCGTGCCTCGGGGTCGAAGCCGGTGGTGGGCTCGTCCAGGAAGAGAAGCTCGGGGCGTCCGATGATGCCGAGCGCCACATCCACTCGCCGTCGCTGACCGCCGGAGAGCTTGCGGATCAGCGAGGAGGCCTTGTCTTCGAGACCGACGGCCGCGATCACCTCGTCGACGTTGCGCGGGTTCGGGTAGAACGCGGCGAAGTGAGTGAGCTGCTCGCGCACGGTCGCGCTGCCCTGCTCGCCGCTGCTCTGCAGCACGATGCCGAGCCGCGCCTTCCAGTCCAGGCCGCCGCGCTGCGGGTCGACGCCGAGAACGCTGACCGTACCGGCGCTGCGGTCGCGGTAGCCCTCGAGGATCTCGATGGTGGTGCTCTTGCCCGCCCCGTTCGGGCCGAGCAGCGCGAAGGTCTCGCCGTGCTTGATGTCGAAGTCGAGGCCGCGCAAGGCCTCGACGCCGTGGTAGTCCTTGCGGAGGCCGGAGACCTCGACGGCGGATGCGGAAGCTGTCATGTGTTCATCGTGGCGGTGCGCGGCCTCCCCGACAACAGCTCAGTGGTGGACGCCCGGCATCCACCGATCGGTGGAGGGGCTCCGATCTGGGCGGAGCAGGCCCGTCGTACGTCGAGATGGCGCCTGTGCACCGAGAAGGCGTGGACATCCGCTGAGTGTCGGCGCGAACCGCGTCTCTCGCGGGTGTCGACATGCGCGGCGCAGCCGGCGGCGCGTCAGCCCAGCGCTCTCACCGCAGCGCGCTCAGCGCGAGCATCGCGGCCAGCGCGACCATGACGACCGCGATGATCGCGTCAAGCACGCGCCAGGCGATCGGGCGGGCAAACAGCGGAGCGAGCAACCGCGCGCCGAATCCGAGCGCCGAGAACCACAGGATGCTGCCCAGCGCCGCCCCAGCGCCGAACGCCCAGCGCCACTCGCCATGGGTGCTCGCGACGGAGCCGAGCAGCACGACCGTGTCGAGGTACACGTGCGGGTTCAGCCAGGTGAGCGCGAGGCAGCTGGCCGCGACAGCGAGGGGGGACGGGCGCGTGAGGGCCGCGGATTCGTCGGATGCCGTCAGCCGCGACGGCCGCAGGGCGCGACGCGCCGCGACGACTCCGTAGCGCAGCAGGAACGCCGCCCCCACCCAGCGCACCACCTCGACCAGCACCGGCACGGCCGTGAAGAGCAGCCCGCCGCCGCCCACGCCGAGGGCGATGAGTGCCAGGTCGGACAGCGCGCAGATGGCGACGACGAGCAGCACGTGCTCTCGGCGGAGTCCCTGGCGCAGCACGAAGGCGTTCTGCGCCCCGATCGCGATGATCAGCGAGAGGCCGAGTCCGAGACCGGAAAGGGCGGCGGGCAACCAGGTGATCATGTCTCGAGTGTCCCGTGCGATGCCCCAACAATCCAGTTCACGGTTCTGTCGACACATTAGCCTGACTGATGGGAAGATTCTGCGAATGATGTTCGACCGAGAGCAACTCGAGACGCTCGCCGCCGTGGTGAGCGACGGCACCTTCGACGCGGCCGCCCGACGGCTCAAGGTCACGCCGTCCGCGATCAGCCAGCGCATCAAGGCGCTCGAGCAGCAGCTCGGCCGGGTGGTGGTGGTGCGCTCCAAGCCGATCCTGGCGACCGAGTCGGGTGCCGCGCTGCTGCGGCTCGCGCAGCAGCTCGTCGTGCTCGAGCAGGAGGCGGCGGGCGAGTTGGGACTGGAGGGGTCCGCCGCGTCGACGCTGGTCGTGTCGCTCGCGGTCAATGCGGACTCGATGGCGACCTGGCTGCTCCCGGCCCTGGCGCAGGTCGCGGCGCAGAATCCGGTCGCCTTCGAACTGCACCGCGACGACCAGGGCTACACGGCCGCCCTGCTCGCCGACGGCACCGTCATGGCGGCCGTCACCTCCGACTCGAAGCCGGTTGCCGGCTGCACGGTCACCCCGCTGGGCAGGATGGTCTACCGTCCGGTCGCGACGCCCGAGTTCACCGCCCGCTGGTTCCCGCAGGGGGTGGATGCCGCGGCGCTCGCTGTCGCTCCGGTGATCGACTTCGATCGCAAAGACGAGTTGCAGGCACGCTACGTGCGTTCGGTGACGCGCCGGGAGCTGCATTCGCCGCGCCACCTCGTCCCCGCGTCGGCGGACTTCGCCGCCGCCGTCATGCTCGGCCTCGGCTGGGGGATGCTGCCCGACCAGCAGGCGGACGCGGGCCGGGCCGCCGGCGCGATCGTCACGCTTGAGGGCGCTCGATCGATCGCGGTCCCGCTCTTCTGGCAGCAGTGGAAGCTGCGTTCCACCCTGCTCGACCGCGTCGCGGACACCGTCGTGGCCCACGCGAGGGCCGCTCTGTGGTGAGCACCGGCACGCGAGAAGCCGGGTCCCCCGAGCGATGACATACACTGACTGCAGTGGTGATGTCTGCCAAGCTTTGTCGCGCCGTCAAGCGGCGTGCGGGGTATGCGGCGGTCTGATCCCTGTAGGGCGGTGGCTCAATTGGTAGAGCAGCGGTCTCCAAAACCGCAGGTTGCAGGTTCAAGTCCTGTCCGCCCTGCGATTCTTCGTACGTCAGTGCGGAGTTCACTGTTGAGAGGTGTTGAGAGTGGCACGCAAGGTGGTCGACGAGCCGTCCGAGGACCTCGTCGCGAGCGCCAGGCGGGAGCGCGCCGAACGGCGTGGCCCGTTTGCGCGAATTTCTCTCTTCATCAAGCAGGTCCTCAACGAGCTGAAGAAGGTGGTCACGCCCACGCGGCGCGAACTGCTCAGCTACACCGGCGTCGTGCTGACGTTCGTCATCATCATGATGGGGCTCGTGTACGCGCTCGATCTCGGGTTCAGCGCGCTCGTCACCTGGGTCTTTGGCAGTCACTGACCCTCGCCAACTTGCTTTATCAATGAAATGGAATCAACACTGTGACTGAAGAACAGCGCCGCGACGTAGATCTCGCCCCCGCCGCCGAGCAGTCGTCGGAGACCGACGACCTGCTGCAGGACGACGTGCTGGCCGTCGACGAGTCGTCCGACGTGAACGCCGAGAGCGGCGCCATCCACGTGGTCGACGACGAGGGCGACGTCGAGGCGAACCTCGACAGCATCCTCGATGCGCTGGATGCGGCATCCGACCCCGAGGCCGACGCGATCGTCGACTCGGCTCTCGACATCGGCGAGGACTCGGACACCGACGACCCCACGGACTTCGACGCGGCGGCTGCGGCAACCGCCGACGAGGAGGAGCTCGAGGAGGCCGAGGTCGAGGTCGACCCCTACCAGGAGTTCCGCGCGGAGCTCCGCGGCAAGCTCGGCAACTGGTACGTCATCCACTCCTACGCCGGCTTCGAGAAGCGCGTCAAGCAGAACATCGAATCGCGTCGTTCGTCGATGGCCATGGAGGACTTCGTCTTCGAGGTGCAGGTGCCGATGGAAGACGTCGTCGAGATCAAGAACGGCCAGCGGAAGCTGGTCACCCGCGTGCGCATCCCCGGCTACGTGCTGGTGCGCATGGACCTCAACGAGGACAGCTGGTCGGTCGTCCGTCACACCCCGGGTGTGACCGGATTCGTGGGCAACTCCCACAACCCGACCCCGCTCCGCTTCGAGGAGGCCTTCAACATGCTGAAGAGCCTCGTGCAGATCGTGGAGGCGCCCGTCAAGGGTGGCGTCGCGGGCAAGGGCGGCGGCAAGGCAACGGCCCGCGCCATCCCGGCCGAAGTCGACTTCGAGGTCGGCGAGACCATCACGATCAAGGAGGGCTCGTTCGCGGGTCTTCCCGGCACGATCAGCGAGATCAAGCCCGAGAGCGGCAAGCTCACTGTGCTCGTCTCGCTCTTCGAGCGCGAGACGCCGGTCGAGCTCTCATTCGACCAGGTGACCAAGCTCTAGTTCCGGCTAGACTCGCCCAGTTCCCACCACCGCTGCCAGGAGAAGCCTGGTTCGTGGAAGCGCGCCTCCGGCGCACGAGAGAAAGAAGAGCCACTTATGGCAGCCAAGAAGAAGGTGACGGGGCTGATCAAGCTCCAGATCAACGCGGGTGCGGCCAACCCCGCCCCGCCCATCGGCCCCGCGCTCGGTCAGCACGGCGTCAACATCATGGAGTTCTGCAAGGCGTACAACGCCGCGACCGAGTCGCAGCGCGGCAACGTCATCCCGGTCGAGATCACCGTCTACGAGGACCGTTCGTTCACGTTCATCCTCAAGACCCCGCCAGCCGCCGAGCTCATCAAGCAGGCTGCCGGAGTCGCCAAGGGATCCGGCACCCCGCACACCACCAAGGTGGGACGACTCTCGAAGGACCAGCTGCGCTCGATCGCCGAGCAGAAAATGGTCGACCTCAACGCCAACGACGTTGCAGCGGCAGAGAAGATCATCGCGGGTACTGCTCGCTCTATGGGAATCACGGTGGACGCATAATGGCTACGAAATCCAAGGCCTACCGCGCCGCTGCCGAGAAGATGGAAGAGGGCAAGTTTTACACGCCCAACGAAGCCGTCGGAATCGCCCGTGAGAGCGGTTCGAAGAACTTCAACTCCACTATCGAGGTTGCCCTCAAGCTCGGCGTCGACCCCCGCAAGGCAGACCAGATGGTTCGTGGAACTGTCATCCTGCCCCACGGAACCGGCAAGACCGCCCGCGTCATCGTCTTCGCGACCGGACCGGCCGCTGACGCCGCCATCGCTGCCGGAGCCGACGAGGTCGGTGGTGACGAGCTCATCGAGAAGGTGGCCGCTGGCTACACCTCGTTCGACTCAGCGGTCTCCACTCCGGAACTGATGGGCAAGGTCGGGCGTCTCGGAAAGGTGCTCGGCCCGCGTGGCCTCATGCCCAACCCGAAGACCGGCACCGTGACCACGGATGTTGCCAAGGCTGTCACTGAGATCAAGGGCGGAAAGATTGAGTTCCGCGTCGACAAGCACTCCAACGTGCACTTCATCGTGGGCAAGGCGGCCTTCCCGGCCGAGCAGCTCGAGGAGAACATCAAGGCAGCGCTCGACGAGATCGTGCGCTCCAAGCCCAGCTCCGCAAAGGGCCGTTACATCCAAAAGGGTACTGTCACGACCACCTTCGGTCCGGGCATCCCGCTCGACGTGAACGTGCTCTAACCAGAAATATCTCGAGAAAAGGGGATCACTTCGGTGATCCCCTTTTCTACACCCACCCGACGCGGCTCGCGTCGGCTTTACCGAAAACGCGAGGGAAGGGACACCGGATGTCCATCACGGTGCGAGAGGCGGCTGTCACTGACGGCGCGCTCCTGCACGAACTCGCCGCCGCCACCTTCGGATTGGCCTGCCCTCCCGGCACACCTCCGGAAGACGCAAGGGCGTTCGTGTTGTCGGAGCTCTCGGCAGAGCGGTTCGAGGGATACCTTGCCGATGCGCATCGCGCGCTACTGCTGGCCGAGGTCGATGGCGTTGCCGCCGGTTACTCGATGCTCATCTTTGAGGAGCCGACGGATGCGGATGCCGCGGCCGTCGTCACGGCCCGGCCAACGGTCGAGCTCAGCAAGTTCTACGTCATGGCCGAGTCTCATGGCACCGGGTTGTCTGTGGCGCTCATGGCCGTGACCGTCGAAATCGCCCGGCTTCGCGACGCCGCCTCGATCTGGCTCGGCGTCAACCAGCAGAACGGGCGTGCGAACCGCTTCTACGAGAAGAGCGGTTTCTCGCTCGTGGGAACCAAGCAATTTGCCCTGGGAGACCGTCTCGAAGACGACTTTGTGCGAGAACTGCCGCTGTAGCCGAGCTCCGACCCTCTCAGCACGCTCGTGCCTTCCGTCAAGCCCAACAACGATTCGCCGATGGCACCGCGGTGTCAACTGGAAAAAAACTATGAAAAGAACCCCTAGCATTTAATAATGACCGCCCTGCCGCTGCCGATGCCGCGACGTCGGGTTGTCGAACTCGCAGGCACTTTCCTCGGCTCGGTGTTCGTGTTGGCCGCCCTCGTGATCATCTGGGTCGCTCGACTTGAGCAAGACCGTGACCTGTATGTCAGTGAGCTCGGCGCAGCCGGCCAGCCGACCGCCCACTGGTTCGAGGGGGCACTTCTTCTCATCGTCGCGGGCGGAAGCCTCATTGCCTATGCCGCTCGCGGCATCCGATCGCGCGTGCCGCTGCTCTCTGTCTGGGCTCCGGCGGTGTCGCTATGGGTCGGTTGTGGCTTCTTCCTCATCGCCTCGCAGGTCACCTGCACGAGCGGATGCCCGTTGCCGGTGGGGGCGAGTTTCACCTGGCAGGACCTCATCCACACCGTGGTCGCCGTGCTCGCCTTCGCCGCCGCGTGCTTCGGCATGTTGCAGGTGTCGTTCGCGGTGGGATACCGATCGCTTGCCCGGCTGTCGCTCGGTGCGGGGGTGGCGGTCGCACTGATCGCGGGGGCGGGCGGCATCCTCTCCCTTGCGCGATTCCAGGCGGACTTTGGCAGTCGACTTGAGTTCGCGGCCACCACAATCGCACTCGGCTGGCTGCTCACTCTCGGGGTGATGATGACGCTACGGCCCGTGGAGTTCGCCGACGTTTTGCCCCTCGCAGAGCTCGAGCTCGCAGCTCCGGTCGCCTAGCGGTCGCGGCCGGCGGCCACGATGTCGAGCACCCGGTCCGCAAGCTGTACGAGCAGGTGGATCTGGCTCTCGTCGCGGTCGATCCAGCGGCATTCTGGCTCGGTATTTGTCGGAACGAAGTCATCGTGCTGCTCCCAGACCAACAGGGTGCGCTCCGCCCCGAGCACGTACTGCTGCCACCAGACCTGTCGGAGATAGGAGCGTGGGATGGATCGCCAGGGTGACTTCGTGGTCTTGATCTCAGCGAGCTCGAGGTGGCCGGATGCCGCGACCGCAAGCCCGTCGGGGGTGGCGAGGTGGGTGGTCTGGCCGGAGGCGTGGAAGAGCGCGTCGCTCGAGATGATGCCGTAGTGACGCTCCACCCAGCGGGCGATCTCGGGTTCACGGGCGCGCCCGTGATCGGTGTAGGCGTTTCCGCTGAACCCGCTGCCGTTGATCTTCTCGAAGGCCACGGCCTGCACGGAGGCGGTTCCCGACAGTCGTGCGACGTCGGTGGCGGTGATACCGCGGCTGCGGGCTCGAAGCCAGGCCACCCGGTCGGCGGCACGAGCAACGATACGGTCACGGTGATCCGGAGCCGGCTCATCCCAGAGGGAGAGCATGGGCTGGATGGTGGTCACCTCACCATTGTCTCCCGGAGCACCGTCGGCCGTCGACGCCCCTCCGCAGTGGCACCGCTGCGTACTGGCCCTGCTGCGCACTGGCCCTGCTGCGCGCTGAAGAGAAGCGGGAGTCAGGCGAAGGGGGGCGGTAGCGTTCGCACCTGCGAGGCGATTGCGCTCTCGATTGCATCGGCGGAGAGCACGTGCTGGACAACGAGCATGGACGCGCCGAGGATGCCCGCATCGTCGGCCGAGCGGGAGCGCACGATCGTGAGATGCGCGGTGGCCAGGGGAAGCGAGCGGTGATAGACCACTTCGCGTACGCCGGCGAGGAGGTGATCACCGGCGGCGGCGAGCGAGCCACCGAGCACGATGACCGATGGATTGAGCAGGCTGACACAGGTGGCGAGCACCTCGCCGAGATCGCGACCGGCCTGACGGAGCGCGGCCACGGCATCGGGGTCGCCGCGTTCGACGAGAGCGACAATGTCTCCGGTAGCAACGTCGTCCGCGCCGCTGGCCGTGAGCGCCGCGGCGATGGCTGGGGCGCCGGCAAGGGCTTCGAGACATCCGATATTGCCGCAGCGGCAGGTCACGTGAGAGCCGCGCGCGACACGCACATGCCCGAGGTCACCGGCGGCACCCATCGCACCGCGCTGCAATTGGCCGTTACCGATGATGCCCGCGCCGATGCCCGTCGCCGCTTTGATGAAGAGCAGGTTGTCCTGGGCCGGCCACTGGGTGCGCTGTTCACCGAGCGCCATGATGTTGACGTCGTTGTCGACGAGAACAGGCACATCGAAGGCGCGCCGCATGTAACCGGGCACGTCGAAGTCGTGCCAGCCGGGCATAATCGGCGGGTTTGCGGGCCGACCAGTCGTGTGTTCGACCGGACCGGGCAGGCCGATACCGATGCCACACAACTCGGCCCGGCCGTCGCCGAGGGAGTCGAGCAGATGGCGTGCGCGGTCGACCACGAGATCGAGCACCGGGGAAGGGCCAGCATCGATAGCAATCTCTGTGTGAAGGCTCGCAAGCACAGTGCCACTGAGGGTGGTGACCGCGATCACACAGTGCGACGCCCCAAGGTCGACGGCGAGCACCAGCCGGGCGGTCGGGTTGAAGGCGAATCGTGACGGTGGACGGCCGCCGGATGATGCGGCCTCACCGACCGCGCTGATGAAACCGGATGCCATGAGGGAATCGACTCGCATGGCGATCGTCGACCGTGCGAGACCGGTGAGCACGGCGAGCTCGGCCCGGGTGCGCGGAGTTCCGTCGAGGAGCAGTTGGAACAGGTCACCCGCGCGGGCGCCGGCCACCGTCGAGCCGGTGAACGCGCTCGATTCGGTGATGACCATGTCTTATTGATACCAGTTGCGCTTCGTGCTGTCATGCCAGCCATAGCTGTCGATCAACAAATATCTTTTGCTTGACTATCGACAGAAGGGCCCCTAGTTTGTCAATCGTGTGTACGTATTCCCCCGTCCTGGGGTAGAACGCTTCACTGTGACCAGCATCGCCGCTCGATCTGAGGAGAACCAATGCCAACGACGCCCCCGCTTTCGCTCCAGCTCTACACCGTTCGTGAGGCCCTCGATGCGGACTTTGCCGGCACGATGCAGCGCGTGGCAGATATCGGGTTCACACGCGTCGAGCCCTATGACTTCTTCGCCAAGGCCGACGCCCTTGCGGCGGGGTTCGCGGCAACCGGCCTCACCGCGCCGAGCGCCCACTTGCGCTTCCTCGACGCCGAGAGCCTCGCCGGTGCCAGCCTGGACGACGTGTTCTCCACGGCCGCCCGCCTCGGTATCCCGACGGTGATCGATCCCTTCGTCGACCCAGCGAAGTGGCTCTCGGCTGCAAACATCCACAAGACAGCGGATGCACTTAACGCGGCTGCAGAGGTGGCGGTGAAGCACAGTATCCGAATCGGATACCACAACCACTGGTTCGAACTCGAGTCAGTGATCGACGGCGACACCGGCCTCGAGATTCTCAGCGCGGGACTCAACCCGGCGATCATCCTCGAGCTCGACACCTACTGGGCCGCGGCCGGCGGGCAGGATGTCGTGGCGCTGCTCGGTCGTCTCGGCGACCGTGTACGCCTGTTGCACATCAAGGACGGACCGATCGAGCCGGATCCAGCTACCCAGCTCGCGGTCGGCAACGGAAAAATGCCGATCTGGGAGATCATCGCCGCAGCGACGAGCCTCGAAGTGGCGGTCGTCGAACTCGATGCCTTCGCGGGCGACATGTTCGACGCGGTGACCGACAGCTACGCGTATCTAAACGCCGGAGCCGCCTCATGAGCGGTCCGATCGGGGTCGGGCTCATCGGTGCCGGCACCATCAGCAAGCAGTATCTCGAGAACCTCACCACCTTCCCCGACATCGTCGTGCACTCGATCGGCGATGTCTACGAACCCGTCGCCGAGGAGCGCGCGAGTCAGTTCGGCATCGAGACCTGGGGTGGAGTTGCCGCCACGCTCGGGCATCCGGATGTCGAGATCGTGATCAACCTGACCATCCCGGCCGCGCACGTCGAGGTGGCCCTCGCGGCCGTCGCCGCCGGCAAGCACGTGTGGAGCGAGAAGCCCTTCTCGCTCGACCGCGACAGCGGACTCGCACTTCTCGCCGCCGCGGAGAAGGCTGGAGTACGCCTCGGATCCGCTCCCGACACGTTCCTCGGCGCGGGGCTCCAGACCGCTCGTCGCATGATCGAGCGTGGCGACATCGGGGTGCCGCTCACCGCGCTCACCCTCATGCAGTCGCCGGGGCCGGAGTCGTGGCATCCAAACCCAGCCTTCCTGTTCCAAGAGGGGGCCGGCCCGCTCTTCGACATCGGTCCGTATTACCTCACCACACTGATGCAGACCTTCGGATCGGTGCGCCGCGTCGCTGCGCTCGGCTCGAAGTCACGCGACACCCGTGTGATCGGATCCGGCCCGAAGGCCGGAGAGCGGTTCGACGTGACAGTGCCATCCCACGTAAGTGCGCTCGCCGAGTTCGAGGGCGGCCAGTCGTCGCAGAGCATCTTCAGCTTCGACTCCCCGATGGATCGCCACGGCTTCGTGGAGGTGACCGGAACAGAGGGCACGATGTCGTTCCCCGACCCCAACAACTTCGAGGGGGAGATCCGGGTGAAGCACGCCGGCGAGGCCGAGTGGACCTCGTACCCCGCCCTCGGCTCAACGAGTTCGCGCGGGTCCGGAGTGCTTGAGATGGGTCGCGCCATCCGCGCGGGCCGGCCGCATCGCGCCACGGGTGAACTCGCGTACCACGTGCTCGACACGATGGTCTCGATCAGCGAGTCGATCGAGAGCCACCGCTTCGTGGAGGTGGCGAGCTCGATTACAACGGCTCCGGCCCTGCCAGAGGACTGGGATCCGACGGCGGCGACGCTGTAGGACCGGGAAAATGACCTCCTCAATTCGGCCAGTGCGCGTCGCCATGATCGGCTACGCGTTCATGGGCAGGGCACACTCCAATGCCTGGGCGACCGTCGGATCGTTCTTCGAGGTGCCCGCGTTCGAGCAGCGTGTTCTGGTGGGGCGGGATGCCGTGGGCGTCGCGGCCGCGGCGACCGCAT
Source organism: Lacisediminihabitans sp. (assembly GCA_025362355.1). Lineage (GTDB taxonomy): Bacteria > Actinomycetota > Actinomycetes > Actinomycetales > Microbacteriaceae > Lacisediminihabitans. The sequence continues at coordinate 13,031 of JANYGT010000030.1, read as the reverse complement.
TGGGCTGGTCCGAGTCGGCGACCGACTGGCGTGAGGTCATCGCCAGGGATGACATCGATGTCGTGGATATCTGTGTGCCCGGTCACCTGCACGCCGAGATAGCGCTCGCCGCGCTCGCCGCTGGCAAGCACGTTCTGGTCGAGAAGCCGCTCGCCAATACGCTGGCCGAGGCCGAGGCGATGGCGGATGCCGCGGCAGTCGCATCCACCCGTGGCGTCGTCTCCATGGTGGGCTTCAACTATCGACGGATGCCTGCGCTCGCGCTCGCCCGTCGCATCATCGCCGACGGCCGCCTCGGCGAGATCCGTCAGGTGCGCGGGTCGTACCTTCAGGACTGGCTCGCGGATGCCACGGCCCCGATGACCTGGCGGCTGCGTCGCGAGACCGCCGGTTCCGGTGCGCTTGGCGATCTCGCCTCCCATGCCGTGGACCAGCTGCAGTTTCTGCTCGGAGAGCGCGTGACCGAGGTCTCGGCCCGCACCCACACTTTCGTGACCGAGCGGCCGGGTGCCAGTGGCCCCGAGGCGGTCACCGTCGACGATGCGGTCTGGGCGACACTGGCATTCGGCTCCGGGGCCCGCGGCAGCCTCGAGGTCTCCCGGGTCGCCACCGGGCGCAAGAACGCCCTCACGATCGAGCTCTTCGGCTCGACGGGAGCGCTGCGGTTCGACCCCGAAGAGTTGAACGAACTGTGGTTCCTCGATGCCACGGAGTCGATCGAAACCCAGGGGTTCCGCCGCATCCTCGTGACCGAGCCGGAGCATCCATATATCGCCGCCTGGTGGCCTCAGGGCCACGTGCTCGGCTGGGAGCACTCCTTTGTGCACGAGCTGCGCGACTTCCTGTGCGCAATCGAATCGGGCACGCCCGCGAGTCCGTCTTTCGCCGACGGCCTCGCCGTGCAGCGCGTCCTCACGGCGATCGAACTAAGCGCGGCCGCTGGAGGCTCCGGAACCCAGGTCTGAACTACGACACCAGAACCATCAATCACACCAGTATCACCAATCAGTGCAAGGAGGCACGAAATGAAACGAAGCATGATGGCGAAGATCGCCGTCGGAATCACCGCAGCGGCATTGGCGATCGGATTGGCGGGGTGCTCGTCGGCCGGGTCGGGAGCGAGTCATCCGCTCACGATCGGAATGCCGAACGGCCCGCAGACCAACAACAACAACCCGTTCATGCCCACCTCGGCGGCGGCCATCCTCGGGTACACCTTCCTCATGTACGAACCGCTTGCGCAGGTGAACCCCACCCTGCCCGACAAGGCTCCCACCCCGTGGCTCGCCAGTTCGTGGAAATGGGCGGATGACTACAAATCCGTGGCCATCACAGCGCGCGACGGGGTGAAGTGGTCTGACGGCAAGGACTTCTCCGTCAAGGACATCGCTTACACCTTCAATCTGGTCAAAAAGACTCCGGCATTCAATGGCAACGCCCTTCCGCTTGAGGACATCACGACAGCCGGCAAGACCGTGACCATCACCTTCGGGGCCTCGCAGTTCGTGAATCAGCCGAAGGTAATGAATTCCTACATCGTTCCAGAGCACATCTGGTCGAAAATCAGCGACCCGACGACGAACGTCAACGCGAAGCCGGTCGGCACCGGACCGTACCTGCTGAAGACCTGGACCCAGCAGGCGATCACCTTCACGCCGAACAACTCGTACTGGGGCGGAAAGCCGCCGGTGCCCGAGGTGCGCTACACCTCGTACAACGACAACAACTCCCAGCTCACCGCGCTTCTCAGCGGGGCTGCCCAGTGGAGCTACGTGTTTATCCCCGACATCCAGAAGACCTACGTCGCCAAGAGCAAGACGAACAACTCGTACATGCCCTCGGGCCTCGGGGTGGACGCGCTGTTCCTCAACACCACGAAGGCGCCATTCAACGATGTCGCCGTGCGCAAGGCTGTGAGCATGGTGATTGACCGCAAGGCCGTGCACGAGCAGGGCTACTCCGGATTCAAGGCACTCGTCGACAACGTGACCGGGCTTCCCTCGCCGGCCGGTGATGCCTTTACCGCGGCTACCTACAAGGGCAAGAAGGCGACGATCGATGTGGCCGGAGCCAAGAAGGTGCTTACCGACGCCGGCTACACCTATAAGGGTTCGGCGCTGATCGACCCGAAGGGTGCTCCCGTCACCTTCACGATGGTCGATCCGGCCGGCTGGTCGGACTACCTCGCGTCGCTGCAGATCATCGCCGACAACGTGGACAAGATCGGCATCACCGCCAAGGTGGAGACCGCGACGGTGGATGCCTGGACCAGCGCTGTGGGCACTGGCGACTTCCAGGCCACCCTGCACTGGACCAATACCGGATCGACCCCGTGGGACATCTGAGCGAACATCATGGACGGCACTCAGTTGAAGCCGGTCGGCACCGTCGCCTCGTGGAACTTCGGCCGCTTCGACAGTGCGGATGCCACGAAGATGCTGCACGACTACGCCAACACCACGAGCGATAAGGATCGCACGGCGGCAATGGACGGACTGCAGAAGATCATGGTGGAGCAGGTGCCGGCCATACCGCTGGCATCCGGCGCGATCGGCGCGGAGTTCTCGACAAAATACTGGACCGGTTTCCCGACCGCGGATAATCCCTATGCGGTACCGCAGCCGACCCAGCCGAGCCTCTCGCAAGTGATGATGAAACTGACACCCGTCAAGTAGCAACCTTCGACCGGCCGGCCGCTGCGCAACGCGCGGCGGCCGGCCCCCACCTCCAACGGACCAGGACCCGTATGACCCCTCACGATGAAGTGACTCCCGTTCTCGAAACGGTGGGCCTTACCAAGCATTTTCCGCTCCGCCGCGGCCGCCGACAGGTCGTGCACGCCGTGGACGGCATCGACACCCGTCTGATGCGCGGCACCGTTGTCGCGCTCGTGGGCGAGTCCGGGTCAGGGAAGTCCACCGTTGCCCGGTTGCTCGCTCAACTGCTGCCGGCAACCTCCGGTGTCATCCGTCTCAACGGCACTCCCGTTTCGGCCCATTTCGGCCGACGGTTCCGTGGGTACGTGCGCAACGTACAGATGATCCTTCAGGATCCTTTCGCCTCGCTCAACCCGATCCACACGGTGCGCTATGTGCTCGGGCGTTCGATCAGCATCCATCATCCGAAGGATGACGAAATCCGAGCGCGCTGAGCTTTTGACCGGGCTGCTCAGCCAGGTCGATCTCACACCGCCCGAGCGCTACCTCGACAAGTTTCCCCACGAGCTGAGCGGTGGCCAGCGCCAGCGCGTGGCAATCGCGCGAGCGCTCGGAGCGACGCCGCAGGTGCTGCTCGCCGATGAGCCGGTGTCGATGCTCGACGTCTCCATCCGTATCGGGGTATTGAACCTTCTGCAAAACCTGAAAGAGAAGTTCGATCTCGCGATCCTTTACATCACCCACGACATCGCGTCGGCCCGTTACTTCGCCGACACCACGATGGTGATGTATGCGGGTCAGATCATCGAGCGCGGTCCGAGCGAGATGGTCACCCAACATCCGGCCCACCCCTACACGCGGCTGCTCATCGCCTCGGCACCGGATCCCGACCAGCTCACCGGGCGCGATTCGCGCCCGGCGAAGGGCGAACCGCCGAGCCTCATCACCCCGCCGAGCGGGTGTCGCTTCCATCCGCGGTGCCCGTTCGCGATGGAGCGCTGCCTCACCACGACGCCGCCCACGTTCAGCGTCGACGACGGCCAGGAGGCCAGCTGCTGGCTCTACGCCGAGGACGCAACGCTCGAGCGCGAGGCCGCGTTCGGGGTGCACCAATGAGGTTTCTGCTTCGCCGGATGGGCTTCTACCTCTTCACGGCCTGGGCGGCGATCACTCTCAATTTCTTCATCCCGCGCCTTCTGCCCGGCGACCCGGTGCAATCCCTTATTAATAAGTACCATGGGCGCCTGTCCACCGATGCGATCGATTCCCTTCGAGTGCTGTTCGGACTCAACACCCATACGACCGTCTGGCAGGACTACCTCACCTATTGGGGCAACCTGCTCCACGGCGACTTCGGCATCTCGTTCACCTACTTCCCCACCCCGGTAGCCGAGGTGATGGTGCAGTCGCTGCCGTGGACGCTCATGCTCGTGGGCATTTCCACGATCCTCGGATTCGTGCTCGGCACACTCGCCGGTGTCGGTCTCGGCTGGCGACGCGGTACCTGGCTCGACTCGCTGCTGCCCGTTGCCAACTTCTTCTCCGCAATTCCTTACTTCTGGCTCGGCCTGATCGCCATCGCGATCTTCGGGGTCGCGCTGCCGATCTTCCCCGCATCCGGTGGATATGACGGAGGGTTGCTTCCGTCGTTCTCGCTGGAGTTCATCGGGTCGGCGATTTACCACGCGGCTCTTCCCGCTCTCACGATCGTGCTGAGTTCTGTGGCTGGATGGATCCTCGGAATGCGCAACATGATGGTGACCGTCTCGTCTGAGGACTATGTGACCGTGGCGCAGGCGAAGGGGCTCCCAGAGCGCCGGGTGATGTTTGGCTATGCGGCACGCAACGCCGTGCTCCCGAGCATTTCGGGCTTCGCACTCTCGCTCGGTTTCATCGTCGGTGGCACCCTCGTCACCGAGATGGTGTTCTCCTATCCAGGGATCGGCTATGTGCTGTTCCAGGCCATCGGATCGAAGGACTATCCGCTCATGCAGGGGGTGTTCCTGATCATCACGCTGTCGGTGCTCGTGGCCAATATGGTGGCCGACTTCGCCTACGCGTTCCTCGATCCGCGCACCCGACAGGAGGCCTGAGATGTCGCTCGTACGAAATCCGAAAGCACTGGCTGGCATGATCATCCTCGCGTTCTTCGTGCTGATCGCGATCATCGGGCCGTGGATCGCGCCCTACAACCCCAGTAAAGTCGGCCCCGATTCGTTGCAGCCGCCCTCCCCGGCGCACTGGCTCGGCACGACCAATACCGGCCAGGACATCCTCTCCCAGCTCATCGTCGGCACGCAGGGCGTGATGGTGGTCGGCCTCGTCGCCGGCATCCTCGCGACTATCATCTCGGTGATCGTCGGCGTGACCTCCGGCTTCCTTGGGGGTCTCGGTGACGAGGTTCTCTCGCTCATCTCCAACGTGTTCCTGGTGATTCCGGCGTTGCCACTGATCATCATCATCGCGGGACTGCTGCCCTCTGCCGGGGGTCTCACGATCGCCCTGGTGATCGCCCTCACCGGCTGGGCTTGGGGCGCGCGCGTGCTGCGAGCGCAGACGCTCTCGCTGCGTAATCGCGACTTCGTGGAGGCGGCACGAGCCAATGGAGAACCGATGTGGCGCATCATCTTCTTCGAGATCATGCCCAACCTCACCGCCGTGATCGCCTCGGGATTCATCGGAACGGTGATCTTCGCGATCCTCAGCGAGGTGACGCTCGCGTTCATTGGTGTCACGAGTATCTCCACCTGGAACTGGGGAACCGTGCTGTTTTGGGCGCAGTCCAGCCAGGCGCTCGTGCAGGGCGCCTGGTGGTGGTTTGTGCCGGCGGGGCTCTGCATCGCCGCGGTCGGCACCTCTCTCACGCTCATCAACTTTGGCATCGACGAATTCGTGAATCCTCGGCTGCGCAACACCGCCGCCAGCGCCGGAATCCTCCGTCGCAAGAAGATCCGGGCGCGCATCGGATTCACGCCGGTGTACCGTGGTGAGGCCTCGGCGAAGAAAGGCATGTCATGACACTGACAACTGAAGTTGGTCGGTCCGCGGTATCCGCCTCCCATCGTCAGCCCGTGCTGTCGATCAGGAACCTGTCGGTGGACTACGGCTACGACAACAACGCGGTTCACGCGCTTCACGACGTGAGTCTCACCCTGCACGCCGGCGAGGTCCTCGGGCTCGCGGGGGAAAGCGGATGCGGCAAGTCCACCCTCGCCTATGCGGCGACCCGCCTGCTGCCCCCGCCAGGGGTGGTTACCGGCGGTGAGGTGCTCTTCACCAGTTCGCGCGACGGCCACGGTGGTGATCTCCTCACCATGACCGATGCCCAACTTCGCGCCCAGCGCTGGAAGGACACCGCGATCGTCTTCCAGGGATCGATGAACTCCCTCAATCCGGTGTACACGATCGGCAGGCAGCTGATGGACGGTATCACTGCCCACTCGCCGCGTGGCTTCCGCGAACAGGCGCGGGTGCGTGCGCTCGAGTTGCTCGAGATGGTCGGCATCCCGAAGGACCGGCTCGGTAGCTATCCGCATCAGCTCTCGGGCGGCATGCGCCAGCGGGTGATGATCGCGATGGCGCTCGCCCTCGAGCCAGAGGTCGTGATCATGGATGAGCCGACGACGGCGCTCGATGTGGTGATGCAGCGCCAGATCGTCGAGCAGATCATGAGCCTCAAGAACGAACTCGGTTTCTCTGTGATCTTCATCACCCACGATGTCTCGCTGCTACTGGAACTCGCCGACCGGATTGCAATCATGTACGCGGGCAAGATCGTGGAGGATGCCAGCGCGGATGAGGTCTATCGGATGCCGCGACACCCCTACACCGCCGGGCTTCTGCACTCATTCCCGCCGCTGCACGGCCCGCGCCGGGAGCTCGGGGGCATCCCTGGTTTTCCTCCCGACCTCATGAAACTGCCCACTGGATGTAACTTTCACCCGCGCTGTGCCCACGCGTTCGAAGCCTGCTCTGTGATCGAGCCGCCGCTTGGACCGACCTCATTCGAGTCGGCGGAGCCCTTTCGATCGGTGGCATGCTTGCTTCACGATCCCACCGTGAACCCCGGACCAGTGCCCGTGGAGCTAAGCGTTCGACCGCTACTGGTTCGCCCCCCATCGAAGGAGACTGTATGACCGCCTCTACTCATCCCGTGACACTCTTCACCGGCCAGTGGGCCGACCTCACTCTCGAGGAGGTGGCTTGCCTCGCGTCGGAATGGGGTTACGACGGGCTCGAGATCGCGGCATCCGGAGAGCATCTCGATATTGCCCGTGCCGCCGCAGACGACGCCTATCTTCAGGGGCGGCTCGATATCCTCGATCGCTACGGACTGAAAGCGTGGGCCATCTCCAATCACCTCACCGGCCAGTCCGTCTGCGACGATCCGATCGACTTCCGTCACCAGGCGATTATCCGCCCCGCGGTCTGGGGGGATGGCGATCCCGAGGGCGTGCGTCGGCGTGCGGCGGAGGAACTGAAGCTCACCGCGGTGGTCGCCCGCAAGATGGGCATCGACACCGTCGTTGGCTTCACCGGCTCGAAGATTTGGCAGTACGTTGCAATGTTCCCTCCGGTGCCGGCCTCGGTGATCGAAGCCGGCTACAAAGACTTCGCCGACCGGTGGAACCCGATCCTCGACGTGTTCGACTCGGAGGGGGTGCGGTTTGCCCACGAAGTGCACCCCTCGGAGATCGCCTACGACTACTGGTCGAGCGTGCGTTCACTCGAGGCCATCGAGCATCGAGCGGCTTTCGGCTTCAACTGGGATCCGAGCCACATGATGTGGCAGGGCATCGATCCGGTGTCCTTCATCACGGAGTTTGCCGATCGCATCTATCACGTCGACTGCAAGGACACCCGACTGCGCACGCCCAACGGCCGATACGGCATCCTCGGGTCGCACCTGCCGTGGGGAGACCCTCACCGCGGCTGGGACTTCGTCTCCACCGGGCACGGGGATGTGCCGTGGGAGGACTCGTTCCGGGCGCTGCGGTCCATCGGCTACGGCGGCCCTATCTCGGTGGAGTGGGAGGATGCCGGCATGGATCGGCTGCACGGCGCGGCCGAAGCCGTAGGCTTCGTGCGGGCGTTGCTCTGGGAGCTGCCGACGGCGTCCTTCGACGCCGCCTTCAGCAATCAGGGTTGAGCGCCGCTCCACTCCGGTTCCTGCGTTTTCAGACAAGACAACTGGCTAGTCGTTCGCGCCTGGCCGAGCTCCGAAGAACCTGTTCGCACCCTCGGAGATGGATGTCGCCGAGACGCTGCCGCTAGCGTCTTTCTCCCCGCGCACCATCAGGGTTTCACCCGCTTTAAGGTCAGAGACACTACTCTCCGCGGTTTTCGTGACCTTGGTCGAAGTGGTGGTCTTCACGGTAACGGTCGAATCGTCGAGAAGCTTCACGATGATGGTGTCGCCATCGATCGACTGGATCGTGCCGGCGGTGAGACCGCCGAGGGCTCCGGGTCGAGTGACCTTGCCCAGCTGCCCAGGCCGATCCTGTTGACCCCCTTCACCGCGCGGGCCCTGTCCGTTCTGCGACTGGCTACCCGATCGGGTGAAGTCGCCGGCCCGTTCCGGCCCTCCGGTGTGCTGGCCGATGAGGATGCCACCGAGAAGTGCGATCATCGCCACACCTACCAGGGCGATGGCGGGCACGAGCCAGCGCGTGATTCCGCTGCGTGCGGGAGCCGCCGCGGGCGCGACGACCGCCGGCGGACCGGGAGCCGGCGGCGCTGGCGCTGGCGGGCTCTCGGCTGTGAGCTCGGTTGGCACCGTCTCGGCCTCGTCGGAATTCTTGCGATCCTGTGGTTCTGTGTTTTCGGTCATGTGCCAAGAGTGATTCTTGAACCTACGAGAATCGTATGGATCGGCTATCCGGCTTCCCAGAGTTTCGCGCTACCTCAGCGCAGAGCGTCGGCGAAATCGCGTGCTCATCAGTGGTTGCTGTTCAGGAGTGGTCGGGGTTCAGGCGAGTTTGGGGTGTGTCATAGGTGATTCATAGCAAACTAGCAATAGTAGGGAGTGTGACCTTACACAACGACAGCTCATCTGTTCCCGCCGCGGGCCCGAAGCTTCGCCGTGCAGACGGTTCCCCGGTGCGGGTCGTCGTCGTCGATGACGAGGCGATGCTCAGCGACCTGCTCAGGATGGCGCTGCGCTACGAGGGCTGGGACGTGAAGACCGCAGCCGAGGGGCGCACCGCCATCCAACTCATTCGCGAGTTCCAGCCGGATGTCGTCGTGCTCGACGTGATGCTGCCCGATATCGATGGCCTCCAGGTGCTCAAGCGCCTGCGGGATGACGGGCAGGATACGCCCATCCTCTTCCTCACCGCGAAGGATGCGCTCGACGACCGCATCGCCGGCCTCACTGCCGGCGGTGACGATTACGTCACCAAGCCATTCAGCCTCGAAGAACTCGTCGCCCGGCTGCGCGGACTCATCCGCCGGTCCACCGTTGTCGTCTCGGACTTCGCGGACCCGCTGCTGCGCGTCGGTGACCTGGTGCTCGACGAGGAGAGCTACGAGGTACACCGCGGCGGCCGTCTCATCGAGTTGACCGCCACCGAGTTCGAGCTGTTGCGCTTCCTCATGCGAAATCCTCGCCGGGTGATGAGCAAAGCGCAGATCCTCGACCGGGTATGGAGCTATGACTTCGGAGGCCGGTCAAGCATCGTCGAGATCTACATCTCCTACCTGCGCAAGAAGATCGACGCGGGGGAGACCTCGATGATCCATACCGTGCGCGGAGTCGGTTACATGATCAAGGCCGTGGGATGACCTCCGTCACCACCCGCGCGCCCTGGTCGCTTCGGCGGCGATTGATGCTGGCCGTCCTCGGCCTGCTAGCCGCGGTCGCCATCGTGATCGGCTCGATCAGCGTGCTTGCGCTGCAGGGCTTTCTCACGAACCGGCTGGATGGCCAGCTCAACGCGGCCAACGGACGCTCCCAGACCGGCTTCGGTCCTCCCAGCAGTCGGCCAGGGGACGCGCAGTCCGAAACCTTCACCAGGCAGCAGTTGCGCCAGACCATCGACCGCCAGGCTCCGGATACGGTAATCGGGATTATTTTCGGCACGACCGTCGCCGGCGTCCAAAAGGACCAGAGCGGATCGCTCCAGGATCTGTCGGCCGCCCAGAGCGGGCCACTTGCGAGAGTGCCGTCCACGGGCGTCGCGACCACAGTGGATCTCGGGAATGGTCTCGGCAGCTTCCGCGCCGTCGCTGTCGAGTACGCGAGCGGCGTCCGCGTCGTCACCGCGCTTCCCCTTGGCGAGCTGCAGACCACGCTGCTGCAACTGGGTCTGATCATCGCCATTGTCACCGCAGCCGGGCTCGTGCTCGCGGCATTCCTGGCTCGCTGGATCGTGCGAGTAGCCCTCCGACCGCTTGAACGGGTCGTCTCAACGGCTACTCGCGTCGCCGAGCTTCCGCTCGACCGCGGCGAGGTAGCCCTCGGGGTGCGGGTTCCCGACGAGGACGCCGATCCGCGAACGGAGGTCGGCCAGGTCGGGGCCGCACTCAATCGAATGCTCGGGCACGTGGCATCCGCCCTCACCGCTCGCCAGGCCAGCGAGAACAAAGTGCGGCAGTTCGTGGCAGACGCGAGTCACGAGCTGCGTACGCCGCTTGCGGCGATCCGCGGGTACGCCGAGCTCACCCGTCGGGGCAACCACGACCTGCCCGAGGATGTCGTGCACTCGCTTGGCCGGGTCGAGTCCGAAGCGACGCGCATGACTTCGCTCGTCGAAGACCTGCTTCTGCTCGCTCGTCTCGACGAGGGGCGCGATCTCGAAAGCGATCCGGTCGACCTCTCCCGGCTCCTCATCGACGCGGTAAGCGATTCCCACGCCGCCGGTCCCGAGCACGGATGGTCGCTCGACATGCCCGATGAACCGGTGGTGATCGACGGGGATGATGCGCGCCTACACCAGGTTGTCGCCAATATTCTCGCCAACGCCAGAGTCCACACCCCCGCGGGAACCGACGTCGTCACGGCTGTCGTGATCGAGGGCTCGAACGCAGTCGTGACCGTGACCGATGATGGCCCCGGCATCCCTCTGAACCTGCAGCCCGTGCTGTTCGAACGCTTCGCACGCGGTGACGGCTCCCGCTCGCGCGCTGCGGGCAGCACCGGACTCGGACTCGCGATCGTGGCTGCCGTCGTCGAGGGTCACGGTGGCAGGGTAGACGTGCAGAGCGAGCCGGGCAATACCTGCTTCCGCGTCATCCTGCCTCTTGTTCGCGCAGTGGATCTCGCGTCGGGATGACAGACTGGTCGCACCCCAGATGTTAGGAAATACCGTGCGAATTGCTGTGACAGGTGCAAGTGGAAAATTAGGGCGCGCCGTGGTCCAGCGTCTCCTCGACTCCGGAAATAACGTCCATGCCCTCGACGTGGTCGGCGAACGCGGCCCCGGATTCACTCGGGTCGATTTCACCGACTATGGCCAGACCGTGGATGCCCTGTTCGGCATTAACGACCGTCACGACGGTCTCGATGCGGTTGTGCATCTGGCCGCGGCACCGGCCGGCGGCATCCTGCCGGACTCCGAGACCTTCCACAACAACATGTCGGCCACCTTCAACGTGTTCCAGGGTGCACGGCGGGCCGGCATTAAAACGATCGTGTATGCCTCGAGCGAGACCGTGCTCGGCATCCCATTCGAGACCCCGCCGCCCTACATTCCGGTGGACGAGGACTATGACACCCGACCCGAGAGCATCTACTCCGTCACGAAGCACCTCGAAGAGCAGCTTGCTCAGAAGCTGGTGCGCTGGGATCCCGAGTTGAGCATCGCCGCCCTTCGGTTCTCTAATGTGATGGAGGTCGCCGACTACGCGCCGTTCCGTTCATTCGATGCGGATGCCGCAATCCGCAAGTGGAATCTCTGGGGCTACATCGATGCCAGGGATGGCGCCCAGGCCGTCGAGCGCGCGCTGACTCTCGCGAAGCCCGGCTTCGAGGCATATATCATCGCAGCCTCGGACACCGTGATGTCGCGGTCGAGCGCAAGTCTCGCCGCCGAGGTCTTTCCCTCCACCCGCCTCACCCGCGAACTCGGGGAGCACGAAAGCCTGCTGTCCATCGACAAGGCTCGTCGGTTGCTCGGGTTCGCGCCAGAACATTCCTGGCGCAATCATGCTTAGAAAGGCCATCGCCGTGGTCGTGTTGGCCACGGCGGTCGTTTTCGCGACGGGTTCCGCAGCCAACGCCCTCGACGAACCGCGCGTTCCCGAGAACGTCGGCCAGTACTTCGCCAGCAAACTTACGCCTCGTCTCGCCGAACTTTTTGGGGCTAAAGCTGGAGCGGAAGTGGTGTTTGACAGTGCGACAAAGGTGGGAGGCATCCACCGAGTTCTGACCTGGACCACCGCTTTTCTGTCCGGGGCGAAGACCGACGAACCGACCAGGCTCACCAATAACTGGGTTGCGACAGTGACGGCAGCGGATGGCACGATCGCGGGAGTCGCGACGGTGTGGATCAATCCCGCCAGCGACCAGGCGGAACTCGCGGACTTCTCACCAGGGCGCGCGCTCGCGACCGCTCTCGGCACAGCCCCGACGGGCACACTCATCATCCGGGACGACGCCCGCTCTGCCTGGTTGGCCACCGATGGCACCACGGTCACGCCGCTCGTGACCGGCTCGTCCGGTGTCTCCGCCGCGACCACACCGGCCGGCTATCAGCGGCAGTTCTCGCTTGTCGCACCGGTGACGGCGGAATCCGCACCGAACCTCGGGCTGCTGGTCGCGGTAGTCGTGCTCGGCATCGTCGTGGTGGTACTCGCCGTGTTTGTGCTGCTTCCCGACCGTCGTCGGCGGCTCAGGGCGAAAGTTGCACCGATGGCGGAGCCCGCTACCGCCTCTGGTCCACCGCTCGTCACCGAGGCCGCTGCCGTTGTCGCGGTTGCGGTGCCGGTGATTCCCGCAGCGAAGAAGCCTGCTGTGAAGAAGTCTCCCTAGGCGAACTGCGGAGTCAGTTCGGTCCCCGAGACAGCCTCGCACCGACGGAGCCGGCACCGCGGATTTGCACCGCGGATTTGCACAGCGGCCGCTGCGTCCCGTACTCTAAGTGAAGCCAAAGACCGCCGGTTATCGGTTCACCGTAATTCAGTAATGAAGAGCAGTTCCGATCCAAGGTTCGCCAGTGCCCCTTACGGGATGCGACGAAAGCCTGCGCAGGTGTATTGAGAACACCCCCGGAGATTACTCTCCGTGGCTTGGCTCCGTGCGCTTGCGCCGGAGCTTTTTTTGTTTTCTCCCGTGATGAGGCCGGGCGAACTCGGTGGCCCGAAGCGCACGACACTACGCACCACCAATCCACCTAGGAGCCACATGGCGAACAAGGAAGCTTCGGTTGCCGAGCT
>JANYGT010000302.1 GCA_025362355.1 Lacisediminihabitans sp. | reverse complement strand
TGCCGGTCGAGGCGCAGATGACGGCCTTCGCGCCGTCTTCGACGGCCTTCGAGATCGCCATGGTCATGCCGCGGTCCTTGAAGGAGCCGGTCGGGTTCATGCCCTCGTACTTGATCCAGACCTTCGCACCGGTGCGCTTCGACAGCGCGGGGGCGGGAATCAGCGGCGTGCCGCCCTCGCCGAGCGTGATGATCGGCGTGGCGTCGGTGATGTTCAGGCGGTCGGCGTATTCACGCAGCACACCCCGCCACTGACGGGACTGGGTCTTCACGGCCTGCGTGGACTCTCGTTCGCTGGACATCAGGCTCCTTCAACTCTCAAAACGGATGCGACGGTGGTGACAAATCTGTTGGCGGCGAGGTCGGTCACGGTGGCGGCGAGTGCCGCCTCCGTTGCCTCGTGGGTTCCGATCACAAGGGTAGCCGTGGACGGGACGGCCGCGTGACTGGAGGTGAGCGGCCGCGCGGGGGTCATCGACTGCTCGACGAGGGCCAGCGAGACGCCGTGGTCGCTGAATACCCCGGCGAGGGTCGCGAGCACGCCCGGCTCGTCGGTGACCTCGAGGGTGACCGCGTAGCGGGTCGTGATGCTGCCGATGTCGAAGACGGGCAGGTCTGCGTGGATCGAGGCCGCGACTCCCGGGCCGCCGGCGATGTGGCGGCGGGCGAGCGAGACCAGGTCGCCGAGCACGGCCGACGCCGTCTCGACTCCCCCGGCGCCTGCGCCGTAGAACATCAGGCTGCCGGCGGATTCCGCCTCGACGAAGACGGCGTTGTTCGCGCCGTGCACGGCCGCGAGCGGGTGGCTGCGCGGCACCATCGCGGGGTAGACCCTGGCGGAGACGCCCGCCTGGCCGGTCGCGGCATCCGTGATGCGTTCGCAGATCGCGAGGAGCTTGACGACGTAGCCGGCCTTGCGGGCCGACTCGATCTGCGCGGGCGTGACCTCGGTGATGCCTTCGCGGTAGACGGATGCGAGCGGCACGTGGGTGTGGAAGGCGAGGCTTGCGAGAATGGCCGCCTTCTGCGCCGCGTCGTACCCGCCGATGTCCGCGGTCGGGTCTGCTTCGGCGTAGCCGAGGTCTGTCGCGGTGGCGAGAGCTTCCTCGAGGGTGTCGCCCGCGGTGTCCATCTGGTCGAGGATGAAGTTCGTGGTGCCGTTGACGATGCCGAGGATGCGGTTGATCTGGTCGCCGCCGAGGCTGTCCCGCAGCGGACGGAGGATCGGGATCGCGCCGGCGACGGCGGCCTCGTAGTTGAGCTGGGCGCCGACCTGGTCTGCGACGGCGAAGAGTTCGGGCCCGTGGGTCGCGAGGAGCGCCTTGTTCGCGGTGACGATATCCGCCCCGGAGTTCATCGCCATCAGGATGTAGCTGCGTGCCGGTTCGATGCCGCCGAGCAGTTCGATGACGACGTCCGCGCCGAGGATGAGGGATTCGGCGTCGGTCGTGAAGAGCTCGTGCGGCAGGTCGACGGTGCGTTCGGCGTCGACGTCGCGCACGAGGATGCCGACGAGTTCGAGGCCGGCGCCGACCCGGTTGGCGAATTCCTCGCTCTGCTCGAGCAACAGCCGGGCGACCTGGGCGCCGACGTTGCCGCCGCCCAGCAGGGCGACGCGCAGGTTGCGGTATTCGATCATCGGATGGCTTCCTTCGGTTGATCGGTGCCGGCGGGGGTAGCGACGACTGCGGTGATCCCGGCGTCGCGGGAGAGCAGGTCGGCGATGGTCTCGCCGCGGACGAGCAGCCGGGCAGCGCCGTCGAGTACGGCGACGACGGGCGGGCGGCCGAGGTAGTTGTAGTTGCTGGCGAGGGAGAAGCAGTACGCACCGGTCGCGGCGACCGCGACGAGGTCGCCGGGGGCGACGTCCCCGGGCAGGTAGTCCGCGTCGACGACGATGTCGCCGCTCTCGCAGTGCTTGCCCGCGACGCGCACGAGCACGGGGTCCGCGGTGCTCGAGCGGCCCGCGAGCCGCACAGAGTAGTCAGCACCGTAGAGCGCGGGCCGGGCGTTGTCGCTCATGCCGCCGTCGACACTCACGTAGAGCCGGGTCATGCCCGA
>JANYGT010000299.1 GCA_025362355.1 Lacisediminihabitans sp. | reverse complement strand
AACGGCTTTCCGCCGGTCTGGCAGGTCGGGCAGTACTGAAGCGTCGAATCCGCGAAGATCACCTCGCGAACGGTGTCGCCGCAGACCGGGCAGGCCTGGCCGGTGCGGCCGTGCACCTGCATCCCCGACTTCTTCTCGCTCTTCAATTCGGATGCCGCGAGCCCGTCCGCGCGATCGACAGCCGACCGGAGCGTGACCTGCAGGGCGTCGTAGAGCACGGCGATGTCGGCATCCGTCATCGAGGCAGGCTTGAAGGGTGACATCCTCGCCGCGTGCAGGATCTCGTCGGAGTAGGCATTGCCGATCCCGGCGATCACCGACTGGTTGCGCAGGATCCCCTTGATCTGCGCGCGCCCGGCGGAGTGCAGGATGTCTCTGAAGACCCGCTCGGTGAAGCCCGGCGACAGCGGGTCCTGGCCGAGTCGCGCGATGCCCGGGACGAGCCGGGGGTCCGTCACGACGTAGATCGCGAGACTCTTCTTCGACCCGGCCTCGGTGATGTCGAGGCCGACGCCGGGAACGCGGGCAGCGTCATCCGTCGGTGCGAGCACGAGGCGCGCGGCCAGGGGTCCTTTACTCGGCCGCGCCGACTCTTTCGCGGCTGTCTCCCTCCACCGCACCCAGCCGGCGCGCGCCAGGTGCATCACGAGGTGAAGGTCGCCCGTGTCGCCCACGGAGATGTCAAGGAATTTGCCCCAGCGGCTCACCCCGGTGATCGTCTGGCCGGCCAGAGCGGTCGCCGGCGGATCGAAGGTCTTGAGCGCGGCGAACGACACGATGTCGAGACTCTCGATCGTGCGACCGGTGAGCCGGTGCGCGAGATCGTTGGCGAGCGCGTGTACTTCCGGAAGTTCGGGCATTCCGCCAGTGTGCCCCCTCGGTCTGACTTGCGCGAGTAGCCTGGCGATCATCGGCAGCACTTCCGGAGGTGACGACGCGATGGAGTCCGCCGGCGCGACCTGCTCCCCGAGCTCGGGCGAGCGATGATCGGGTTGCGGCCGGTCGAGCGGGATGACGAGCCGATGCTGACCGAGATCTTCGAGCGACGGGCCGACTACTTCGAGGCGGCGACGGGCTCCCCTCCCGGCCCGGCCGACGCCGTCGTGGACTTCCCGACGAGCGGCATCGCCTCGATCGGTCTGTTCATCCTCGACCCGTCGTCCGCTCTTCGCGGGCGTGCCATCGATGTTGTCGATCTCGCGGTCGCAGCGGCCACTGTGGAGGGAATGACTGAGATCCGCACCGGATGCCCCGCGGGCTGGGCCAGCGGCGAGCGACTCCTCGTGGCAGCGGGGTTCGCGCCGTGGGTCGGCGCACCGGCCATCCCGAACCGGGTCGTCCATCCGGCCGAGGCGCTCAGGGACATCCGCCGCTGGAGTCGCCCTCTCCACTAGCGAGTGTGTAGTGGCGGGTGGAGTAGGTGCTTTCGACGACGGTTTGCATCCCTCTGTGGAGTGATGTAATTCAGGCTCAGACAGCTCTGGCCTCTCTGAGCGCGAATTACATCAGCGTTTCTGGGTGTGGCACCGAGAACCGAAGGTCGATCGTCCGGCGGAGATGCGCCGCAACGGCGATTCACTCGGGCAGGCGCCAGCCGTCCTCGGACGACCCTGCGACGAGGCCGTCGGTGAGGAGGCCGAGGAGCGCTCTCGTGCGTTGCGCATCGTCGGGCCAGACGGCATCCACTTCCGACTGCGTGACCGGTACGTCCGAGGCACGCAGCTCCGCGAGGATCAGGCCGCGCACCTGGCGGTCGGAGCCCTCGAACTTCTTCTGGGTCGCGGCGCGCGGGCCGTTGTAGCTCGGGTAGCCGGCGGCCCGCCACGCGCAGACCGAGGCGATCGGGCAGTCGTCGCAGCGGGGTGACCGCGCGGTGCAGACGAGGGCGCCGAGCTCCATGATCGCGGCGTTGGCGAGCCGGGCATCCGCGAGTCCGTCCGGCAGTTGGGCCTCCATCGCCGCGAGGTCCCGCTTCGTCGAGGGCTTGCCGGGCTCGGCCTGGCCGTCCACGGCGCGCGCGATCACACGCCGCACGTTCGTGTCGACCACCGGATGCCGATGGCCGTACGCGAACACGGCGACGGCCCGCGCGGTGTAGTCGCCGATCCCGGGAAGCGCGAGCAGCTCGTCGACGTCCTCGGGCACGACCCCGCCGTGGCGCTCGGTGATCGCGACGGCTGCGGCGTGCAGGTTGAGCGCACGGCGCGGGTAGCCGAGTCGGTTCCAGGCGCGCACCGCCTCGCCGGACGGCACGGCGGCGAGATCCGCGGGCGTCGGCCAGCGCGCGAGCCACTCCTCGAGTCGCGGGATGACCCGCGCGACGGGCGTCTGCTGCAGCATCACCTCGCTGACGAGCGTTCCCCACGCCGTGAATCCGGGGCGGCGCCAGGGTAGATCCCGGCCGGAGACGCGAAACCAGTCGCTGACGGCCGGGGCGATGCTCACGGATAAAGCCTACGGTCGCCGGATGCCCTGCCCTCGACGACGTCCCCGCGTAGTCTTGGCCCATGGCCAGATGGCAACCCGCAAAGAAAGACGTGCTCGACGCGCTCGTCGCCGAGATCCTGCACAACTACGGCAAGGGCCGCGTGATCGTCGGAGTCGACGGCGACTCCGGCTCCGGTGCGAGCGGCGTCGCCGACGACCTCGCCGTGACCCTTCGCGAGGGTGGGCGCAAGGCCTTCAGGGCCTCAATGGCCAATTTCCACCGGTCGCGATCCTCCCGGGACGAATCACTCCCCGACTCGCCGGAGACGTACTACGACCGCGCATTCGACTACTCGGTCTTCCAGCGGGTGCTGGTCGATCCGTTCCGCTCGGCCGGCAGCACCAGCTTCGTTCTAGCCGCATTCGACGAGAAGCGCGACACCGCGATCCAGCCGAAATGGATGAGCTCAGGAGCGGATGCGATCCTCATCGTCGACGGCGTCTTCCTCAATCGGCCGGAGCTCGCCGGCCTCTGGAACTACACGATCTACGTCGAGTCGGACCCAGCGGCCCCGGTGGCGGGCGGCACCGGCGATGACGGCGACGCGACGCAGGCGGATGCGATCTACGTTCGGCAGGTGTCGCCGCGCGCGAAGGCCGTCGCGATCATCGACAACAGCGACCCCGAGCATCCACTCCGCCGGTTCGCCGACAGCTGCTGACCTCCGCCCGCACGACCACCGCAGGTTTCAGCGACCACCGCGGCGGGGCTACCGCGCGCGAGCCACCACCTCGGCCGCGGGCAGGAACGCTCCGGTGCGCTCCACCTCGTGCACCATCGCGACGAGCGCCGCATTGACCGGCGTCGCAACACCGGTTCCCTCGGCGGCCGCGACGACCGCCCCGTTCAGGTAGTCGATCTCGGTCGGCTGGCCGCGGCGGATGCTCTGCTGCGTCGACCCCGGATTGGGCGTCGATCCCATCCGGCGCCGCATCGCGAGCGGGATGACCTGGCCGAGCCAGAGTGGTCCGGCGCCGACGGTGCAGAGCAGCGTGTTGTTGAGGCTGCTGATCGAGGCGAAGTGGATGTCTCGCGCCCTCCCGACCCGCACGGTCTCCCGGATGCTCGCCGTCAGCACGCGGCGCAATCCGCGGTCGGCGATGACCTCCTGCGCGCTCAGGCCGGTGATGGCCGGGATGGCGTTCAGCTGGTTGACGACGAGTTTCGTCCACTGGGCGCCGGTGAAGTCCGCGACGACGATGGTCTCGAGCACCGGACCGAGCACTCCGGCGGCGAACCGGGCCGGAACGTCGTGGTTCTCGTCGCCCGTACCGAGGAAGAGCGGACCGCCGGTCGTGATCCGCACCTCGCCCGGTTTGAGGTAGGAGGCGGCGAAGATCGCGAGCCCTCCGACGATGTCGGCCTGCGGGGCGGCATCCGCTGCGGCACTGATGCCCTCGAGGCCGTTCTGCACGACCACGAGGGGGATACCGCGCAGAAACTGTTCGTTTGCGGCGATGGCGCCGGGCGCATCCGCGGCCTTGGTCGCCACTATCGCGAGTTCGGGGTGCACGCTGAGGCACTCGACGGCCGACACCCGTGCGACGTAGTCGCCCCAGCTGCCGATGAGCCGGATGCCGTCGGCCCGGATCTTGTCGAGATTCGCCCCGCGTGCGGTCACCTCGACCTCGTGCCCCCCTCTCGTGAGGATGGCGGCGAGTGCGCCGCCGATGGCTCCGGCTCCGAGAATCGCGACACGCATGAACCGAATCCTACGGTGCGGTTTCGGCAGGACGGGAGAGGGCCGGGCGATCGGGGGCGCACCTGAGCACTGTTAACCTGTGAGACATGATGCGAGCGACCGTCGACGGAACCACCGCATGAGCGCCGTGGACGGGCGAAGCGGCATCCTTCTCGTCGACAAACCGCAGGGCATCACGAGTCACGACGCCGTCTCCCGCACCCGTAAGGCGGCCGGAACAAAGAAGGTCGGCCACGCCGGAACCCTCGATCCGATGGCAACCGGGCTGCTGGTGCTCGGCATCAACTCCGCGACCCGCCTCCTCACCTTCGTCGTCGGACTCGACAAGGAGTACCTTGCGACCATCCGCCTCGGTGCCTCGACGACGACGGACGATGCCGAGGGGGAGCCGCTCGAGGTCGCATCGGCCGCATCCGTCGCCGCGATCTCGGCCGCCGCGGCGGAGACCGACCTCCACAATTTCCTCGGCACGATCAACCAGGTGCCGAGCAGCGTCAGCGCGATCAAAGTCGACGGAAAGCGCGCCTACACCCTCGCGCGGGCGGGCGAGACGGTGGAGCTCGCACCGAGATCCGTTACCATCTCGACGATCGAGCTGCTTGGCTCACGCGCCGGCGACGGCTTCCTCGACCTCGATGTGCGCGTCGAGTGCTCGTCGGGGACGTACATCCGCGCGATCGCCCGCGACCTCGGAGCGGCTCTCGGCGTCGGCGGTCACCTCACCGCCCTCCGTCGCACCCGCATCGGTCCGTTCTCGATCGACGACGCGACGGGCACGCAAGACATGGATGTCGCATCCGCTCTCATCTCCCCGGCCGCCGCCGCCGCGCGGCTTTTCCCGACCTGGCACCTGACCACGTCGCAGGCCGTCGATCTCGGCAACGGCAAGAGGATTGCGCTGACCCTCGACCCGGCGCCCGACGGACTGATCGCGGCTGTCGACCCGCTAGGACACCTCGTCGGACTGGTCGAGCGAAACGGCGCGCTTGCAAAAACGGTCGCCAACTTCCCCCGCGACGATCCCGCTGAGGCCTCGGGCACCGCGCCGGTAGAGTCAGCACAATGATCGAGTGGTTCACCTGGGTGCAGGTCGGGGTCGCCGTCGCGGCCGGACTGTTCTGTGTCATCCTCGGATTCGCTGGGAAGGCTCCGAACGACTTCAGCATGGGATCGGCCCTCCTCGTCGAGCTGCTGCTCATCGCCCAGCTCGTCGTCGCGATCATCGCGCCGGGAGCCGGCAACCCGCCCTCCGGAAACCTCCTCGAGTTCTACGTCTACCTCGTCTCCGCCCTCGTGCTCGTGCCGTTGGCGATCTTCTGGGCGCTCGTCGAACGCAATCGCTGGAGCACCGTCGTGCTCGGCGTCGCGACCCTCGCGGTCGCGGTGATGGTCTACCGGATGTTTCAGATCTGGGTCTTCCAGACTCCATGATCGAGGCCTCCCGCCGGAGGTCTCCCCGTCGTGGATGTGAACTAATCTAAGGAGCGATGGTCCAGAACACTTCCGAGGTCGCAGCCCCCTCGCAGACGCCGGGGGTCGGCAGGGTTCTCGTCGTCGTCTACGCGATCCTCGCACTCGCTGCCGCCGGGCGCTCGGTGTTCCAGATCATCGATCGCTTCGGCGAGGCACCCGTCGCCTTTTCGCTTTCGGCTCTCTCCGCCCTCGTCTACATCGTCGCGACCGTCTCGCTCGTCGCCCGCGGCGCCCGCTGGTACCGGGTCGCCGTCGTCACCATCACCTTCGAATTGATCGGTGTGCTTGTCATCGGATCGATCACGGTCTTCGCCCCCCACCTGATCGGGCTCGCGAGCAATGACCCGTTCGGGCGCACCGCGACGGTCTGGTCATCCTACGGCCTCGGCTACGTGATGATCCCGCTGGTGCTTCCGATCCTCGGATTGCTCTATCTGCGCCGCCGCAGGCCGCTTCCGACCGAGGCCGGCTGATCGTGCGCTTCTTCGCGTCACTCGCGGAGGTGCCGGATGACTTCGGTCCGTCAGCGGTCACCATCGGCAAATTCGACGGCGTGCACATCGGGCACCGACGGGTGCTCGAGGCGCTGCGCACGATCGCCGCCGAAGACGGACTGGTGTCGACGGTCATGACGTTCGACCGGCACCCACTCGCCCTCCTGCATCCGGAGCTGTCCCCGCTTCCGCTGTCGAGCAATCGGCAGAAGCGGGAGCTGCTCGCCTCCGCCGGAGTGGATGCGGTCATCATGCAGCCGTTCACCGCCGAGTTCAGCGCCCTCGAGCCCGAGGAATTCGTCGACACGGTGCTCGTCCGCGCCCTCAACGCCCGCATCGTGTTCGTCGGAAGCACCTTCCGCTTCGGACACGGGGGGCGGGGGGATGTCGCGCTGCTCACCGAGTTCGGGGCGACCCGCGGTTTCGGCGTGAGGTCGATCGACGAGGTCTTCGCTGATGACGACACGGCCGTCTCATCAACGCTCATTCGAGGGCTGCTGTCGCGGGGGGACATCCACGGGGCGGCACGCCTGCTCGGACGGGCACCGGAGGTGTGTGCGATCGTCGTGCACGGCCAGCAGCGTGGGCGGGAGCTCGGCTACCCGACAGCGAACCTGTCGCGCGATCTCGAGGGGTTCATCCCGGCCGACGGTGTCTACGCCGCGCGGATCATCATCGACGGGCAATCGATGCCCGCCGCCGTCTCGATCGGCAACAACCCGACATTCGAGGGCGTGCCGGAGAAACAGGTCGAGGCGCACGTGCTCGACGAGGACTTCGATATGTACGGCAAGCTGGTCACGCTCGAATTCATCGAGTATGTGCGCCCGATGGTGAAGTTCTCCGGTGTCGACGAACTGATCGCGCAGATGAAGATCGATGAGGCGAATGTGAGAGAGATCCTGGGCGTCCCGGCCCGATGACGTCGGTGGTAGACCGGCGTCCCCTCTGGGGCGGACGGGTCATGGCGCTTCTCGGGATCGTGATCGTCGCGCTGAGCCTTCGCACGGCGGTCGCCGGGATCTCGCCGATCGTCGCGCAGATCAGCGTTGACATCCCGCTCGACTCCGCCGCCGTCGGTCTGATCGGAGCCGTGCCGCCGGTGATCTTCGCGCTCGCGGCGGTCTTCACGGCCTCGATCGCGCGCCGGGTCGGCCTCGAGAGGCTGCTCGTCATCGCGCTCGTGCTGACCGTCGGCGGCCATCTTCTCCGCTCGGCGGCGAGCGGGCTGCCGGAGCTGCTGATCGGGACGGCCCTCGCCATCGCGGGCGCCGGCATCGGCAACGTGCTCCTGCCCCCTCTCGTCAAGCGCTACTTCCCCGATCGCGTCGGGCTGCTCACCTCCCTCTACGCAACGGTGATCTCGATCGGATCGGCGATTCCGGCAGTGCTCGCGACGCCGGTGGCCGATGCGGCGGGCTGGCGCACCTCCCTCGCGATGTGGTCGGTACTGTCCGGGATCAGCGCGATCCCCTGGATAGCCGTGATGCTCGAACACCGTCGCGAACGCGCCGCACTCCGCGCCGGGCAGGAGGCGCCCGAACTTCCCGAGGTGGCCGACCGGCTCGCGGCGCCGATCTGGAAGTCCGGCGTCGCGTGGACGATCGCGCTCGTCTTCGCGGTGTCGACCCTGAACGTCTATGCGCTCTTCGCCTGGTTGCCGAAGCTGCTGGTGGAGACCGCCGGGGTGACTGCTGGCGAGGCCGGGGCGCTGTTGGCGCTGAACAGTATCGTGGGCGTACCGGCGGCTCTCATCATCCCGATCCTCGCGCTTCGTATGAAGCGGGTGGGGATCCTGCTCGAACTGGGTGTCGCCTTCTTCGTGATCGGCTACCTCGGACTGTTGTTCGCGCCCTCGACGCTGACGATCGTCTGGGTCATCCTCATCGGGGGCGGGCCGCTCATCTTCCCGGTCTGTCTCGCGCTGATCAACCTGCGCACCAGGACGCAAAACGGCTCCGTCGCCCTGAGTGGATTCGCCCAGGCGGTCGGCTACACGGTCGGAGTGCTCGGGCCGCTCGTCGTCGGCTTCCTCCACCAGGCCACCGGCGGCTGGACCGCTCCGCTGCTGTTCCTCATCGCGACCGCGCTCTGCTGCGCGGTTGCCGGTGTGCGGCTCTCCCGCCCGACCTTCGTCGAGGACGAACTCGCCGCCCGCTGACCCGTCTCGGGCCGCGTTTGATTGCTTTCGGGACGAGTGTTCGTGCGCGCCGCGGAACGATCGTCCCGAAAGCGAACAGTGGCGGGTGGATGCGGGTGGATGCGGCGCGGTCCTACCCGAGCACGTACGCGCGGTGGATGAGCGCGGCGGCCCCGATGAGCGGCCCGTCGGTCGAGAGCCCCGAGGGAACGATCTTCACCTTCGTGACGAAGCCGAAGCCGCGACGTTCGGCGACCGCGGTGCGCATGTGCGTGAACAGGTCGGGCGTGACGTGGGAGAACCCGCCGCCGATCGCGACCAGTTCGAGGTCGACGAGAGCCGTCGCCGAGGCGATCGCCTGTCCGATCGCGCGGCCGGAGCGCTCGATCGCGGCGATCGCGATCTCGTCGCCCTCACGGTAGCTCGCTCCGAGCTGCTCGCCGGTGGTGCCCTGCCAGCCCTGGATCTGGGCCCACTCGACGGTGTGCGGCCCGGACGCGACGGCCTCGACGCATCCGATCCCGCCGCAGAGGCACGGCTCGGTGAAGCCGGCGACCTCGATGTGTCCGATGTGGCCGGCGTTGCCGGTCGGGCCCGAGACGGTGTTGCCGTGAAGGATGAGGCCCCCGCCGATTCCGGTCGAGACGATCATACCCATGACGTTGTCGTATCCACGCGCCGCGCCGATCCAGTGCTCGGCGAGCGCGATGCAGATGCCGTCCATGCGGAGGGTCACCGGCACATCCGGTACCGATGCGACCACCTGGTCGCGGAGTGGATACTCGCGCCAGACCTCGAGATTGAGGGGCGACACGCGCCCCTCGGCCTCGTTGATCGGGCCGGCCGAGCCGATGCCGACGCCGAGCAGTTGCGCGCCGGCTGGCAGCGCGGCGAGGGAGAGGGCGACGACCTCGTCGACGGCGAGCGCGAGGTCGTCGGAGGTCGCGGACCTGCCGGTAGGCGCCCGGAACCTGCTCGGTGCGAAGACGGCACCGGTGGGATCGACGAGCGCGGCTTCGACCTTCGTTCCGCCGAGATCCATCGCGAGGGCGTAGGCGGCGCTCATGCGGAGGCTCCGGCGATCAGGGCGAGCAGATTGGCGATGACGAGCATCACTGCGATCCCGACGATGGGCCAGTAGAACGCAACGCGCCTGCGAGTGGCGAAGGTGATGAACACGCCGACCCCGGCGACCCAGGACGCGACGCTGAAGATCTTCAGTGCCACTCCGAAGGCCTCGTGGGGATGCACGAAACGCACCTGGAGCAACAGGAACATGTAGCTGATCCCGATGAGCGCGAACAGCACGCCGACGACGATGTCGAGGATGACGAGTGCGCGGTTTCGTTGGCGCGGTTCCGCCGAGGATCCGGCTGTCTTCGGCTTCGTCGTCATGGCATAAGCCTATGGGACCCGCCCCGGCGTAGAGTGGCGCGCGTGGCAGGCAGAGAGCTCACTTTCGAGCGGCAGATCGATCTCCCCCCGGCGGTAGTCTGGCCGGCCCTCGTCGACCCCGAATTGCTCGCCGGCTGGTTCGCCGATGTGGCTGAGCGACGCGAAGCCGACGGAAGAATCCAACTGTCCTGGCCGGATGGGGCGGGCTCGCCACCGACGAAGATTCAGGTCAGGCAGCAGATCGACAACGAGAGCCTGATCGTCTCGACCGACAATCGTGGTCTCATCTCGGTCGAACTGGAGTCCCACGGCGGCGGTCTTCGCGGCAGCTGGACGCTGGTGAAGCTCTCGGTGACTCTCTTCGGAGAGGCGACAGACCTCCCGAGCGCCGAGGCGCAGTGGTCGCTGAGTCTCAATCGCCTCGAGGAGCTTCTGCACGGGCGGCCGGTCGACTGGGCCGCGGTGCGCCGGCCGAGTCCGGGTGGGCGCTCCGACAGCGGTCCTGCTCATCTGAGCACACACAGCAACATCCGTTGATTCGGGCGGGTTCCCGGCCTATCCTTGGAATCGCCGTTTCATTCGAAGCGTGCACGTCGCGGAAGGGATTGGTGTGCCAGTCTCCGATGAGGTGCTGCTGGTTCGGGCCGCTGAGCTCTACTACGAAGACAACAAGACCCAGGATGAGATCGGATCGCTGCTTCGGGTGACCCGCTGGAAGGTCGGCAGGCTGCTCGCGAAGGCTCGGGAAGACGGGATCGTCCGGATCGAGATAGTGCATCCCCGAGCTCGCCGGTCATCGCTCGAACGCGAACTCTGCGAGCGTTTCGGTCTCGCCGACGCGGTCGTCGCACCGGGCGATGGCACGCCCGGAGTCGAGGCGGCTGTTCTCGAGCGCGTCGCGCGGGCGGCCGCCGACTACCTGCAGGCACTGCGTCCGGTCCCGCGGGTGCTCGGCGTCAGCTGGGGGAGAACCCTCGACGCCGTCGCTACCAGCCTCCCGGCCGGCTGGGCGACAGGGGTCGACGTCGTGCAGATCAATGGTGCGGTCGGCCCCGAGCGCGGCGGTAGTACCGCAGCATCCACCGCGGTGACGATCGCCTCCCGGGCAGGCGGTCGGGCGACGCTGCTCCCGAGCCCGGCGATTCTCGAGCGGAGGGAGACCCGCCTCGCGATCGAGGCCGACCGCTCCGTGTCGAGCGTTCTCGCACTCGCCGGCACGGCATCCGCGTACCTGTATGGCGCCGGAGTGGCCGGAGACGACTCGATCCTGGTGGAGAGCGGATTCCTCACCCGCTCCGACATCGCCGCGCTCGTCGCGAGAGGGGCGGTCGGCGACGTCGTCGGTCGCTACATCGATGCCGAGGGCGCCATCGTCGACAGCGAGCTCGACGACCGCACCGTCGGCCTCGGACTCGACGCGCTGCGGGCGGCATCCACGAGCATCGCCGTGATCGCGGGCGCGTCGAAGCACCGCGTCGCAAGGGCCGTCGTCGGAACCGGACTCTGCACCATCATCGTCACGGACGAACAGACCGCACTCTCTCTTCTGGAGGCCACATGACCATCGAACAGGCGACAGCGCTCGCCCCGGCCGAGCGCGCCCTGAAGCTCATCGGGGGTGATCTCAGCGAGAAGAGCCTCCGGTTGCACCTCGAGGGACTCACGGGGGTGGATGCCGTCGGCCTCGAAGCCCGCGCCGCGGCCCTGGCGACCCGGTCGATCAAGACGACCTCGAAGGCCTGGGCTCTCGACAGGGTGATCGAACTCATCGACCTGACGACCCTCGAGGGTGCCGACACCCCCGGGAAGGTGCGATCGCTCGTCGCGAAGGCCATGACCCCCGACCCGTCTGATCTCTCCACCCCGCGGGTCGCCGCGGTGTGCGTCTACGGTGATCGGGTGGCGTTCGCCGTCGAGGCACTCGGTGCCGCGGGTGGCGAGTCGGGCATCCACGTCGCCGCCGTCGCCACGGCCTTCCCGAGCGGCCGCGCATCCCTTCCGGTGAAGCTGGCCGACACGAAGGATGCGGTCGCAGCCGGTGCGGACGAGATCGACATGGTCATCGATCGTGGGGCTTTCCTCTCCGGCCGCTATGGGCTGGTCTTCGACCAGATCGTCGCCGTGAAGGAGGCCTGCCGACGCCCGGACGACACCTCCGCGCACCTCAAGGTGATTCTCGAGACCGGCGAGCTGAACACCTACGACAACGTTCGCCGGGCATCCTGGCTCGCGATCCTCGCCGGGGCCGACTTCATCAAGACCTCGACCGGCAAGGTGTCGCCGGCGGCGACCCTTCCGGTCACCCTGCTCATGCTCCAGGTGGTGGGGGACTGGTACCGCCTCGGCGTTGGAGCGAGCGGCGGGGCGAACGGCGGCGAGCGAATCGGGGTCAAGCCGGCCGGCGGCATCCGTACCTCGAAAGATGCGATCAAGTACCTCGTGACGGTCGCGGAGACCGTCGGGGAGGAGTGGCTGCGGCCGAGCCTCTTCCGCTTCGGGGCCTCGAGCCTGCTCAACGACGTGCTGCTGCAGCGGCAGAAACTCACGACCGGCCACTACAGCGGCCCCGACTACGTAACGGTGGACTGATGACCTTTCTCGACTACGCCCCGGCCCCCGAATCGACGGCCATCCTGAGTCTGCGGGAGAGTTACGGCCTCTTCATCGACGGGGAGTTCTCCGACGGTCACGGCGAGCCGTTCCAGACGATCTCACCGGCGACCGAGAAGATGATCGCCAGCATCGCGACGGCTGATGGGTCCGACATCGACCGGGCCGTCGCCGCCGCGCGTCGAGCCCACACCCGCACCTGGTCGAAGCTCTCCGGGTCCGATCGCGGAAAATACCTGTTCCGCATCGCGCGCCTGGTGCAAGAGCGTGCCCGCGAGCTCGCGGTCGCCGAGAGCCTCGACAACGGCAAGCCGATCAGGGAGAGCCGCGACGTCGACGTTCCCCTCGTCGCAGCCTGGTTCTTCTACTACGCGGGCTGGGCCGACAAGCTCGACTACGCCGGCGTCGGACCGAACCCGCGCTCGCTCGGGGTCGCGGCCCAGGTCATCCCGTGGAATTTCCCACTCCTCATGCTGGCGTGGAAGATCGCCCCGGCGCTCGCCGCCGGCAACACCGTCGTCATCAAGCCGGCGGAGACCACTCCGCTGACGGCGCTCCTCTTCGCGGAGATCCTGCAGCAGGCGGATCTCCCGCCCGGCGTCGTCAACATCGTGACGGGAGCGGGAGCCACCGGTTCGCTTCTCGTGAACCATCCGGATGTCGACAAGGTCGCGTTCACCGGCTCGACCGCCGTCGGTCGCGCGATCGCCCGATCGACCGCGGGCACCGGAAAGCGACTCACCCTCGAGCTCGGCGGCAAGGCCGCGAACATCGTCTTCGATGACGCTCCGATGGACCAGGCCATCGAGGGCATCGTCAACGGCATCTTCTTCAACCAGGGGCATGTCTGCTGCGCCGGTTCGCGACTTCTCGTGCAGGAGAACGTCGAGGAGGAGGTCGTCGAGCGGCTGAAGGCGCGACTCTCGACGCTACGACTCGGGGATCCGCTCGACAAGAACACCGATATCGGGGCGATCAATTCGCGGGCGCAACTCGACCGCATCCGCGAGCTGTCCGACATCGGTGAGAGGGAGGGCGCCGAGCGCTGGACAGCCGAGTGCGACATCCCGGCGAAGGGATTCTGGTTCGCGCCCACCATCTTCACGAAC
>JANYGT010000213.1 GCA_025362355.1 Lacisediminihabitans sp. | reverse complement strand
TCCTTGTATTTGAGAGCCCGATCGACCGACAGCAGTCGGTCCCACTTGTAGGTGCCTCCCAGCACATCCTTGATCTTGCCGAGGTCGTTCGGGAAGTAGTCGGGGTGCCTGATGTTCCAGAACTGCGGCTTGACCTTGAAGTCCTTCGCGATGAGGTTCTTCGCGTTGGTGACGTTCTTCAGGTTCGAGGAGACGAGGTGGCGGTCGAGTTTCGCGATGCGGTCCATCGCCGTCTGCACCGGGATCTTGCCCTTGAGGGCCGAAGTGAACAGTGCGGCGCGCTTGATGTCGACCTTCGCCGAGAATTTCGAGACGGTGGTCAGCTGCTTCGCCCCGCTCGCCCCGACCTTGCCGAGCAGAGCGATATGCGAGGTCTGCACGATCTTCGCAATCAGCGCGCCCGATCCGAGCAGGAGCACGCTGACCGCGCCGAGAATGACATCGAGCCAGGAACCCTCCCCCATCGCGGCGAGCGCAGTCGACGCCGCAAGGGAGATCACCGCGACGACGAGCCCGGCGAGCGCGAGGGCGGCGAGGCCCGGAATGAAGAATGCGAGTACGGCGAGTGCGACCCCGATCCACATCAGCACCTTGACGAGGATCTTGAGGAATTTCTTGAAGAATTCCTTGATCCTGTAGCTGAGAGTGTCCGTGAGCCCGTCATCCCAGGCCGTCCTGATGACGTTCGATGCCGCTTTCCCGGCAGCTCGGAACACCGAGAGAGCGCCCTCGAGCCGTGCTCGTGCAGCCGCCGCCGCATCACCCGCCTGGCCGATCGCCGCGGTGCGCTGGCTGATCTCGGAGGTTTCGGTGTCGGTCAGCGGCGGTGCACCTGCCGGGCGGTTCGCACTCGGGTCGACGAGGGCGTTCGAGGCCACCCGCGATTGCTCAGCCGCCTCGGCATCCGCCAGCGCCTTCGCCGATTCAGCAAGGGCCAGATCGAGTTGCGGTCCGTAACCCTTGAGGGCGTTGCCGACCGCCGCATAGCGACCGGATGCCTGCTCGAGCGAACGGGAGACCTCCCGACTGCGAGAGCGCAGGGCATCCGCCGAGGCACCTTTCAGCTCGGTGGTATCGCCGTCCCCGATCTTTCGGAGGAGAGTAGCCTCGCTGCTGATGGTCTCGGCCATCGACGCGTAGTACGCGGTCAGTTCGGTGATGCGAGCGGTGTCGCCACCGACCGGATCTTTGCTGTGGTTCAGGAGTTGCCAGTTACCTTGGCGAGCAGACATGGTTCGGCCTTTCGAGACCTGCGGGAGGGCGTGCGGGCTGGACGACGGGTCAGGTCGTCTCGGTGCTCAGGCTGTCGGAGAGCTTCTGTTCGGTGTCATTCCAGCCGGCCGCCATGTCGTCGAGCTTCTGGTGCAGCTCGCCGACGGCGGTCGAGATGTGTCCTCGATGGATCTTCCAGTTTCCGGAGAAATCCCCCATCGCCGACCTGACGTCCGACTCGCCCCAGACATTCGGATCCGCGCCGGCGTGCTCATCGGTGTGATCGAATTCGGTCTTGATGGTCGCGAGCTTCGCGGCGGATTCTTCGAGCACCGCCTTCGTGACGATCAGGTCGGGCATGGTTCACGTCCATTCGTATTCGGTGGATGGCGCCGGACGCTCCCCGCGGGAGGTCCGGCGCCGAGCCGGTGTGTGGGGCGGCCGGTGTCGAACGGATTACTTGGACAGCGCCTTGGCGAGCTCGGTGTCGGTGCTCTCCAGGGCGTCGGCCGCGGCCGTGAGGTACTGGCTCATACCCTGCAGACCCTGGATGGTCTTGGTGGCGCCATCGTTGAACTCCTGGTACGAGGCGCCGAACGCCACCGAGGACTTGTCGGTCACGTAGCCGCCGCCGATGAGACCGTCGACCAGCGTCTTGAGCTCGCGGAGCTTCGACTCGATGTCTGCTTCGCCGTTGTTGAGTCGGGTGGAAGCGTCGCGCATATCGCCGTATGTGACATTCAGGTTGGCCATGATCTGCTCCTACTTGTTGGGGTGGGGCCTTCCCTTTCGGCGGAAGACTCTGTAACCCTACGAAGCGCGGCGGCCCCCGAACGGGGGAAGAACGTGACCTTAGCCGTTCGGTCAATGTCCGAAACGAAATGACCGTGCGGGTGGTAGAACCGCTAACGGGTCGTCAACACCCCGCGTACAAGGGCGACGGCGACGAGGGCGGCCCGATTGTCGACCTTCCACTGCCGCATGAGCCGTGCGAGATGCCACTTCACCGCCTGGGTGCTGTAATCCATCGCCTCGGCGATCTGCTCGTTCGACTGGCCGGCCGCGACGAGGGCGAGCATCTCGAGCACCGGCCCGTCACCGGCTCCCGTCACCGGCACGAAGGCGAGCGAGACCCCGTCGTCGGAGCCGCCCCGACCGCCGGAGCCGAGGGGTGCGGCACCACGGGCATCCGCCCAGGACTCCGCCCAGCAGGCACCGAGTTCTCCGGCGATGAGCGCCGCCCGCCCCATGAGCACGGTGATGTCGCGCGCGCTGAGGCCGGTGTCCCGGGCGTGGATGACCGCCCCGAAGACCCGCAGCGCCGGGATGCTGCCGCGCAGCACCACCGACAGCGGCACCCCGCACCCCCTCATCGCACGCGCGGAACGGCGGATCGTCTCGAGACTCGCCGGGGCGATGCGGTCGCCGGTCTCCATCGACCGGAGCGCATCCGGAAGCACCGTCGGCACGATCTCGCGATAGCGCTCGAGCAGCCACGGGCCGTGCTCGCCGATCGTGCGGAATCGTTCCGGAGCGAGCAGTTCGGCGCACAGCTCGTCGATGCGCTCCGAGAGACCGAACGCGAGAATGCGTTTGCCGGTCGATGGCGCGATGCTCGTGTGGCGATCCGACATGCAGGTACCCTCGTTCGCGCTGCGGTGCATGTG
Organism: Lacisediminihabitans sp.; assembly: GCA_025362355.1. Classification (GTDB taxonomy): domain Bacteria; phylum Actinomycetota; class Actinomycetes; order Actinomycetales; family Microbacteriaceae; genus Lacisediminihabitans. The sequence goes on along the minus strand of JANYGT010000213.1, from coordinate 4,937 downwards.
AAGGAGAGCCGGTGTGAACCGACCGGGCCGCGAGACCCTCGGATGCCCCGCCACACGCCAGCCCCACGGCCATCCACCCCCCACTCTCGCCCTTCGAACGCGAGCCCGCGAGGCCGTCGGCGGCCGACTACCGGAGACTCGGCGCGATGTTCACGAGGCGTTCACGCGCCGGTCGGAGAGGGCGGATGCGCGGCGCCCCCGTCGGAGAGTGCCGACGCGCGGCGCGCCCTCCCCGCGAGCGAGACGGCCGTGAGCACCGCACCGACGAGCGCGATCGCCGCGAACGTCGGCGGAACGCCGATCGTGGGTGCCGCGAGCGGCACGAGCAACGTCGCCACCGCCGCGGTAAGCACCGGCCCGAGCTTCACGGGCAGGATCGCCATGACCTGGGAGTGCAGCATCCAGAGTAGAAGGTAGAAGAGCGCGACGGGAACAGCGAGTGCGTACCCGACGGAGGTCGACGAGGCATGTGGATGCCGGTCGACGGCCACCTCGAGTGCCGCCCCGATGGCCGCGATCGCCGCGAACAGCACGTAGTGCCCGTAGCCCCAGAGGAATGACCGCGACGGGCTCGTCGACAGCCCCTCGGCCGCCGACTCCATGAAATACAGCCACCAGAGCGCGAAGATGAGCAGGAGTCCGGCCGCCGCGATGATCACGAGGTCGAGGCTCACCCCGCTCGACGCGATGATGCCCTGCACCGCGATCGTCGCCGCCGACACCGACTCGCCGAGCAGGATGATCGTGAACAGCCCGTAGCGTTCGGCGATGTGGTGCGGATGCCACGACGTCATCCCGGTACGTTCCGCCCAGATCGGCACGGAGACATCCAGCACCGCGAGAAGGACGAAACTGGCGAGGCCGAGCTCCGGTGGCAACAGGAGCCGCAGGATCCAGCCGACCTGCACGACGACGATCCCACCCGCGTAGCGGAGCGCGGTGGTGCGGCCCGCGGGATTCTCGATGGCCGCACGGATCCACTGCGAGACGAGAGCGATCCGCATGATGAAGTATCCGAGCGTCACCAGGAAGAACTGCTGCCCGGCGAAAGCGCTCGGAACCCCAGCGGCGAGCACGAGCACACCCGCCATCTGCAGCATCGTGAGCAGCCGGTACGGAACGTCGTCGGTGTCGTATGCGGAGGCGAACCAGGTGAAGTTGATCCAGGCCCACCAGATCGCGAAGAAGACCATGAGATAGGCGACGATGCCGGACTGCAGCACGGTGCCGTCGGCGATGCTGTGCGCGAGCTGCACCGCCACCTGCGCGACGGCGACGACGAAGGTGAGGTCGAAGAGCAGCTCGAGCGGACTCGAGACCCGGTGCTTCTCCTCGTGGTCGCGCCCCGTCATCCTCGTTCGGATGCGAAAGCTCGGCAGGGGCGGCATGGGTCGTTCTCCTCCGGGTGTCGGGCTGGCTTTCGGCGCTTCTCTTTCAGTGCGTCAATTCTTCCGCGATCGCGTCGATTCCGCGCTCGACCTCCTCGAAGCTGGTCGAGAGCGGCGACAGCCCGAGGCGGATGCCGGTCGGCCGACGGAAATCCGGGATCACGCCGCGCTCCCAGAGTCGCGCCATGATGCCCTCGAACGCCGGATGATCGAGCGTCACGTGGCTGCCCCGGCGCTCGGGGTCGCGCGGCGTCGAGAGTGTCGCCGACGGGAGTCGGGCATCCGCCAGCTCGATCGCATACTCGGTGAGCGCGATCGATTTCGCGCGGATGCCCGCCAGCCCGGCTTCGGCGATCAGGGCGATCGTGTCCTGCAGCGGAAGCATCCCGATGATCGGCGGCGTTCCGCTGAGGAAGCCTCGGATGCCCTCCGCCGGCTCGTACCCCTGCCCCATCTCGAACGGTTTGCGCGAGCCGAGCCAACCCTGGATCGGCTGCCGCAACCGCTGCTGATGCTCGGATCGCACGTAGGCGAAGGCCGGAGCACCGGGTCCGCCGTTCAGGTACTTGTAGCTGCAGCCCACCGCGAGATCGACCCCGAGGGCGTCGAGCGGGATGTCGACGACGCCCGCGGAGTGGCAGAGGTCCCAAAGGATGAGCGCGCCGGCGTCGTGAACGATATCGGTGATCGCTCCCACATCGGCTAGGTACCCGGAGCGGTATGCGATGCTCGACAGCACCACGAGGGCGGTTCTCGCGCCGACGATCTGCTCGACCCTCGCCGGCGTGACGTCTCCCTCGGAGATCCAGCGGAGTCGGCATCCGGTCTCCGCTGCGATCCCCTCGAGCACGTAGCGGTCCGTCGGGAAGTCGTCGCGGTCGATCACGATCTCGTCGCGGCCCGGTTCGGCTGCGCTGATGGCGGCTCGGATGAGTTTGTAGAGCAGCACGGTCGTTGAATCGCCGATCGCGACCTGGCCCTCCTTCGCGCCGAGCACCACGCGGCCGAGCTCGTCGCCGATCATGAGCGGGAGGTCGAGCCAGCCCTCGTCCCAGCCGCGGATGAGGCGGCCGCCCCACCGCCCGGTCGCGAACGCGGCGACCCTCTCGACGGATGCCGTGAGCGGCCGGCCGAGCGAGTTACCGTCGAGATACGCGACGATGCCCGGCGCGGCGACGAATCGCTGCCGGAAGTGCGCGAGGGGGTCGTTCTGGTCGAGCGGATGCATCACGCCAGCCTACGAGCCGTGGCTCCGCCTGCGGGCGTGAGCGACCCCTCGCGATTTCGACGTTGAGCACTTCCGTTGTCATTGGGCACCATCTGCGGCCCCCAACGTCATCGCGCTGGCACTCTGTTCGGGGTGCGCGGCGGCAGAGTGCGCGGCGGCCGCCTCAGCCGCGCAACTGCGCCAGCACCGCGGCGAGCTGCTCAACCGCGAAGTCGAGGTCCTCGGCCGTGACCACGAGCGGCGGCGCGAAGCGGATCGTCGAGTCGTGCGTGTCTTTCGCGAGAACTCCGCGTTCCATCAGCAGTTCGCAGACCTCACGGCCGGACGCCAGGGAGGGGTCGATGTCGATCCCGGCCCAGAGTCCAGCCGACCGCACCGCGACCACCCCGGAACCGACGAGCCCCTCGAGCCCGGCGGTCAGTCGGGCACCGAGCGTGACCGCGCGCGACTGGTACTCGCCGGTCTCGAGCAGCGCGATGACGGCGCTACCGACGGCCGCGGCGAGCGGATTCCCGCCGAACGTCGACCCGTGTTCGCCCCAGCCGAGTACGCCGAGGATGTCCGAATTGCCGACCACCGCCGACACGGGAACGATCCCGCCGCCGAGCGCCTTGCCGAGCAGGTACAGGTCGGGAACGACCCCGACGTTGTCACACTGGAAGGTCGCGCCGGTGCGTCCGAGGCCGGACTGGATCTCGTCGGCGATCATCAGCACGTTGTGACGGCGGGTGATCTCGCGCACCGCGGGAAGATATGCCGCCGGGGGAATGATGATCCCCGCCTCACCCTGGATGGGCTCGACCAGCACGGCCACGGTGTTCTCGTCGATGGCCGCTTCGAGGGCGGCGGCATCCCCGTACGCAACCGAACGGAAGCCGGGCGTGAACGGTCCGAAGTCTGTGGTGGCGGTCGCGTCATCCGAGAAGCTGATGATCGTGGTCGTGCGCCCGTGGAAGTTGCCGTCCATGACGATGATGTTCGCGCGTCCCGCGGCGACGCCCTTGACCCGATAGCCCCACGCGCGCGCGACCTTGATGCCCGACTCGACGGCTTCAGCGCCCGTGTTCATCGGGATGACCATGTCTTTCCCGGCCAGCCGCGCGAGTGATTCGACGAACGGCCCGAGCCTGTCGTTGTGGAACGCTCGGCTGGTGAGCGTCACCCGATCGAGCTGAGCGTGCGCTGCGGCGATGAGAGCAGGATGCCCGTGGCCGAAGTTGACGGCGGAGTACGCGGCGAGGCAGTCGAGGTAACGGCGGCCGTCGACATCCGTGACCCAGGCTCCCTCGGCGGTCGCGACGACGACCTCGAGCGGATGATAGGTGGGCGCGATGTGCGCATCCTCCCGAGAGATCAGCGCAGCGGCGGCAGCGGTCAGCGACGCAGCTCCAGCGTGCAGCACTTCACACCTCCGCCGCCGAGCAGGAGCTCGCTGAGATCGACGCCGATGGGGTTGTAGCCCCGCTCGAGCAGTTGGCGCTCGAAGTCTTTCGCGCGGGCGGCGATGACCACGTTGTACCCGTCGCTGAACGAGTTGAGCCCGAGCACCGAGGCATCCTCTTCCGTAACCAGGATCGCGTCGGGGAAGCGGGCGCGCAGAATGGCGAGGCCCTCCTCGTTGAACGCGCTCGGCAGGTAGGCGATGTTCGGATTCGGATGCCCGGGCTGCGGGTCGAGCACAGCGATCGCGGTGTCGAGGTGGTAGAAATTCGGGTTGACGAGCTCGAGCGTGACGACCTTCCGTCCGGAGATCGCGGCGAGCTCCTCGTGGCTGTTCGAGTGGCTGCGGAAACCGGTTCCGGCGAGGATCACGTCGCCGACCAGCAGGAAGTCGCCCTCTCCCTCGTTGACGTTCTTCGGCATCCGTACGTCGAAGCCCTCTTCGCCGAACCAGTCCATGTAGGCCGGGCCCTCAGGCTGGCGTTCCGGGTAGGTGAAGCTCGCGCCGTAGGCGATGTTGTCGATCACGAAACCGCCGTTGGCCGCGTAGACCATGTCGGGAAGGCCGTCGATCGGGTCGATCAGGTGCACCTCGAATCCGAGGTCGAGGTAGGTCTGGTAGAGCACCTCCCACTGCCGCACGGCGAGCGACGTGTCGGTCGGAAGCTGCGGATTCATCCACGGGTTGATGCGATAGACGACGGTGAAGAAGTCGGGGCGGCACATGAGAACGGTGCGTTTGCTCGCCTTCCTCTCATTGTCACGTCGGGTAGGGGTGGCAACGGCTGTTGCGGGATGTATGGCCGACACGAGGGCTCCTTCTGGAGAATCGGGGTGTGGGATCGTTCCAGTCTCACACGCACGCTTCCGAACATTCACAG
>JANYGT010000180.1 GCA_025362355.1 Lacisediminihabitans sp. | reverse complement strand
GCGAGCGCGCCCGATGCGCTTCCGTGACCCCGCAGCCCGATCCGGCCGGCATGCCGGTGACCCTAGAATTGTGAACCATCACCTGAAACGAGGACTCGTGCGTAAGACAACGGCGGTTTTTGCTGCCTTCGCCCTTCTTGTCGGGCTCACCGCCTGCTCCGCCTCGAACACCGTGGCCGGATGCAGCCCGTCGGTAAATTCCGGTGACGCGTCGAGCGCCGTCAAAGCCCCCGGAAAGATCGGAACGGCGCCGAAGGTCACTCTTCCAACACCCCTCTATGCGAAGACCACCCAGAAATCGACCGTCATCATCGGTCACGGAGCCGCCATCACCGCCGGCCAGCCCGTCGTCATCGACATCACGATCCTCAACGGTCGAACGGGCGCCGAGCTGCAGAAGACCGCCTACCGATCGGGCGGCGGAAGCCTCATCACCGCCGGCAAGTCCGACTTCCCTGCTGTGAGTCGTGCCCTCGAGTGTGCCCAGATCGGTTCACGGATCGTCGTCGCAGCCTCGGCGAAAGACGGCCACGGCGGTAAGGCCGACGCGACCAATGGCATCCGCGCGAACGACTCGTTCATCTACGTCATCGACGTCGAGCGGGCATTCCTCGCGAAGGCGAACGGAGCACGCCAGTCGATCGACGACTCCCTTCCGGCGGTCGTCACGACGGCGAACGGCACCCCGGGCATAACATTCCCGACGACGACCCCGCCGAAGTCCTTCGTCGAGAAGGTGCTGAAGAAGGGCACCGGAGCGAAGGTCGAGAGCAACCACTACATCGTCGTGCAGTACACCGGTGCGAGCTGGACGGGCAAGCACGCGGTCTTCGAATCGACCTGGAAGCTCGGCCAGGCATCCGTTCTCCAGCCCGGTGCCGCAACGGTTTCGGCCGGCCTCACCCGCGGTCTCGTCGGGCAGCGCGTCGGTTCGCAGGTGCTCCTCTCGCTTCCCGCGTCGATCGCTGCAGCCTCCGATGGCAGCGGTACCGCGCCGGCGGGGGAGACAGTGCTCTACGTTGTGGATATTCTGGGGATCGCCCAGTAACGAATTTCCGGTCAGCTCGCGAGGCCGGACACCCACCGACACAGGCCGAGTGTCTCCCTTCTAACCAGGATCTCTCTCGTGTCAACACCCATCGCCAAGGTTCCCGTCGAGGAGCGTCTGTTCAGTCTCGTGCTCGCCCTCCTCGCGACCGAGACCGGACTGACGAAGAACGAGATCCTCTCGACCGTGCAGGGCTACCGCCAGCGGTATCGCGCAGCGGGCGACAACGCGAACCTCGAGCGACAGTTCGAACGCGACAAAGACGACATCCGGGACCTCGGGGTGCCGCTCGAAACGGTCGACAGCCCTGGCCAGCCCGGCAACAATCAGAACCTGCGCTATCGCATCCCCCGCGGAGCCTACGAGCTGCCGAGTGACATCACCTTCTCGGCCGAGGAGACGACCCTTCTGAACCTTGCGGCTCTCGTCTGGCGGGAGGGGTCGCTGTCGGCGGAATCCCGCCGGGCGGTCATGAAGCTCAAGGGCCTCGGGCTCGTCACCGACGATCCGGTGCTCGGCTATGCGCCCCGCGTTCGGGTTCGCGACGCGGCATTCGAGCCGCTGAGGGCCGCCCTCGAGCGCAACGCGGTCGTGCGATTCGCGTACCTCAAGCCCGGGGAGGCCGATTCCCGTGTGCGCGAAGTCGCGCCGCTCGCCCTCGTGCAGCACCAGGGACGGTGGCACCTGCATGCGCTTGAACCCGACACGGGGATCACGAAGACCTTCCTCCTCCGAAGGATCGTCAGCCAGATCACCACGACGGGAGCGACATTCGCTGCACCGCGCGGAGATCAGACCGCGCGTGCCCTCGCCGAACTCGACGAGGTCTGGAATTCTCACGCCGCAGACGTCGAAGTCATGCCGGAGTCGGATGCTGCGGCGCGTCTCGGCAAGCGCCGGGGCACCAGGCTTCTGCCGAACGGTGCCCTCCGCCTGCACTATTCCGACGCGAACATCTTCGCCGACGAGCTTGCCGGGTATGGCCCGGAGGTGCTGGTGGTCGCGCCACCCGTGTTACGCGCGGCAGTGAGAACGCGACTGCTCGCCTCGGCCGCAGAGCACTCAGCCGAGCTGCCTGTCGAGGCTCCGACCGTCTCGGTGCAACCGCTGGACCCTACGGAAGGGGCGCTCGATGGCTGACAAGCACGTTCCCATGCAGGCGCAAGACAAACTGGCCTTTCTGTTGTCCCTCGTGCCGTTTCTCATGGAGCACGAGCGCATCAGCGTGCAAGACGCCGCCGATCATTTCGGTGTCAAGCCCCAGGTCGTCCGCGACTCGGTCGAGCTGATCGCCGTCTCCGGCATCCCGGGCGAGACCGGGCAATACCAGCACGGTGACCTTTTCGACCTCGCCTGGGACGACTTCGAAGAGAACGACCAGATCGTGCTGACCAATCTCGTGGCGATCGATGACGCCCCTCGATTCTCCGGTCGGGAGGCCGCGGCACTGATTGCGGGACTCCAGTATCTTTCCGCGTTGCCCGAGAACGCCGACCACGCCGCGATCGCGACGCTGACGACGAAACTGTCGCGCGGGGCCTCAGCGTTGCCGAGCCAGCTGGCGGTCGGGCACACGGAGTCCGACGCGACCCTCGCGCTCATCCGACAGTCTGTCGCCGCCGGGACGCAGCTGCAGTTCGACTACCTCAACTCCCGCGGGGAGCACGAACGCCGCCGGGTGGACCCGCTGCGGATCGAATCGGTGGATGCCGACTGGTACCTGCGCGGATGGTGCCATCTTCGCGAGGCCGTTCGCACCTTCCGCCTCGATCGCATCAGTGATCTGATCGTCACCGAGGAGCCGATCGAGCAGCACGACGTTCACCTCCCCGATGCGCTGTTCGAGGGTTCGGCTGACGACCTGCTCGTCACCATCGACGTCGCGCCGGCCGCCGTCCCGCTCGTCGCCGACTACATTCCGGATGGCGCCGTCACGATCGAGGTCGACGGCCGCCAGCGCACCACGGTGCGGGTGTCCCACTATCACGGCCTCAAGAGGCTCGTCGCGGGGCTGCCCGGGGTCGTCACGGTCGTCGCTCCGGAGGAGGCCCGACGCGTCGTCGCCGAGTGGACCGCCGCAGGAGCCGCACGTTACGGAGAGTCGTGATGCCGTGGTGGTCCTGGATCATCATCTGGGTGCTGCTCGCCCTGGCACTCATCGGCATGTTCGTGGTCTCGGGCATCCGGCTGTTCCGCAAGGGCGTCGCCGTCTTCGATGAGCTGGAGACACTGGCGGGCAAACTCGATGTGCTCGACGCGGCATCCGATGCTGCGGATGAGACACGACAGCAGCTGGCGATCCTCGCCGGCTCCGAGGAGACGCGCCGTCGTCGCGCCCTCGTGCGCGAGGCCGCGCTCGACCGCCGGGAGGCCCGCCACGACGCCAGAATCGCCAGGGGTCGACGGATAACGACGGTCGATGCGAGCACGCGGCGCTGGTTCGGCTGAGGATCGGCTGACTGACAGCCATTTTGCGACAACGGCGGTAAACTGGGGTAAGCGCTCGATCGATTTTCTAAGGAAGTATTCCCATGGGTGGTCTCACTGGATGGCACGCACTGATCGTTCTGGCGATCGTCGTGCTGATCTTTGGCGCAGCAAAGCTCCCGGGCCTCGCGAAGAGCGTCGGGCAGTCGATGAAGATCTTCAAGAACGAGATCAAATCGGATGAGCCCGCGAAGGCCGATCCGTCGGCTCCAGCCGCACCCCAGGTGAACCAGACCTCCGCTGAGGTCGCGGCGCAACAGGCCCGTTCCCGCAACGACTCCCCGTCCTCCTAGACCGGGCTTCGCCACACACCGTGGCCACGCGCACACGGCGAAGCGCTGATCGAGACAGGCGCATGTCGCTCGGCCAGCACCTCCTCGAAATCCGCAAACGCTTCGTCATCTCCGCTCTCGCGATCGTGCTGCTTTCGATCGGCGGCTGGTTCGTCCAGCCATTCGTCCTCAGCGCGCTGCGCGCCCCGATCGCGGTGCTGGCCGGAGTCAATCACGCAGCGAGTCTCAACTTCACCAACGTCTCCGAGGCGTTCGATGTGCGACTGGAGATCGCCGTCGCCGTCGGGATCGTCGCCTCCTGCCCGGTCTGGCTCTACCAGGTTCTCGCGTTCATCGTGCCAGGGCTCACCAGCAAAGAGAAGCGGTACACCTTCGGCTTCCTCTTCTCGGCCATCCCGCTCTTCCTCATCGGCTGCGCCGCCGGATGGTTCGTCTTCCCGCATATCGTTCAGGTGCTCGGGTCGTTCGTACCGGCGCAGGATTCCAGCCTCATCGGGGCGAAGGACTACCTCGGGTTCGTGCTGAAACTCGTGCTCGCCGTCGGCGTCGCGTTCGTGCTTCCCGTCTTCCTCGTGCTGGTCAACTTCATGGGAATCGTTTCGGGAAAGAGCATCATCCACAGCTGGCGCTGGGCGATCGTGTTGATCTTCCTGTTCTGCGCCATCGCAACGCCCTCGGCCGACATCGCCTCGATGTTCCTGCTCGCAGCGCCGATGATCGTTCTTTTCCTGGTGGCGGCCCTCATCGCGATCCTCCACGATCGCGCTGTCGCCCGGCGAGCGAACGACCTCGGCGCGGGCATCGGCGACGCGGCCGCAGCGTGAGCGCGGAGCTGTCACCGGCCGAACGCTTCGCCGCGTCGAAGGTGCGAAGGGGAACGCCGAAGGTCGAACGCTTTCGTGCCAATCAGTCATTCGATCTCGACCCGTTCCAGGTGGAGTCCTGCGTCGCCCTCGAGAACGGCGACAGTGTGCTGGTCGCGGCCCCAACGGGCGCCGGCAAGACCGTCGTCGCGGAGTTCGCCGTCTACCTCGCCATGCTCGAGCCGGCGGCCAAGGTGTTCTACACGGCGCCGATGAAGGCGCTGTCGAATCAGAAATTCCAGGAGTTCGTCGCGGAATACGGAGCAGCGGATGTCGGCCTCCTCACCGGCGATACCAACATCAACTCCGGCGCACGCATCGTGGTCATGACGACCGAGGTACTCCGCAACATGCTGTACGCCGACTCCGACCTCCTGAAGAACCTCTCGTTCGTGATCATGGACGAGGTGCACTATCTCGCCGACCGCTTCCGGGGCGCGGTGTGGGAGGAGGTCATCATCCATCTCCCGCAGAGCGTCAGGCTGGTGTCTCTCAGCGCGACGGTCTCGAACGCGGAGGAGTTCGGCGACTGGTTGCAGGTGGTTCGCGGGGAGACCGCCGTCATCGTGTCGGAGGAGCGTCCGGTTCCGCTCGACCAGCACATCCTCGTGCGCTCGAAGATGCTCGACCTGTTCGACGCCTCCGGAACCCACCGGGTGAATCCCGAACTCGTGCAGCTTGTGCGGGCGGGATCGGGGCGTAACGGGGCCCCGAATGTCAGGCAGCGGCGGGGTAGTTACAACTCCCGCGGCAACCATGACGACGGCAAGATGGATCGCGCTGCCGTCGTGAAGATGCTGGGGGAGCGCAACCTCCTTCCCGGTATCTTCTTCGTGTTCAGCCGGGTCGGCTGCGACGCAGCCGTCACCCAGGTACTGCGCGCAGGGGTTCGCCTGACGACCGCGGAGGAACGGGATGAGATCCGCGCGATCGTCGAGGACCGCTGCCGCACCATCCTCGACGAAGACCTCGCCGTTCTCGGCTATTGGCAGTGGCTCGATGGACTGCAGCGCGGCGTCGCCGCCCACCACGCCGGAATGCTGCCGGCGTTCAAGGAGGTCGTCGAGGAGCTCTTTCAGAAGAAGCTGGTCAAGGCCGTCTTCGCGACGGAGACGCTCGCACTCGGCATCAACATGCCCGCCCGCACCGTCGTGCTCGAGAAGCTCGAGAAGTTCAACGGCGAGGCACGGGTTCCGATCACACCGGGGGAGTACACCCAGTTGACCGGTCGGGCCGGGCGTCGCGGCATCGACGTCGAGGGGCATTCCGTCATCCAGTGGCAGGACGGTCTCGATCCGCAGGCCGTCGCCTCCCTCGCCTCACGCCGCACCTATCCGCTCAACTCGAGTTTCTCGCCGACCTACAACATGGCCGTCAACCTGATCGAGCAATTCAGTCGAGAACGGGCGCGCGACATCCTCGAGTCGTCGTTCGCGCAGTTCCAGGCCGACCGGGCCGTCGTCGATATCGCCCGCAAGGTGCGCAGCCAGCAGGAGTCGCTCGCCGGGTACGAGAAGTCGATGAACTGCCATCTCGGCGACTTCCGCGAGTATTCGAGCATCCGTCGCGAACTCACCGATCTCGAGCGCAAGGGAGCAGTCCGGGCCGACACGCAGACGCGCGGCGAGCGAGACAAGAGGCAGAATCAGCTGACACTGCTGCGCAAGCGGTTGAAGCAGCATCCCTGCCACACCTGCAACGATCGCGAGACGCACGCTCGCTGGGCGGAGCGCTGGTGGCGGCTGAAACGGCAGACGGATGAGTTGAGCCAGCAGATTCGCAGCCGCACCGGAGCCGTCGCCCGCATCTTCGATCGCGTGACCGACATCCTGCTCGAACTCGGCTACCTCCTGAAAGACGAGCACGGCGCGGTGACGGCGTCGGTCCACGGACGCACGCTTCGGCGCATCTACGGCGAACGCGACCTGCTCATCGCCGAGTGTCTTCGCCGCGGGGTGTGGAGCGAGCTCGATCCGGCTGGACTCGCCGCGATGGCAGCCGCGCTGGTCTACGAACCCCGGCGCGATGAGGGCCAGCTCTCGGATCGCTATCTACCGAAGGGTGCCTTCCGCCCGGCACTCGAGAAGACGACCGACCTCTGGGCGAAGCTCGACGACATCGAGCGTGCCCACAAACTCCCGGGATCCAATCCGATCTCGACCGGCCTATCGCTCGCGATGAACCGGTGGGCGCAAGGAGTGAGTCTCGAACAGGTGCTGCAGGATGCCGATCTCGCCGCCGGTGACTTCGTGCGGATGACGAAGCAGACGATCGACCTCCTCGACCAGCTCTCGGTGGTCGCCGACGGGAATGTCGGACGCACGGCACGCTCCGCCCTCGACCTCATCCGCCGTGGGATCGTCGCGTACTCGTCGGTCGCCTGACGCGGACGAACCGCCCGTACCTCCTCACACTCTCCGAAAACGCAGGAGA
>JANYGT010000175.1 GCA_025362355.1 Lacisediminihabitans sp. | reverse complement strand
CGAGAACTGCGTCTGGCAGATCGGTGCCGCGCCGTCGTAGCTGCGGCAGGCGCGAAGCTGCACGGTCGGCGACGTACCGAACTGCGCCGCCTCCGCCGCGAGGAATCCGCCCATCGAGATCGGACCGTGCTGCGACCCGTTCGAGAGTTGGTAATAGAAGGTGTAGTCGCTGCCGAGGTTCGATCCGCCGATGCTCGCCCCGGTGAGAACGTCGTCGAAGACGTTGCCGTTCGCCGTCGGCCCGCTCGACGTGGCGGCCGTGATGACGCCCGGACTCGTGTGAGCGACGACCGGGGTGCTGCCGGTGCAGCCCTGGCTGTTCCAGGCGAAGACGATGATGGTGTAGCTGGTCTCGGTCGAGAGTCCGCTGAGTGTCGTCGACGTCGAGCCGTCGCCCTGCGGGTCCGACGGGGTGCAGGTCGGTGCCGCACCGGTGTAGGCGTAGGCCTTGTAATTCGTGATCGGCCGTCCATTGGCGGCGAACGCCCCGGCCCAGGCGACGGCGATCGAGGCGTTCGTCGCGACGGCCGTCGGGGCGGCGATCGCGAGCGGGGCCCCGGCCGGCGTCCCACTCGTCGTGGCGACGTTCCAGGTCGCCAGCGCGGCGAAGGCCTGATTGTGCGGCGACACGGTCACCGCGACGGCCTGCCCATTGCTGAGACCGTTGATGTCGACACTGCACGTCGACCCCGAGCAGGTCCCGGGGGCGACATCCGTCGAGATTCCCCCCGCTGTCACGACGTAGTCGTTGACGTCGCTACCGTCCCTCGGTGTCGTGACGGCATTCCAGGTGATGTGCAGCCCGCCGTCGAGGGGAGCCGCAGTGACCGACGACGGAGCCGGAGGAATGAGGTCGGACCAGATCGTCGATGCCGAGACAGGGGTCGACGATCCGAGGGCGTTCTTCGCGACGACGGTCAGGGTCACCGCGTTCGACCGGCCGTTGCCGGGGGTCGTGATGTCGCAGACGGTGCCCGAACAGGAGGTCGTCGAGAGGAGGGCGCCAGACGAAGCCGACGCCTCGAGAACGTCGTATCCGGTGATCGGCGAGTTGTTGTCTGCGCCCGGCGTCCAGCGGAGGGTGATCCGATGATCGCCGAACGATGTCGCCGCCACTGCCGTGACCGGATCGGGCTGGTCCTGCACCGAGATCGTCACCGTGCCGTAGGTATACCGATCGGGATCGTTCGTCGCATCGGCCACCTCATACTGCAGCGTGGTATTGCTCGGCAGCGCGGCCGAGGACACCGAGACCGTCAGCCGCGACCGGTCAGCGCTCGGTGACACCGAGACCCCTGCCGGCAGCGATGTGCCGTTGATCCCCCGGATCGCGACGACAGTGAGCGGCGAGCCGGGGAACGGGTTGGTCGCCTCGTCGTTTGCGAGCACATCGACGCTCGCGGTCTGACCGCGCGGCACCGCGACGATGTCGGGCGCGGGCTGCGCGAGCGGACGCGACGACGCGACGACATTGAGCAGGATGCGGCCGGACTGCCCGGTAGCGAGCGAGTCACGGACGGAGAGCAGTATCGCCGTCGACGATCCCCTCGCCGCGGAGTCGTTCGCCTTGAGCACGAGCTGCTGCCCGGTGAGCGTGTAACTGAATCCGACCGGAAGCGGGCTGATCACCGTGTAGGCGAGTTCAGCGACGTCTTTCGGATGCGGGTAATTGGTGAGTTTCGAGAGATCGATGGCTCGCGATGTCCCCGGCTCGAAGTCGAGCTCGCCACCGACGAACGTCGGGGGTTGGTTCTGGCGCGCGGTCACCGTGATCGGCAGCACCAGGGTCGCGATATGGCCGGTGGGATCGGTCGCCGTCGAACCGTCCGTCACCTCGAAGGAGATGGATGCCGGCCCGAAGTAGCGATCGGCCGAGGTGAATCGCAGCGTGTGGTCGTTCACGACGAGGGTGTCGCCGTTGCCGTGGGTCGCCTGCACTTTCGTCGTGTCGGTGAGCCGCACCTTCTTTCCACCGATCGCGAGCACGTACTGGTCGAGGTCGATCCGGAGTTCCGATTCACTCGCGACACTCAGCGATGGCGCCTTCAGGTTCAGCTGCGGGAGGGCGTCGTTCAGCCCGGGAACCCGGATGAACGCATACGAGACGATCCGACTGTCATCCGGATTGGCCACGGCGAACGGGATGATCTGACTCTTCGCCTCGATCTTCACCCTGATGCGCTTACCCGGGGTCACCGACGAGTTGTCGGAGTAGCCGGGCAGCAGCGACACTCTCAGGCTCGACGCCGGACCGTCGGCGAAGAAGGTGGAGCGAAGCACGTTGACGTCGATGGTGTCCTGGCCGAGGATGTCGGTGAGAGTGAGCACGGTGTCGCTGACCTGCGGATAGGCGCGTGCCGCATTCGCGTCGACGACCACTTTGATGAAGTTGGAGCTCGTTCCGCCAAAGCCGTTCTCTATCGTGTACAGCACCCCGTAGGTTCCGGGGGCTTTCGGCGGAGTCACCTGCACGACGTCACCGACGATCTTCGCGGTGATGTCCTTGCCGTTCGGCTTGACCTTCGTCACCTTCAGTGTTCCGCCGTCGGGATCGGAGTCATTGGTGAGCACCTGCACGGAGACGGTGCCCCCTGGGCGGGTCGTCACGTCGTCTTCGACGGCGACCGGGTTTCGAGCCCCGTCGACCTTCGGACTGATCCCGACACGGATGGTTCCCGTCGCGCGCGCCCCCAACGCGTCGACGACCGTGTACGTGAAGGTGTCGGTTCCCGCGGAGTAATCGCCGGCCAGGTAGTCGAAGTAGTCGGGACCCGATGCGGTGACGGAGCCCTTCTGCGGGCTCGTCTCCTGCCCGAGCAACTGCACAGAGTCGCCATCGGGATCGATCCCGGTCAGCGGGATCTTGATGCGAACGGTCGCCCCGGCGAAGACGCGGCCGACGACGGACTGCGGAACGGGGGGATTATTGGTGGCCACATTCGCTTCGCGCACGGCGATCTTCACCTGTGCCTGGGCGCTCTGGCCATCCGGTCCTGAGACGGCATAGACGGCGGTGAAATCCCCCGTCTTGTGGGGGGCGAGGTAGCGGAGCACGTTGCCGGAGGCGAAGAGCAGCCCCGAGTCACCCTTGAGGGTCGTTGAGAGCAACGGGTTGAGCGTGAGCAGAGCACCGTCGGGCTGCGTGTCATTGGCCAGCACCGGGATGTTGATCGCGTCACCGACGCGAACGGTGACCACATCGTCGTTCGCGATCGGCGGCTGGTATTTCGTCGGTGCCGGGATCTGCACGACCGTCACGACCCCGTCGGCACTGGCGAGCCCGTTGGTGATCCGATAGTTGAAGGTCACCGGTCCACTGTCGAGCGGGGCGGTGAGGGTCACCCTGATGGAGCCCTGGTCGATGACATCCGCCCGCACACCGGAGTTCGCCGCGAGATTGTAGATCCCGGTCACGAGCAGCACACCGCCGGCCGGGTCGGAGTCCGTCGAGGCGACGTCGATGGTTTCGGTGCTGAGACTCTTCACGAAGATCGTCTTCGGGATCGTGATCGGCTTGGTATTGGCATCCGGCGGGGCTGCGACCTCGACCCTCACCACGCCATTGGCGGTCTGACTGCCGTCATTGACCACGTAGTCCAGATAGTGCGTGCCGACCTGGGTACTCGTGAACGTGAAGGTGCCGGCTTCGAGGCTCGCGGCGATCGTCACGCCCGTCTTCGCCGGGACACTCGCGAGGCGCAGCGGCCCGCTTCCGCCGCGGACGTGGTCGAGTGGGGAGATCGTGACCTGCTGGCCGGCGTAGGTCAGCACCGGGAACGGGTCGGCGATGATCGGCACCTGGCCGGGAGGCTTCACCGTCACGGCCAGGCTTCCGGTGCCCTCCGCGCGGCCGTCGGACACGACGAGCGTGACAGATCGGAGAGTGCCGGATGTGGCGCCCTCCGAGAACACGACCGTGCCGTCGGGCTTGTAGCTGACCGAGTCCGGAGCAACCGTCGACGCGCCGGCCAGGTAGAACGGATCACCGTCGGGGTCGACCCAGTCCCCCAGCACGGATGTCGTCACGCGTCCGCCCTGCACGACGAGAGTTTTCGTCTTCCGTACCTGGATCGGCGCTGAGTTCTCAGAGGGCTGCCTGATCGCGACGGAGACGGAGGCGGTCGCCGAGCCGCCACGGCCATCCGAGATCGTGTAGTCGAAATGCACCGGCACGATCGCCGTCGGAGTGAGCGTCAGCTGCAGCTGCTGGCCGGCATTGATCACGTCGACGCGGCCGATTCTCGGATCGATGGGGGTGAATCCCGTGATCACGAGCACGTCACCGTTCGGGTCGTAGTCGTTGAGCAGAACGGGAAGCACGGTGGTCCTCCCGGGGCGGGCGCCGAACGAGTCATCGACGGCGACCGGAGGCAACTCGGCCTTCTCGTACTGCGGCGGGGTGTCTTCGTTGTTGTCCTGGATCTGCTGCTGGTCTTTTCGAACCGAGATCAGATCCGACCAGTTGTCGATGAACTCACCGTTGTGTTGCACTGCCCAGGTGCCGCCGCTACGCGGATCGTTGAGCACAACCGTGTTGCCGTTGGCAACGAACGCGAGGCGTGCCGAGCCGGTCGCGATCGAGTCGAGGGTGAGATTCGCAGGGGCCGACCCATCGCAGTGACGCCAGGCGGAGCCATCCGACCAAGCGGCATATCGACACGTTCCGGAGATCATCGGCGCGACGGCGACCCCGGAGTGATTCGACTCGATGAGGCTCGGGGTACCGCCGGCGAGAGGAACGTCGAGCAATCCGTTCGAATACGACACGAGCACACTCGTGCCGGTGGTCGCGGGCTGCTGCAGCACCGGCCGACCTCCCGCCGGGATGCGCTTCGACAGGTCGAGTGTTCCGCTCTCGGTGAGCACACGCCGCCGATTCGCATCGAGCAGCGCCCAGTGGCCGCCGATCGAGGTGATCGTGACGCCGGTGCGTGCGGCGCCGAAATTGGCGGCGAACGTGTGCTGGACGACATCCGAATGCGCGGCATCGATACTGAAGACCTTGTGTACGGCAGCGGAATAGACGAACAACCCGCCGTCTGGAGCGACGCTCGCGACCGAATCGGCGCCGAGGCTGAGGGTCGGCTGCGACTGGGCGTCGAAGTGGGCGAGCTGGCCGAGCGGGACGAGCCAGTACTGCCCCGTGCCGCCGGAGCCGATCACCACGGTGCCGCCGGCGAGGAACAGCTGGGGGTTGGTCGGAGGGAGCGGGACACTCTCGAGAACGACCGAGGTCGCCGGGTCGACGATGTCGACTTTCGCGTTGGAGCGATCGAACAGCAGTACGGAGCGGCCGCTCTGCACGACGTCGATCTCCGAACCGGTGCTCGCGACGACGGAGTTCAATGCCAGCACCTGCGGATTGGCGCGGCCGATCACCTCGGACGTGCCGTTCGCGACCCACACCGAGCCGTCGTCGAGGGTCAGCTTCTGCGCCGAGTATCCGGTCGATACCACAGCCACCGAGATAACGACCGCAGCGATGACGGCACCGCTGATCGCGGCGACGGTCAGCGACCGGTGCGCGGACAGCCAGCCCCTGGCGGTCACGGTGTCAGCTCCACGGTGTCAGCTCCACAGTGTCCACCGGCTTCCGTCATCCACCGAAGGCCACGCACTTCTCGGCACTCGGTGGCCCGGTCTTGCCTGCCCGATTGACCGTGACGGTGATGCAGACCCGGTCGCCCGCCTGCGCATCCACGGCATAGGTCGGGCTCTGCTGCATGCTCGACCGGCCGTCGCCCGTCGTGACCTGATAGGTGTCGGTCGCGGCGATACCGGGGTCGGTCCAGCTGAACTGGATCGAATCGGCCGTGCTCTTCGCCACGATGTCGGTGACCTTCGGGATATCGGAACCGGCCGCCGTGGTGACCACGACGACCGCCGTCGCCCCTGCCCCGACGGCGAGTACGACCGCGGCGATGAGGATGACCGTGAGCACCCGCATTCCGCGGGCCTGGCGCACCGGGACGGTCAGGCTGTTCTGCGGGGCGCCGACCGACTGCTTGAGCACGGTCCCGACACCGCGGTAGCTGGAGAGCACTTCGGGGCGCCGACGCCGACGGCCCGGCCGGGCGGCGATCGGCGAGTCGATGCCGCGGATGAGTGTGCGGTCTTCGAGGTCCGCGACTGTACCGGACGCCCAGTCATCCATCGCGACCTCGATCGGGGTCTGCGAAACCCCGAGTTCGGTCTCGACCGCCTGCAGCTCCCGTACAAGGTCGAGCACCGTGGCCGGACGCGCATCGGCCTTTCGCGACATCGCCTTCTGCAGCAGCCGCTCGAGACTCTGCGGCACGTCCGATCTCCCGATCGGCTGGACTTTGGCCCGGTTGATGCGCGAGATGAGGTCGGCCGACTTGTTGGATTCGCCCGGTATCTCGAAGGGGGAACGACCGGCGAGCAGCGAATAGACGGTGGCGGCGAACGACCAGACCTCGGAGGCGATGCTTCCGGGGGTCTCATCCATCAGCACCTCGGGCGCCGACCAGGGGATCGACATCCCGACCGACTCCATGTTCTCGGACTCCGTCAGCGTCGATGCGATTCCGAAGTCGGAGAGCACCGGATGGCCGTATGCGGTGAGCAGGATGTTCGACGGTTTGATGTCACGGTGAAGCGTTCCCGCGCGGTGGGCGGTCTCGATCGCGCTGCCGATCTTGACGGCGATACGCAACACCTCCGGCACCGGGAGGCGCTCACGGCGGTAGCGCTCGCTCAGTGCCGAGGAGCAGAGCTCCATCACGAGGTACGGGCGGCCATCTGACGAGACACTCGCCTGATACACCGTGAGGATCGATGGATGCGCGCTCAGCTGCGCCATCAGGTTCGCCTCGGCCTGGAACATCTGGCGCACCTGGTCGTTGACGACCTCGCTGAGCATCACCTTGACGGCGACCTGGCGCCGCGGCATGTTCTGTTCGTAGAGGAAGACGTCGGCGAAGCCGCCGGAGCCGAGCACGCGCACGTGGGAGAAACCCGGGAGCACCGGAGGCTGGGACGGCAAACGGCGGGCCATCGGTCTCCTTCCGCGCGGGAGGCCATGAGGGGCTCCGGATTCGAATCCGGAAAGTCACGACACCGGTCATTCATTGTACGCAGCACCCAGTCCAGACCGCTGACCCCAAAACGCTGGTCAGGCGGTTGTTTTGTTCCCCCCGTTCGGGGGTCATCGGTGCCCGTGCGGCGGGTCAGGCTAGTCCCCCCGGGGATTCCGAGCCCGGGGCGCGGTGTCTTCGATGTCGAGAACCCCGTTGGCCTCCACCACGTCGACGACGATGGTCGTGACGTTGTCGCGCCCGCCGCTCGCGAGCGCGGCATCCACGAGAGCCTGCGCCGTCTCCATCGGCGTCAGCCCGGCGGCGAGGTGGAGACGGATGCGCTCGTCGTCGATCTCCTTGGTGAGCCCGTCGGAACAGAGGAGGAGCCGAAGCCCCTTTCGCACCGGCACGACCCAGAAGTCGGTTCGCGGCTCCGCGTTGAAGCCGACCGCGCGGGTGATGACGTTGCTCTCGGGGTGGGATTCGGCATCCTCGGCCCGGATCAGACCCGCGGCCACCAGCTCCTGTACGACGGAATGATCGGTCGTCACCTGATGCAGCTCGTTCTGCTCGAAGGCGTACACCCGTGAGTCACCGACATTGAAGACCGTCCAGAACGGGTCGCCCTCCTGCATGGTGAGGGCGGCTCCGGTCACCGTCGTTCCCACCCCGAGGGATTTCTCGTCGGCCGCCTCGCCGATGTCCACCGTCGCCTCGTGCAGGGCGTACTCGATCGCTTCCGGCTCGGTGAAATCAGTGACCACCGCCTCGGCGAGCCTCGCGACCACCGCAGCGCTCGCGACATCACCGGCGGAGTGCCCGCCCATCCCATCGGCGACCGCGAACATCGGCGACTCGGCGATGAGGCTGTCTTCGTTGTGGTCACGCCGGCGTCCGGTATCGGTGGCGGCGCCCCACGCGATGACGAGCCCGACGCCTGCCCGCCCGGGAAGCGAGAGCACGCGTTCGGCGGACTTCCGTCCGATCTCCGTCATCGCTGTCGCCCCCCGTCGCCGCCACGATCCCGGTCTGCATCATCCGGCTCGACCCGCTGAAGCGGCAGCACCTCGATGAGGTTTCCGTCACCGATGTCCACAACGGTACCCGGTGCGACGACGAGCGATTCACCCCGGCCGAGGGTGAGGGGCGACCGTCCGGGCATCCGTACGATGCTTCCGTTCGTCGATCGCAGATCGGTCACGATCACGAGCGCGCCCTGCTGGCGGAGTTCGAGGTGGGTGGCCGACACCTCCTTGCGCGGAGAGGGCACGGAGACGAGCTTCGGTGGCGAGCCCCTCATGATTCTCGGAAGCGCCGGGCGACGACCGATCAGGGTCGGCAGATCGAGGAGGACGGGCGCACCGTCGTTGATCCTGAAGCTGTAGTCGACCGGCGCGGTATCGCCGAGCGTCGCAGGATTCCGCGGCGTGGAAATCGGGACGACGGTGGCCCTTTCGACGGCAGCGCTCGCGGCGGCACTCGCGGCGGCGGCGACCTCCGCCGGAGAGAGCCTCATCGGTCGCACGGGAGGCTCGACCAGGCTCTCCGGTGCGTCCGCCAGGTCACCGGCCTCGAGCGGCCCCGTCTCGACGAACGTCGGAAGTATCACCGATTCGGGCTCGAAGGTCGCCGTGCGGTACCGGATGATCGTGTCGGTGTCGATCCCGACCGGAATGTTCGTCAGGTCGCGTGGCGGTGTGACGATCGTGTCTTCGTCTACGTCCATGATCCCTATTGTGGGCTATCCGATGAAGGACATGACGTGTTTGACGCGGGTGTAATCCTCGAATCCGTAGGCGGAGAGATCTTTCCCGTAGCCGGAGTGCTTGAATCCGCCGTGCGGCATCTCGGCGACGAGCGGGATGTGGGTGTTGATCCAGACGCAGCCGAAGTCGAGGTGCTTGGCGAACCGCATCGCGCGCCCGTGGTTCTGGGTCCAGACGCTCGACGAGAGTCCGTACTGCACACCGTTCGCCCACTCCAGCGCCGTGGCTTCATCGGTGAACTTCTGCACGGTGATGACCGGCCCGAAGATCTCATTCTGCACGGCATCGTCGCTCTGGCGGAGCCCGGAGACGATGGTCGCCTCGTGGAAGTATCCGGTCGAGCCCTGACGGTGGCCGCCGAGCTCGATGGTGGCGTTGTCGGGAAGTCGGCTGATGAAACCCTCGACCTGGGCGAGCTGGTTCGCATTGTTCACCGGGCCGAACAGTATGCCGTCTTCACTCGGCCCGCCGGTCTTCGCATTCTCCCTCGCGTATGCGGCGAGCGCGGCGACGAACTCGTCGTGGATGCCCGCCTGCACCAGCACGCGCGTGGCCGCCGTGCAGTCCTGGCCGGCGTTGAAGTAGCCGGCGATCGCGATGCCCTCGACGGCGGATTCGATGTCGGCGTCGTCGAACACGATGACCGGCGCCTTGCCGCCGAGTTCGAGATGAACGCGCTTGAGATCGGATGCCGCGGCCCTCGCCACCTCCATGCCCGCGCGCACCGAGCCCGTTATCGACACCATCTGCGGGGTCTTGTGCTCGATCATCGCGGCCCCGGTCGTTCGATCGCCGGTGATCACGTTGAGCACGCCCGGCGGGAGGAATTCGGCGGCGACCTCTGCCAGGAACAGTGCCGACGATGGCGTCGTGTCGCTCGGCTTCAGCACCGTGGTGTTGCCGGCCGCGATGGCCGGCGCGAATTTCCAGACGG
>JANYGT010000148.1 GCA_025362355.1 Lacisediminihabitans sp. | reverse complement strand
TTCCAGTCTCACACGCACGCTTCCGAACATTCACAGCGTGGAGCGCACGAAATCGCTGTTTTCGGTCACCACGGCACAACTAAGCACCATAGGGTGTACCAATGGACAGCCTTGACTACGGCATCATCGACCTTCTGCGCCAGAATGCCCGGGCCGGCTATGGCGATATCGGCGAGGTCATCGGGCTCTCCGCCTCCGCGGTCAAGCGGCGCGTCGATCGGCTCGTCGCCGACAAGGTGATCCGCGGCTTCACCATCCAGGTCGACCCGGCCGTCGACGGGCTCGGCACCGAGGCCTACGTCGAACTCTTCTGCCGCGGAACGGTCGCGCCGGCCGAGCTCATGCGCATCCTCTCCGGAGTTCCGGAAGTGGTGGATGCCGGCACGGTCACGGGCAGCGCGGACGCGATCGTGCACATGCGCTCGCGAGACATCCCGTCGCTCGAACTCGCTCTCGAACGGGTGCGCATCGCGCCGAATGTCGACCACACCCGCAGCGCCATCGTGCTCTCGAAGCTGATCCACCGCACCCGCGACTGAGGCTGTTAATCTCGACCTTCTAGGGTGCACGCATGACGACTCTCGCGCGCCGCCTCGGCCCGGCCGATGCCGTCTTCATCGGACTCGGATCGATGATCGGAGCCGGGGTCTTCGCCGCCTTCACCCCCGCGGCGCGTGCTGCCGGCAACGGACTGTTGGTCGGGCTGGTCGTCGCGGCGGTCGTGGCGTTCTGCAACGCGTCATCCTCCGCCCAGCTCGCCGCCGTGTATCCGACCTCCGGCGGCACCTACGTCTACGGGCGCGAACGGCTCGGGCACTGGTGGGGATTCCTCGCCGGCTGGAGCTTCGTGATCGGCAAGACGGCGAGTTGCGCGGCGATGGCGCTCACCTTCGCGGCGTACGCGGCGCCGGTCGGGTGGGAGCGTCCCGTCGCCGTCGTCGCGGTGCTCGCCCTCGTCGCGGTGAACTACCGAGGGGTATCGCGAACGGCGACCGTCACCCGAGTGATCGTGGTCGTCTCGCTGCTCACGCTCGCGATCGGGGTGGCCGCCGCGTCATCCGGAGGGCTGCCGGCGTTCCCCTTCGCCGCCGGATCCCTCGTCTCGGGTGGACCGTACGGCATCCTGCAAGCGTCCGGGCTGTTGTTCTTCGCCTTCGCGGGTTATGCACGAATTGCGACGATGGGGGAGGAGGTGAGGGATCCGGCGCGCACCATTCCCCGCGCGATCGTGATCGCCCTCCTGCTCGCGGTCATCGTGTACGCGATCGTCGCCGTCGTCATCCTCGGAACTCTCGGGCCGGATGGCGTCGCCCGCTCGGCGACCCCCCTCGCAGACGCCGTGCAGGCGAGTGGATGGCGCGTTGCCGCCCCCATCGTGCGGATCGGCGCCGCCGTCGCCTCCCTCGGCGCGCTGCTCGGGCTCATCGCCGGCATCGGCCGCACCACCCTCGCCATGGCACGCGAGGGTGACCTTCCGCGCTGGCTTGCGGCGGTGCATCCGCGGTTTCTGGTGCCGCATCGGGCAGAGCTCGCCCTCGCCGTGGTCGTCTGCGTTCTGGTTCTGACCGTCGACCTGCGCGGGGCGATCGGCTTCTCGTCGTTCGGCGTGCTGCTGTATTACCTGGTCGCCAATGTCGCGGCCTTCACGCAGCCTCGGGCGCAGCGCAGGTATCCGCGCGCGCTGCAGGTGCTCGGCGCGGTCGGATGCGTCGCCCTCGTCGCGACGCTCCCGCCGGTTGGCATCGCGGTGGGCGTCGCCGTGCTGCTGGTCGGGGTGGGGTACCGGGTGGTGCTGCTGCGGCGGGTGCGGGTGTGAGCGGGTACCGTGACGGTAGTACCGGGAGCAGCGAGGCCATGAGACTGACGATCGACGCGACATCCACCGTCCCCCCGTTCGAGCAGGTGCGGAGCGGGGTGCTCGCCGCGGTGGCATCGGGCGAACTCGTCTCGGGGTCGCGGCTCCCAACCGTCCGGGCGCTGGCGGAGCAGTTCGGCATCGCCGTCAATACCGTGGCCCGTTCGTACCGCGAGCTCGAGGGCGACGGGATCATCGAGACGCGCGGGCGCAGCGGATCCTTCGTGCGTGCCAGTGGGGACGACATCCACCAGCGGGCTCAGGATGCCGCCCGCGCCTTCGTCGAGGCCGTCGACGTCCTCGGAATGGACCGCGCCGACGCGCTCGCGATCGTCATGGCGGCCCTCCGCACCTGACTGGTTCCGGCGTTTGGCCTCGTGAGTACCCCGAAAATGTTCCGTTCGGGCTCGATTTGGTGCATTTTCGGTGTACTCACGGACTGGGACGGGATACATGGGGTGCGATGGCGGCGCGGAGTGCGGGGAGATGATGGTCTGGTGACGCACGTGGATGACTCTGCCCCCGCCGGCCCCGACCACGACGCGCCGGGCCCAGCCACCGCGCCCCCCACCCGCAATCCCACCGCGCCCACCCACGACGCGCCGGGCCCAGCCACCACCACCCACGACGCGCCGCACCGCGCCGCCCACCCCGGGACCCCCGCCGCCGCCCATGACCCCGAATCCCCCGAGGTAACGACTCCCCTCGGCACCCTCCGCGGCGTGCGCGAAGACGGCCTGCTGCGTTTTCGCGGGGTGCGTTTCGCGACCGCCGGGCGCTTCGAGCCACCCCGCCCGGTCACACCGTGGGAGGGAACGCGTGACGCGCTCGCGGAGGGTGCGATGTGTCCGCAGCCGCCGTTCACCCTCGCGCTACTCGCCCTTCCGAAGCCCATCCGTCCGATGGACGAGGACTGTTTCTTCCTCAACATCACCGCACCGGATGCCCCCTCCGAGGCACTGCGCCCGGTCATGGTCTGGATCCACGGCGGCTCCTACGTCAACGGCTCTGGCGGCGGCGGCATCTACGACCCGGCCAGGCTCGTGCGGGATGGCGACGTGATCGTCGTCGGCATCAACTACCGTCTCGGGGCCTTCGGCTTCCTCGCGCTCGAGGGCGTCGCGCCCGGCAATCTCGGCATCCAGGACCAGCTCGTGGCTCTCGAATGGGTGCGGAACAACATCGAGAGCTTCGGCGGGGATGCGCAGAATGTCACCCTGTTCGGCCAGTCGGCTGGAGCGGATGCCATCGCCAACCTCATCGCGATCCCCGAAGCAGATCATCTCTTCGCACGGGCGATCCTGCAGAGTGCGCCGCTCGGATTGCATGGCAATCGGGATGCTGTCGCGAGGCAACTCGGCGCGAATTTCCTCGCGGCGCTCGCGGCAACGGTCGAGGGAGACACGCGCGACACCACGGTCGAGCGCGGCCCGCGCGACAGGGCGCTCACCCTCGACCCCGGAGAGGCAGCGGTCGATGCGGGCCAGGGCGCCAGGGCGCTTAACCCGAACCCCGCAAACGCAGCGATAGTCGGCCACCAGCGCGATATCGCAGTCGAGCGCGCGCAGCGCGACGCGACACCCAACAACACCCCCGACCCGCGCACCGCGACGGTCGACCAGATGCTCGCCGCACAGGTCGCGGCGATGAGCCCGCTCGCCGGCGACCCCTTCACAGCCGGGATGCCGTACGCGCCGATCGCGGACGCCTGGCCTGTTCCACCCACGAACGACGTCGTGGCGCGGCGCACCCGCCGGGCCGGGTCGCTCTCCGTGCTGGTCGGGTACAACCGCGACGACTTCTCGCCGTTCCTGGAGGGTGTGGGCGTGCTGCGGCGGGCGCGGGCATCCGCGGTCCTGAGGCCCCTGACCGAGCCACTCTGCGCGCTGCTGACCCGCCGCGTTTTCGGTGCGCCGGCGCTCGACCTCGCCAGGCAACTGAGGAACGGGGGAGCGGATGTCGCGACGTACCGTTTCGACTGGCGCCCGACGGGAACGCCGTGGGGCGCCTGCCATTGCATCGAACTGCCGTTCTTCTGGGGCGACGAGGAGTTCTGGCGGGGGTCGCCGATGCTCGCCGGCGTGGAGTGGAGCGACCTCGAGGAGTTCGGGCGCGGGCTTCGGCGCGACTGGGCGGCCTTCGCCCGGGGCGGGTCGGCGGCGCTCGGCTGGGCGGCGTCCGGCGGCGGGGTCGACCGCCGCATCACCTTCGCGCCGCGCTATGCGGATCGCTGAACGTCCAGCCGCCGCACCATCGCACCCTGCCCGCCGCACCCGGGGGTACCAGCATCCACTTCCCCTTTCTCCAACCACCCACGTGTGCGCACATGTAAGTGGTCGCAAAACACGCAAATGGATGTCCGCCCGCAGCGCCGACCGAAAGCCGACGCCGCGGGCGGATGGCCACTCGCGAACTACCGGAGATCCGCGAGCAACCGGTTCGTGTACTGCAGCGCCGTCGAGCCGCTCATCGAGTTGCAGGTCGATGATGCCGTGTTCTGCGCGCTCGGGCACGGGGTGTCGCGATCGAGCGACCAGAAGTGCACTCCGGCGAGCCCGTTGGCCTTCGCGTACGCCGAGATCGTGTCGACATCGCCGAGGCTGACGATGTTGCTCGCCGAGTCGTTGACCCCGATCATCGGCGTGAGTTCGATCTTGCTCAGCGGCGTTCCGTAGGCGTGCTGGAGGTTCTTCGCCGCCTGCACCGCGGATGCGCCCATGTTGCAGACGCCCCCCGAGACCACGCAGACGCTGGCCGACGCGTTACCGTAATCCATCGTCATCAGGTCGACCGTGTAGTTGACGATGCCCGAGGCCGCGATCGCGTTCATGACGGTTGTCCCGGTGCTGTTGAGTCCGCCGTACGATCCGTCGGACGCCCCGAGCGTCGCGAGCGTGAACGAGAAGCGCAGCTTCGGATACTGGGTCTGAGCGCTTGCTGCGGCGTTGACAAGCGACGAGATGTCCGCGGCGCTCTGGCCGGTCTCGATGTCGAAGTCGATTCCGACGAGGTGCGGTGAGGCGTACCGCGCGATGAAGGTGCCGAGTGCAGCCCCCGAGGAGCAGCTGAATGCGCCGGCCGCGCCGCCGGTCGAGACGACGTAGTTGAGGCCCGCAGCATCCAGTGCCGGAACGTTCGCCGCAGCGAAGGCCGCACCGGCCACTCCGCCCCAGTTCTCGGATCCGCACACTCCGGTCGCGAAGGCGAGGGTGATGCCGCCGAGGTTCGGCTCGACCGTCGAGACGAGGCTGTTGCTCGCGCCGACGATCGGGATCACGGTGCCGGTTACCGCGGTCTGCATGACGTTGGTGTTCCAGTTGAGGCTCGACGTCACATCCTTGTACGGGCTGAAGAAGGTGCCCGTGACGGAGCCGGTGCCGGTTCCTGTGCCGCCGCCGCCGGTGCCACCACCTCCGCCGGTGCCTCCAGTACACGCCCCGGTGGATGTCCACGGCTGTCCGCTGCCGCTCCCGCCGGAGTTCGTCGCCGGGTCATTGCCCTGCGTCCACCAGTTGGCCGTGTAGTTCGTGCTGCTCTTGCTGACGGTCGCGCCTCCGGTGTATGCCGTCGCGGCGCTCCACGCTGCCGCGCATGTCGGTGCCGCGCTCGCGGATGCGGCACCCACGATGGTGCCCCCGATCATCATCCCGGCGATGGCTGCGCCCACGGCAGCTCTCCGTCCGATTCGACTGATTCCCCTGCTGATGTTCAATTGTCACTCCTGTTCATTGCGCGCCAGACGGCGTGGATCCCATGACGGACCCCTCCCCACACCGAATATGTAAAGAGGGTTAACAAATTGTTCTGGGCGGTAGCCTACGACTCGCACACCGGATGCGACAAGGGTGTACGCAGTGTTGAGTTTCCCTCGACGCGCCCACCCGCCGCGATGCTCGCCAACCGATGCACGGGTCGGGGCGCCGTAACAATCCGCCGTGGTCAGGTCACCTCCAGAGAGCGGGCGGCAGAATCGAGTCATGACCTCGTCCGCGACATCCCTCCCGATCCTCGACCTCTCCCGTCTCGACGGCAGCGCGGAGGAGGCCGAGGCTTTCCGCACCGACCTGCGCACCGCGACCCACGAGTTCGGGTTCTTCTACCTCGTCGGGCACGGGGTGGGCGACGAGCTGCAGGAGTCGGTCATCCACACCGCGCGGCAGTTCTTCGCGCTGCCAGAGGCTGACAAGCTCGCCATCGAGAATGTGAAGAGTCCGCATTTCCGGGGCTACACACGGGTCGGTGGCGAGCTGACGCAGGGGGTCGTCGACTGGCGGGAGCAGATCGATATCGGACCGGAGAGGGCATCCATTCCCGTTGGGGAATATGTCGCGGACTACTGGCGGCTCGAGGGTCCGAACCAGTGGCCGACCGCGCTCCCGGAGCTGAAGGATGTCATCGGCCGCTGGAATGACGAGCTCTCGGCCGTGAGCCTCCGGCTGCTCCAGGCGTGGGCGACCTCACTTGGCGCTGATGCTCACATTTTCGATGCGGCCTTCGCTGAGAACCCGGCGACGCTGATCAAGATCGTGCGGTATCCGGGCAAGTCCGACCCCGAGCCGCAGCAGGGCGTCGGAGCGCACAAGGACTCCGGCGTGCTGACCCTCTTGTACGTCGAGCCGGGCAAGGGTGGCCTCCAGGTGCAGCACGGCGATGGCTGGATCGACGCTCCGCCGCTGCCCGGAGCCTTCGTCGTCAACATCGGCGAGCTGCTCGAGGTGGCGACCGGCGGCTACCTCAAGGCGACCGTGCACCGTGTCATCTCACCGCTGATCGGCACCGATCGCATGTCGATCCCGTTTTTCTACAGCCCGGCACTGGATGCGTCCATCCCGGTACTCAAGCTATCGCCCGAGCTCGCCGCGGAGGCCGACGGCATCACGGTCGACCCCGACAATCCGATCTACACGACGTATGGCGAGAACGCGCTGAAGAGCAGGCTGCGCGCGCATCCGGATGTCGCGGCGATCCACCACCCCGACCTGCTCGGCACCCCGGCCCGCTGACAGCCGCAGCCCCGACCACCGCGACCATTGCCGCCCGACCACTTACCTTTTTTGCAACCACTTACCTGTGCGCACACGGAAGTGGTTGGAAAAAAGGGAAATGGTTGGGAGAACCGGAAGTGGTCACGGCGGCGGGACCCCGACGAGGGGCGGGCGGCGCTACAGCTCCACCGCGGTCGTCGGGTCGGGGTTGCCGAACCGGTGCGCGGTCATACTGATCGCCTGCTCGTGCAGGAACGGCAGCAGCTCGATGCGTCCGGACGTCGTGACCGGGCCGGAGTAGATGGCGACATCCGGATCGCCGCCGAGCACCCGGGCGAGTTCGAGGTGGTCCCCACCGAGGAGACGGATGCGTGACCCGATTCGTAAGCCCGCCTCGCCCGACTGCAGGCTCGCGAGCCAGCGCGTATCCGTCTCGACGACGACATCCACGATCTTGAGCGGCGACGACGGATCACGGAACAGCCGGATCAGCCCGGCCGCGAGCGGGAGCGCCGTCGAGATCGTGACGACCGACCCGGCGCGCGTGGCCGCCGCGAGCACCCGGATCAGCTGGGACGGAGATGCCCCCTCGGCCAGCCTGATGGTGACGGGCAGGGGTCGATAGCGGAAGACATTGCGCTCGACGCCAAGCCCCGAGACATCCCGGGACACTCCGTATTCCTCGGCCCAGGCGCGCTCGTCGCTCTCGGCCGCGACCCTCACGCGGTCGAATTCGACGAACTCCATGCCCGGCTGGGCGGCCTCGATCATTCGGGTGACCGGCGCGCTGAGGCCCGACAGCACCACCGTCGTTCCCGGTTCGCTGAACACCGGACGCCAGTCGCCGAGGGTGAGCAGGTAGTTCGGTCCGCCGGCTTTCGCGCTCGCGCCGACGGTGGAGCGCTTCCAGCCGCCGAAAGGCTGGCGACGAACGATCGCGCCCGTGATCCCGCGGTTGACGTAGAGGTTTCCGGCCTCGACCGTGTCGACCCAGAGGGCGATCTCCTTCGGATCGAGCGAGTGGATGCCCGCGGTCAGCCCATAGGACGGCGCATTCTGCAGCGCGATCGCCTGCTCGAGGGTGTCGGCGCGCAGGATTCCGAGCACCGGCCCGAAATACTCGGTCAGGTGGAACTCGGAGCCGGCCTGCACGTTGTCGCGGATACCGGGGCTCCAGAGGCGACCGGATTCGTCGAGCTGGCGCGGTTCGACGAGCCACGACTCGCCGGCGTCCAGCGTGGTCAGCGCGCGCTTCAGTTTGCCGGCCGCCGGCTCGATGATCGGTCCCATGATCGTCGTCGGATCCTGCGGCCAGCCGACCCGCAGCGTCTTCACCGAGTCGACGAGCTGCCGCCGGAAGCGCTCCGACTTTGCGACCGAGCCGACCAGGATCACGAGGGACGCGGCCGAGCACTTCTGGCCGGCGTGTCCGAATGCGCTCTTGACGACATCCGCAACGGCGAGGTCGAGGTCGGCGCTCGGAGTGACGATGATCGCGTTCTTACCACTCGTCTCGGCGAGCAGCGGAAGGTCTTCCCGCCACGAGCGGAACAGCTTCGCCGTCTCGAACGCCCCGGTGAGGATGACGCGGTCGACGGAAGGATGCGAGACGAGACGCTGCCCGAGTGTTCCCTCCTCGACATCCACGATGCTGAGCACGTCGCGCGGAACGCCGCCGTCCCACAGCGCCTCGACGAGAACGGCCGCGCTGCGCTTCGCCTGCGGTGCCGGCTTGATGATGACTCCGGCGCCTGCTGCGAGCGCTGCGAGCACTGACCCGGCCGGAATCGCGACCGGGAAGTTCCACGGTGGGGTGACGACGATGAGCTTCGGCGGAACGAAGGTCGCGTTCTCGACCCGGTCGAGTTCGCGCGCGCGCTCGGCGTAGAAGTGGGCGAAGTCGACGGCCTCGCTGACCTCGACGTCGCCCTCGGCGATGGTCTTGCCGGTCTCGCTCGCCATGACCTCGATGAGCGCTGCACGACTCGCGGCGAGCGATTCGCCGGCGGCGTGCAGCACG
The DNA here is from genome assembly GCA_025362355.1 of Lacisediminihabitans sp. Taxonomy (GTDB): domain Bacteria; phylum Actinomycetota; class Actinomycetes; order Actinomycetales; family Microbacteriaceae; genus Lacisediminihabitans. Next base: position 43,171 of record JANYGT010000148.1, on the reverse strand, counting down.
GCGGCGCGGGTGTCGGCGCGGCGCTGGCCCCAGGATGTGCCGGCGGTCGAGGTGCTGTAGATGACCTCGTCGAGGGCCGTGGCATCCGTGATCCGAGCGTCGGCGATGCCGGAGACGCCGAGTGCGGAGGTCGGCACCCGGGAGAGGATGTCCCGTCCCCACTGACGGTTGGCCGCGATCGACGGGTCGGTGTCCGGCTCGTTGTGGAACGGGCGCGGCGCGGTATCGACCGGAGGTTCCGGCACGTGGGCCGTACGATCCTGCACCCGGTTGGACGGAGGGACGATCGAATCGAGCCCGGCGAGGGAGTCGAGGTAGCGGTTCTCCTCGCGACTGAAGACGGATGGCCGGTCGAGTTCGAAGACCCCCGACATGAAGTTGTCGGTGCTGGCATTCTCTTCGAGCCTGCGGATGAGGTACGAGATCGCGGAGTCGAACTCGCTCGGGCGCACAACGGGTGTGTAGAGCAGCAGGCCGCCGACGTCTCGTTTGACGGCATCCGCCTGCCCGGTGGCCATGCCGAGCAGCATCTCGAACTCGATACGGGTGTCGACGCGGCGCTGCTTGGCGAGCAGCCATGCGTGGGCGATGTCGAAGAGGTTGTGGCCGGCGACACCGATGCGCACGGCGTCGGTGTGCTCCGGGGTGAGCGCCCAGTCGAGCACGCGCTTGTAGTTCGTGTCGGTGTCGACCTTGCTGCCCCAGGTCGCGAGCGGCCAGCCGTGCAGCTCGGAGTCGACGTGCTCCATCGCGAGGTTCGCGCCCTTCACTAGCCGCACCTTGATACCGGCGCCACCGTTCAGTTGGCGTTCCTTCGACCACGCCGTGAGCCGCTGCAGCGCGTCGAGAGCGTCGGGAAGGTAGGCCTGCAGCACGATGCCGGCCTCGAGCCCGCGGAGCCGCGGCTGCTCGAGAAGGCGTTCGAAGACGGCGATGGTCAGGTCCAGGTCGCGGAACTCCTCCATGTCGAGGTTGATGAACTTCTGCTTCGCAGAGACTGCGGCGAGCTCGTAGAGGGGTGTCAGGCGGGCGACGACCCTCGTCACGGTCTCGTCGAACGACCACATCGACAGCTGGCTCGACACCGACGACACCTTGATCGAGACGTAGTCGACGTCGTCGCGCTCGAGCATCTCGCGCGTGCCGGCGAGACGGCGGTCGGCCTCTTCGTCACCGAGCACGGCCTCGCCGAGCAGGTTGAGGTTGAGCCGAACGCCGGCACGACGCAGCTCCGCGATGCTCCTGTCGAGCTTCTTCGGGGTCGCATCCAGGATGAGGTGGCCGACCATTCGCCGGAGGACCGCACGTGAGATGGGCACGATGGGCCACGGGATGAGCGGGGCGAAACCTCCGCCGAGCTGGATGGCGAAGCGCATGTACCAGGGAAGGAATGACGGGATCGACCGCGACAGCGCCTCGAGGTTGCGTCCGGCCACCCTGAGGTCTTCCGGCCGGACGACGCGGTCGACGAACCCGATGGTGAAGTCGAGACCGCGGGGGTCCTTGAGTACGCCCGCGAGGCGCTCGGCGGATGCGTCGGGGGCGACATCCGCGCTCTCCCGAAGCCAGCGACGCACCGTCTCGATCGTCTCCCGGGTGAGCGGGTCGGCGAGCGCAGCAGTAGATCGGGCGACGTCCCCGGTGAGTGCGGCGGACACATCGTCGTTTGTCGCAACGGACACATCGGGGGCATCGGAGGCATGCGAGGGCATGTAGCGAGCCTAATCGCCCGCCGTTGCGGGGATCCCGGCTCGAAGCGCAAGGCTTCTGCGTCGTTTCGTGCGCGATGCAAGAGTTCGCCATCTGAGCGAGTTCCATCAGTTTTTCTGATCGATGCGCTGGAATAGCTGAGAACGCCCGCGTGCTGACCGTCGGCTCCATGTCGTGTCTGAGGAGGGCTACCCCATGCTCGTTGATCTTCCCGAGACGATCGGTTCCGAGTTCGGACCGTCAGTCGAGGGTGCATCACCCGCTCTTCTCTCAGAAGTCTTGATCGCGCTGGAAGTCGAGCTGAGAAAACAGGAGGTGCCGGTCGACGAATATCTCCGCCCGGGAGCTTCTGCCTCCGATGTCACTCTGGCATTCGACGAATGTGGTCTCGTTGCGCCGCAGGAAGCAATCGCATGGTTCCAGTGGAGAGATGGACCAACTCGCTCATCGAATAGTCATAATGTGATGCCCATGTTTTTGATGCAACTTCTTTCGGAGGGGCCGCGCGGCATTCCGACCGGATCGCGCTGAGCGGAGGGCGGAGGGCGGAGGGCGGAGAGCGGAGGGCGGAGAATCAGCCTGGATAGGAGTCTTGAGGACGCCATGCATTCAGACTTCCGATACCTGAGCACCCCGGACGGGCCAATGCTCGAAGGAGCGAGCCCACAGCGACTCAGGGAGCTTCTCGAGCAATATGAGGCAGCCCTGACGAGCCTCGGCAGTCCGGTCGCCGATTACCTCAATCCCGGCATCAGCCGCCTGGAGATCGACGCAAAACTTTCGTCCCGGGGGCTGAGGTGCCCCGAGGAGCTCGTCGTGTGGTTCCGGTGGCATAACGGAGTGGTTCGAAGACCCGGCATCCTCATCGGTGGATTGCCCGTTATCCGAATGGCCACTCTGGATGAGGCCCTGAAAACTTACGATGATTCCCGAGGCGACCTAGAACTGGCGCTCTCAGAGGAACTGGACTACGACAGCCTCACCTACGGCGCGGGCGAAGGCTGGCTCAGACTAGAAACCAGCTCCGAAGCTGTCGCGGTCGAATGCAACGAACCCGGAGACGCGCCACCCCGAATTCGATCAGCTAACGTGTCTTTCGCCGAACGAGAGACGGAGCTGACGGATCGCGCCGTCTCCCTCTGCACACCGATTTCGCGATGGATCCAAGCAGCGGAACGAGGTGCCTTCACCTGGATGAGCGACGACTACAGGTGGACAGTAGACATCCGATTGGTCCCCAGCGACCTGACGAAAAGTATTCTCGGCTAGAGGCAGGCTGAATCCAGCGGGCATAACCCGATGAACCGGGGTCAACCCCCTCGGTGACGCGTCACTCACTGCATAGAATCTGGGTATGGCTGAATCTCCGGCGCTGACCGACGCCGAGCGCGAAACGTGGCAGTCGTTCTACACGATGCGTCGTCGCCTCGACCGGGCGCTCGACCTGCAGCTGCAGCGCGATTCAGGGCTCTCGGCATCGGAATACGAGATCCTCCTCGCCATCTACGACGCCCCGCGGCGAAGCCTGCGCATCACGGCCATCGCCGAGGCGATCGGCTGGGAGAAGAGCCGCGTCTCGCATCTGGTGACGCGCATGGAGAAGCGCGAGCTGCTCGACCGCACCGAATGCGACGTCGATGCTCGCGGATCGTGGATCGGGCTCACCGTCTCCGGCCGACGCGCCGTTCTCGGGGCGATCCGCGGACACAGTGCCGCCATCCGTCGCTACTTCCTCGATGTTCTCGAGCCGATGGATGCCGCGTCGCTCGAGTCGCTCTCCGCCCGGGTCGTCGGCGCCATCGGTTGCGGAGCCGACGAGGATGCGCCACAGCCGGAGACCGACGACGAACCCGAGCAGAAGATAGCGTGACCGGCACCACCAGCGCCGATGTCGTCATCGTCGGTGGCGGCCACAACGGACTCGTCGCCGCCGCGTACCTCGCGCAGGCCGGCCTCTCGGTCACCGTGCTTGAGCGCCTCGATTCGGTGGGCGGCGCGGCGGTCAGTGCCTTCGCGTTCGAGGGGTTCGAGGCGCGGCTGTCGCGCTACTCGTATCTGGTGAGCCTGCTTCCGGCCCGCATCATCCGCGAACTGAAGCTCGACATCCCGCTCGCCAGGCGGCGATATTCGTCGTACACGCCGCTTCCCGGCACAGCGAAAGGGCTGCTCGTCGACAACGGGGACGCTGCGGCTACGGATGCCTCGTTCCGCTCGATCGGCGCCGACATCGTCGCGTGGAACGCCTTCTACGACGACACCGCCCGCGTGGCGAGCGCGGTCTTCCCGACCGTCTGCGAACCCCTGCTGCGACGCACTGAGCTGAGGGCCCTCGTCGCCGACGACTCACTCTGGAACGACCTGGTCGAGCGCCCGATCGGCGCGGTCATCGAGCGGCGCTTCGAGAATGATCTCGTGCGCGGCGTCGTGCTCACGGACGCGCTGATCGGCACCTTCGCCTCTGCCAACGACGCGAACCTCGACGCCAATCGCTGTTTCCTCTATCACGTGATCGGCGGCGGAACCGGCGACTGGGACGTTCCGATCGGCGGCATGGGCGCGGTCTCCAGCCAGCTCGAGGATGCGGCGCGCACGGCCGGCGCGACGATCCTCACCGGCGCGGAGGTCGTGTCGATAAGCCCGGACGGCGAGGTGCATTACCTGCTTGGCGACGCCGAGCGGACCATCGTCGGCGGGACGGTGCTCGCGAATGTCGCCCCACACGTGCTCGCGCGGATGCTCGGCGTCGTGAGTGAGCGGCCCGAGGGGTCGCAGGTCAAGGTGAACCTGCTGCTGTCCCGGCTGCCGCACCTGCTCGATTCGTCGATCGACCCGGCCGCGGCCTTCGGTGGAACGTTCCACATCAATGAGGGCTACGGCCAGCTCGAGAGCGGGTTTCGGGATGCGTCGGTCGGCATCATCCCGAGCCCGCTTCCGGCCGAGATCTACTGTCACTCGCTGACCGATCCGTCGATACTCTCTCCGGAGCTTTTCGCCTCCGGCGCCCAGACCCTCACCGTCTTCGGGCTGCACACCCCTGACCGGCTGATCTCGTCGCAGAACGGCGACTCCCGCCGCGACGAACTCACCCGTGCGGTGCTCGACTCGCTCGACAGTGTGCTCGCCGAACCCATCGAGGGCCTCCTGCTGCTGGATGCCGCCGGCCGGCCCTGCATCGAGACGAAGACCACCGCAGACCTCGAGTCGGCACTCGGTCTGCCCGGCGGCAACATCTTCCACGCGCCGCTGTCGTGGCCGTTCGCGGAGGATGACGCGCCGCTCGCGACCGCGGCCGAGCGCTGGGGCGTCGCGACCGCCAACGATCGCATCCTGCTCTGCGGAGCGGGTGCGGTGCGCGGCGGCGGGGTGAGCGGCATCGGCGGGCACAACGCCGCGATGGCGGTTCTCGAAGGGCTCTAGCCGCGAAGCGACGGCCGCTCGTCATCCGCTGCCGCTAACGTGTGGCCATGACGCTTGACGTGACCGTGCTGAGAACAGAGGTCGCCGGACCGGTGCTGGTGCCGGGCGACGACGGATTCGGCGCTGAAGTCACCCCCTTCATGCTCGCGGCCACGGTGCATCCGGATGTCGTGGTCGGCGTCGCGAGCGAAGCCGACGTGCAGCAGGCGGTGCTGTTCGCATCCCGCAATGGGCTGCACGTGCACATCCAGTCGACGGGGCACGCCGCCCACGGAACCCTGAGCGGCGGTCTGCTCATCACGACGCGTCGTCTCGACACGGTCGTCATCGACCCGGTCGCCGGGATCGCGACGATCGGTGCGGGAGTGCGGTGGTCAGCGGTCATCGCGGCGGCAGGCGAGCATGGGCTCACCGCGATCACCGGATCCTCCGGCTCGGTCGGCGCCATCGGCTACACGCTCGGCGGCGGGCTCGGGCCGTACGCGCGCAGCCATGGCTTCAGTTCCGACTTCGCCATCTCGTTCCGGATCGTCACGGCAGACGGCGAGCTGAAGGTCGCAAGCGCGACCGAGAATCCCGACCTGTTCTGGGCTCTGCGCGGGGGGAGGGCCGGCTTCGGCGTCGTCACCGAGCTGACCTTCGCCCTCGTGCCTCTCGCCGAGATCTACGGCGGCTCGCTGTTCTTCGCCGCCGAGCACATCGACACCGTTCTCACGGGCTGGCTCGACTGGTGCGCGACGGCCGATCCTGAGGTGTCGACGTCGATCGCGATCATCCGGTTTCCGCCGATCGATGAGCTTCCACCGCCGCTGAGAGGGGCGACCGCGCTCGCTTTGCGGTTCGTCTATCCCGGCGAGATCGACGAGGGGTCGCGACTCGCCGAGCCCCTCCGCGCCCTCGCACCCGTGCTCATCGACACCCTCGGGGCGATGCCGACCACGAAGATCGCGCTCGTGCACAACGACCCCGACCGGCCGGCGCCCGCCTGGGTGGACGGCGTCATGCTGACCTCGGCCGATGCCGAGTTCGCCGGCGCCTTTCTCGCACGCTTCGGAGCGGATGCCCATCCCCCCGTCGTCTCGGCCGAACTGCGTCACCTCGGCAATCGCACCGCCATCGATGTCGAGGGCGGGAGTTCCGTCGGCGGCCGGGGGAACGCCTTCACGCTCGGGCTCGTCGGCGTGCTGACTCCGGATGTCTCCGCGCAGTCGTTCGACGCGTTCTGGGCCGCGACACTCACGAGCCTCGCCCCGTGGACGTCGAGCCAGACGACGATCAATTTCGCGGCGCATCCATCGCCGGAGAAGTATCCATCGTGCTGGCCGAAAGACACGTTCGAGCGGCTCATGTCGATTGCGGCGGAGCACGACCCCCAGGGCATCTTCTCCTGGAGGTGACAGGCTTTACGTGAACATGGCAGGCTGGCTAGGCTCGCAGGGCAGAAGTCAGCAGGGCATCGGATCTGAAGGAGACGCTCATGGCGACATTCGACCAGTTCGCGAACCAGGGCGGCGCCGCCGCGGGGGATGCAGCTGAGGCAGCTGAGGCGCTCGCGACGGCTGCTGCGCTGCTGAAGGAGTCGGCACCCGCGGCGAACGCGGCCGACTTCGGCGGAGGGCCGCTGGGGTCGCTTCCGGAGGAGTCCGCTGCATCGGCGAGCGAGGAAGCGACGGATGACGAGGGTTCGAAAGGCGAGTAGCGGCTTACAGCTGTGACACGGCGTCGAGCGTGAATCCCGCCCGATACTCCCGCGGGGTCATCCGCTTCACGTCTCGAAAGCGTCGGTTGAAGTTCGAGAGGTTGGTGAACCCGCTGTCGACGGCGATCGAGGCGATCGAGGCATCCGTGTCCCTGAGCAGGCGACAGGCGGCGTTCACGCGAACGACGTTGAGGTAGATCGTGACGCTGCTTCCTGTGCTTCGGGAGAACAGCCGACTGGCCGAACTCGGGGTGAGGTGGGCGGCGGCCGCGATGTCGGCGAGGGTGACGTCCGAGGCGAAGTCGGTGTGCATGAGGCGAACCATCGACTCGATCCGCTGTGCCGACACCAGATTGAGCGCGGGCGTCTGCTGGTCGCTCGCGAGGATGTCGGGAGTGCGGTGCGACAGATCGACCAGAAGCTCGAGAAGTCCGAGCGTCTTCTCGGCCGGCGCGGCCCTCTCGAGGCGCGCGATCACGTCATCCTCGACGGCGAACGAGACCCCGCGCCGGGACGCCCTGAGCAACGCCGCGACACTGGCGAAGAGCGGGAGGTCGAAGAATCCGTCGCCCAGGAAGTCGCGTTTGAACTGCATCACCACTGCGGAATGCTTCAGCTCGCCCGGCGTCGACACGTAGGTGTGCGGTACCTCCGGCCCGATCAGGGTGATGTTACCCGGCACGTACTCGCCGACCGAGTCCCCGACGAGACGCGTACCCTGACCGGCCCGGATGTAGGTGAGTTCGAACTCCGGATGGAAGTGCCAGGTCGACTCGAACTGCGGAAGGTCGAGCGTCGTGATCGCCCAGGTGAGCGGGAAGGTCGGCACGATGTGCTCGAACGATGCGAGCATGGGTTCTCCCTCGAATAATAACCGCCTGACACTCGCGCGCCCAGTGACAAAATAGTATTACAAAGTGAATCGAGCGACGTTGTTCCGGGTGCTGATTTCGACGATTCTTTACTCATGACCACCACACTTGAGAACATGAAGACGAGATACCCCGTCTCGTTCGAAACCATCCAGAAGTTCAACGAGGAAGGCTTTGTCAAGCTTTCCGCCGTTCTCGATCCCGAGACTCTGAAATACTACGAGGCCGAGATCACCGCAAAGGTGAAGGAACTCAACACCCAGCACCTTCCCCTCGAAGAGCGTGACACCTACGGCAAGGCGTTCCTGCAGGTGTCGAACCTGTGGCAGCACAGCGAGATCGTCAAGGAGTTCGTCTTCTCCGAGCGTCTCGCCGCCATCGCGGCCGACCTGCTCGGTGTTCGCGGCGTTCGCCTCTACCAGCACCAGGCTCTGTACAAGGAGTCGGGCGGCGGCATCACCCCGTGGCACGCCGACCAGTACTACTGGCCGCTGTCGAGCGATCGCACGGTGACGGTCTGGGTTCCGCTGCAGGAGACGCCGGAGGACATGGGTCCGCTTTCCTTCGCCAGGGGCAGCCAGAAGCACGAATTCGGCCGCGACCTCCCGATCAGTGACGAGTCGGAGGCCAAGCTCAAAGTCGACCTTGCCGAAGCGAACTTCCCGCTCGTCGTCGAGCCGTTCAAGCTCGGCGATGTCTCGTTCCACACCGGGTGGACCTTCCACCGGGCCGGCGCCAACAACTCCGGCTCGCCGCGCGCCGTGATGACCATCATCTACATGGATGCCGACATCGAGATCATCGCGCCGACCAACGAGTTCCATGCTCGCGAGGTCAACGACTGGCTGGGCGGTACCCCGGTGGGAGAGGTTCCCTCCGGCCCGCTCAACCCGATCCTCTACTCCGCGAAGTAGCCGACCACCCACCGCAGCCCGGGACGCCAAGCGTCCCGGGCTGCTTCACTGTTGCGGCACGTGTGGCCGTTTGGGAGAGCATCGGATGACGTTGATCGACTGGAAGTGTCTTGTCCCCGATACGGCCGACGATCCCGGATGGTCGCACTCCGGCATCGCCGTGACTGACGCAGGAACGGTGATCTTCGCCGAACCCTCCGGTGGCGGGCTGATACTTTATCGCCCGGGGCTGCACGGTGTCGACGGTATCGATCACCGCGCCGTTCCCCTGCTCGAGATCCACGGCATCTTCTACGCCCACGACGACGCCGGTGAGGTGCTCTGGCTCGCCGATCCGGGCTTCAAGGCGCGACGCGAGCTCGGCTACGAGACGGAAGCCGCACCCGGACAGGCCGGCAGCCTCGACCTGGAGACATTCGAGTTCACAGCGCTGCCGGCGCCGCCGCTGTCGCCGACGGGGAAGGCATGGGAGCCGACATCCGTCGTCTGCACGCAGCACGATTCCGCGACGCTCGCGATCGTCGCCGACGGCTACGGCGCGAGTCTCGTGCACTTCTACTCCGACGGGGTGCTCGTGCGAACCATCGACGGAAGCGAGAGCGGCACCGTCTTCGCCTGCCCGCATGGACTGGTGATCGACGACCGGTCCGGACATCCGCAGCTCATCGTCGCCGACCGCGGCAATCGCCGGCTCGTCTTCTTCGAGCTGGACGGCACCTTCGTCCACACGCTCGTCGACCCGCTCTTCACGAGCCCGAGCAGCCTCGCGATTCGCGGCGACGAACTGCTCGATACGGAGCTTGACGGCGCACTCCTCGCCGTATCGGCTGCGTATATCGTGCGAGCCCTCATCGAGTCCCGGTCGCAGCGAGGCCGCCCCGGCTGGCCGAACGCCGAGCGCAGCGGTTCACTCGAGCGGCCGCTGCTCGAGCCCGGCATGCTGAACAGCCCGCACGGAATCGCCGTGTCACGAGACGGGCGTATCTACCTCACCGAGTGGCTGATCGGCGGTCGCCAGCTGGAGCTGACACTGCACGACGAGTAGGGCTGCCCCTTCGCGGTACGTGCTTGCGAGTTGGTCGTAGCGGGTGGCGGATGTGCGTTCGACGACGTTCCGCAATCTCGCTGCGGAGTGCAGCTTTCCTCTGCGGAGTGCAGCTTTCCTCTGCGGAGCGCCGTCTTCCGTGCGGAGGGTCGTCTCCCTCTGTGCGTGATGTAATTCGCGCTCAGATAGCCGCCGTCTATCTGAGCGCGAATTACATCAGCGTTTGTGGCAGTGAGTGTCGGACGCCGAAGGTCGGCCCGATCCGTCAACATCAGAATTTTGCCATACCTCGGTGCCCGGTGATGTTGAATGCGCGCAGTACCCGGCACGCAAACAGCACGCAGCACGCGGCATGAAGCGCCCGGAGCTACCCCTTCAGTCCACCCGTCACCGTCGACACGAACTGCTTCTGGAAGATCGCGAAGACGATGATCACGGGGATCGCGGTGAGCACCGAACCGGCCATGATCCCGCCGTAGTCGGTGGTGTACTGCCCGACCAGGTTCTGCAGCCCGACCGTCGCCGTGAACGAATTAGGGTCGTTGAGCAGCGACGACGCGATCACGAACTCCTGCCAGGTGTTGACGAGCACGTAGATACCCGCCGAGGTGAGTGCCGGGGCGAGAAGTGGCAGCACGACCCGACGGAAGGCGGCGAAATGACCGCAGCCGTCGATGGCGGCCGCCTCGTCGAGCTCGCGGGGGATGTCATCCACGAATCCCTTGAGCAGCAGCATGCAGACGGCGGTGTTGAGGCCGGCGTAGGCGATTCCGAGCCCGACGACGCTGTTGAAGAGGTGCAGGTCGGCCCAGAGCTTGTAGAGCGGCACCACCATCGAGACGGCGGGGATGACCTGCACGACGAGGATCAGCCAGAAGAGCGCGCTGCTGCCGCGGAAGGTGAACCGCGAGAAGGCATAGGCCGCGACCGCGCTGACGAAGACGCTCGCCACGGCGGCGACGACGCAGGCGATCGCGCTGTTGACCAGGTTGCCCGGAAGACCACTGGAGAGAACCTTCAGATAGTTGGCCGGTCCGAGGTTCGAGAAGTCGAAGAACGATCCGGTCAGCACGTTCGACTGGCGGAACGAGGCCATCAGGACCCAGATGAAGGGCACGACGACGATCACCAGGATGATGAAGAGCACGACGTTCGGGGCGAGGCCCGACAGACGATTGCGAATGGCGTTCAAAACCGTACCCGCTTCCTTCCGGCGATCAGCCTGACGATGACGGGCACCAGCACCAGCAGCAGGATGATCACCGAGAGTGCGGATGCCTTGGCAAAGTCGAAATTGGAGAACGCGGTGTTGTAGACGAAGATCGGCAGCGTCAGGGTCGCGCTGTTCGGTCCGCCCCCGGTCATCAGGTAGATGCCGTCGAAGTAGTTGGATGTCGCGATGACCCCGAGCACCAGGCTCGTGACCACGATCGCGCGCATCTGGGGAAGCACGACCCGGATGAGCGTCTGGAAAGACCCCGCGCCGTCGAGCTTCGCCGCCTCACGCGTCTCCTCAGGCACCGACTGCAGCCCGGCGAGCAGCAGTAGGAAGTAGAACGGGAATCCCTTCCAGGCTGCCGCGACGATGACCGCGATCATGGCCGTGTTGCTGTCGGCGAGCCAGGCCTGCTGGGTCGGTAGCCCGATCGCGGTCAGCACCGTGTTGATGAGTCCGTTGTCGTTATAGAAGACCACCCAGATGTTGGCGACGACGACGCCGGGAAGCACCCACGGGATGATCAGGATGGTTCGGACGCGCCGGATGAACCAGGTGTTGCGGTCAGCCGCGAGAGCCGCGACCGCCCCGAGGAAGAACTGCAGAGCGGTGACACCGACCGTCCAATAGATGGTCAGGAGTATCGATTGGTAGAAGACCGGGTCTTTGAGCAGCGCGGCGTACTGCGCGAAACCCACGAACGAGTTGACCCCGCCCGATGCGGTCGTGAAGCTCAGGATGATGTTCTGGAGGATCGGATATCCGACCACGAACGCCAAGAGGGCAAACGCCGGTACCAGCCAGAGATACGGCTGCACGTGCGTTCGTTTCTTCACCGGCCGACGCAGGGTCACCCCTACGCCGGCCGCTCTGATCGATGTCACCACTCGCCCCGCATTCTTACTTGGTCAACGTCGCCTGGAAGGCGGTGTTGGCCGTACTGAGAGCGCTCTGAACCGACGATGTTCCCTGCAGGATGGACTGCACGGCACTCGTGAGGAGGTTGCCCTGCTCGACGAGCTTGTCGCTCAGCGGGATGGGATTGTCGGCGTTCTCCTTCAGAATCTTCCAGTAGATGTCGTACTGCGACGCCTTGAGAGTGGTCGCCGCATCCGACCCGAGAGGGTCGCCGGCATGAGACCGGTGAACTTCACGAGATTGGTCGGCTTGTACATGTCGGCGACGAAGGCCTTGATGATCGCGGACTTGTCGGACTTCACATAGGCCGGAACACCGAGAACCCATCCACCCGTACTCGAGTAGGTGGTCTTGTCTTTCGGAAGGGTCTGACCGAGCTCGAAGACCGCCGGGTCCGCCTTCGACGGAATGACCCAGAACCCGTTGTACTGCATGCCGACCGTTCCCGCGGCGAGACCCTCGTCGCACGACGCTTCAGACGTCGAGACGATGTTGGACTTGCTGCCGGTCGCGGCGAGATCCTTGAAGAACGTCACGCCACGGATGGCCGCCGCGGTGTCGATCGTCGCCTTGGTGCCGGCCGAGTTGATGAACTCGCCACCGGACTGCTTGATGAACGGGCCGATGTTGGAGTTGATCGTGTACTCCTTGACGCCACCCACGTAGCAGAAGCCCTGAATGCCATTTCCGAGTGCTTGGATCTTCTGGGCCGCGTTGAGGATCTCGGAGTACGTCGCCGTCTCACCGAACGGCTGAACGCCGGCCTTCTCGAAGAGCTTCTTGTTGTACTGGATGACCCGGGTGCCGGTATCGATCGGGATGGAGACCTGCTTGCCGTTGAACTGGGCGGCCTTCAGCAGGTTGGGGTAGAAGTTGCTGGTCGCCACGTCGCCCGTGGTTCCGATGATGGGGGTGATCGGCTGCAGGAATCCCTTGCCGGCGAACGACGGCATCGACGTGCCGTTGATCTGCGCGAGGTCCGGGCCCTGGCCGGCGCTGAAGGCCTGGCCGAGCGCGTTGTCGTAGTTGGCGAAGGGGATCTCGCGAAGGGTGACCTTGTACTGCGGGTGACTCTTGTTGAAGCTCGCAATATAGGGCGCGACGGTCGGCGTGCCCGCCGGAACCCAGAGGCTGAGCGTCTTTGCGCCGCCCGAGGTCGATGCTCCGGCCGAGCATCCGGCCAGCGCGAGTGTCGCTGTGAGGGTCGCGCCGACGATGACGGCGAGTTTTCTTGATTTTCGCATTTTCTCTTCCTTGAGTGCTGTTGTCGAGTGCTTGAGTGTTGGTGTCGAGTGACGGGTGTGCTGGTGTGGACGTGTTACGGGGTACTCCTTCCGGCGAAAGTGTCGGAGGCCGCGAGAGCCGGGTTCTCCAGCACCGCGCCGTCACGCACGAGGCGATCCTGAAGCGAGCGGATGGAGAGCTCTCGAAGTGATGAGTCGATCGGGGTGGCGAGCGCGACGGCGGTGCCGGCGGCCTGTCCCATCGCGAGGCACTGGGCGATCGATCGAGCGGATGCGTGTGCTCCGTGGGTTGCCGAGAGACAGCGACCGGCGACGATCACGTTCTCGAGGCCGACCGGGAGCAGCACGCGATACGGGATGTTGTAGCTGCCGGAGTCGGGGATGTACTTCCAGACGGTGTCGGTGCCGCCCGTGTGATCCTCGATCGGCGCGCCGCAGCAGGCGATCGCGTCGTCGAAGCGTCGCGCGGAGAGCACGTCGTCTTCCGTGAGCCGATAGTCGCCACGGATCCGGCGGCTCTCGCGTACCCCGATGTGCATCCCGATGCCGACGAGTTCCGCGGATTCGTAGCCGGGTACCTCGTTCTGGAGGAAGCGCACGTATTCCCCGACCTGGCGCCGCCCTTCGACCTCGGCGAGAGAGAGGGCGGAGACATCGGTGGGATCCACGTTCTCGACCCGCGTCATGTTGGCGAGTGAGACCCCGGCGACGGGGGTGCGGTGGATGCTGCCCTCCTGGCGGGGAAGGTCGTAGCGTCCGGATGCCGCGGCCTCCGCCATCCGATCGAAGAGCTGTTCCTTCGGAAACGACCGTGACTTCTCGTCGTCGACGTTCGCGAGGCGGAAGGTCGTCGTGAGCGCCTGCACCTGTTCACCCGTCTCGGCTCCGTCGAAGCCGACGCCGGCGAGCGCGCAGACATCCGCGTCTCCGGATGCGTCGATGACGTAGCGCGCGGACACCCGCGAAAGACCGTTCTTGTTGGCGATCAGCAGCCCGGTGACCTCGTCGCCCGCGGCGCCCTGGAGCACGTCGATGACGAGGGAGTGGAACAGGATCGAGACACCGGCCGCCGTCACGAGGGAATCCCAGACGCCGAGCAGTGTCTCGGGGTTGTAGGTGACGCCCCCGCCGGCGCCGTAGGTGTTCGGGCGGATGAAGGCTGCACCCTCCGCGGTGAGCGCTTCGACGACCTCGTCGGCGATGCCGCCGACCACTTTGCGGTTCTCGCCCGGAGTGTAGAAACCGTAGAAGGTGTCGAGCACGGCCGTGCCGATTCCGCCGAGGCGCCCGGACTTCTCGACGAGCAGCACCCGCGCGCCGCCACGGCTGGCAGCGATCGCGGCCGAACAGCCGGCTGAGCCTCCGCCGACGACCACGACGTCCACCTCGGCGAGCGCCGGGATCGACGCGACGGCCGGGCCGAGCGTTCGGGCGAGGGCGAACGGGCTGACGGTCATTGTCGTGCTCCTTCGATGGAGAGGAAACGGCGGGGGGTGTCGACGAGAAGCGTCGACACGCAGTCGGCGCCGATCAGCTGCTGGAGGCGCGGCACGAAACTTCGGCCGAGAACGTCCATGCCCGGTCCGCCGCCGTAGGCCTTGAGCATGCCGCGACGCCCGACATCCGTTCCGAGGGTGAGGTGCGACGCGTGCCCGCGCTCCACGAGCTCTGCGCAGAGGTCGAGCAGCTGGCTGTCCGGGCGGTATTTGATGCGGCCGACGGTGTCGTAGACGAGGGTCGCGCCGCGCTGGATCAGTTGCTCGTGCAGGTCGGCGTCGGGATTGCGATCGAGGTGGGCGAGCAGCACCCGCGAGGCCGGAAGGCCGACCGATTCGACCACGTCGAGGATGCTGTCGGCTGCGGTTCCGACCTCCGTGTGGACGGCGAGCGGTACTCCCGTTCGCACGGCGGCCTCTGCGCAGACCTCGAGGCGAAGCTGCTCGGTGCCGGTGATGCGCTGGTAGGAGGCCCCGGCCTTGATGATGCCGGCCCTGGCCGACGTGGTCTCGCGGAACGGGGTGGCCCAGTCCGAGGCATCCATTCCCGTCTGGATGTCGGTGATCACGGCGTCGAGCAGCTGATCGCGGGTGGCGGTGTAGATCCAGTGGTCGGCGCGATAGTGGGCGTCGCGGTGGTATCCGGTCGCCGCCACGATGTGCACGCCGGTGTCGCGGGATACGGCCGCGAGGGCCGCGGGCTTGCGGCCGAGTCCGATCGTCGTGAGGTCGACGAGGGCGTCGATGCCCGACTGCTTGACCATGCGCAGCTCGAGTATCGCTTTGTCGACATCCTGGAACTCGTCGCCGGTGAGCATGGGGGAGGAGAGGAACACATGCTCATGGGCGTCGGTACGCCCGAGGAGAGCGGCGTCGATGTCGCCGAGAACGGTACGGATCTTTGTCTCGCTCATCGGAGGGTCCAGCCTCCGTCGGCGGGCAGTTCGGCTCCGGTGAGGTCGCCGGAGTCGTCGGAGAGCACCCAGCAGATGACCTTCGCGACCGATTCGGCCGACTGGGCGCCGCGACTCAGCGGCTGCATCCGGGCCAGGCGCGGGCCGACGTCCGGTGACGCGATGGCGCGACGGGCCATCGGGGTGTCGACCACGCCGGGCGAGACGAGGTTGACGCGCACGCCGCTCTTTGCACCGACATAGGCTGAGGACCGGATGAGGGGCAGCAGTGCTCCCTTGGCCGTCGCGTAGGCCACCGTGAGGAAGTCGTCGTCGAGTGTTCGGGCGAGTCCGGAGCCGACGACGGCGATCGAGCCTCCGCCTCCCGCGGCGAGCGCCGGCACCGCAGCGCGGAGCAGACGGAAGACCGACTCGAGGTTCACCCGGTGCACCTCTGCCCAGGCCTCATCCGTGCACTCCGTCACCGGTCCGTCGCCGAGGCGACGGCCGCTCATCCCGACCGCATGCACAACGCCGGCGAGGTCGCCGAAGGTGTTCTTCGCGAACGCGATCGCGCTCTCGGCACCGCCCGGCACCGTGATGTCGATCGTGTCGCGGTCGACACCGACGCTCGGGACGCCGCGGCGGTCGAGCTCGGCGAGCACCGCCGATCCGATCCCACCGGTGGCGCCCGCGACCAGGATTCCTCCCGTGCCGCTCATGACCGCGACCTCCTCTTACGCAGCACCGCGGCCGAACGCTCGGCCTGGTCGAGGTAGGCATCTTCGAACAGCTCGTGCGAGCGCTCGGCGCCGATCACGGCAGCGCTCGTGAGCACCGACGGGAGCTGACCGCGCTCGAGCAGCAGGCGGGCGGTCTCGATCTTCATCGCGTTCACGATGGCGGTGCCGGCGAGCGTCGTGCCCGGCCCGATCGGGGTGTCGAGGCCGTCGAGCGTGACGAGGGAGTCACCGACCGGAGTGCACAGGTCGATGACGACGTCGACGACATCCGCGAGCTTTTTGCCGGAGCTGTGACGGGCCGCGCTCGCGCCGTATTCCGCGAGCGAGGTGACCCCGACCACCGGGAGGCCGGCCTCCCTCGCGATCGTCGCGAGCTCGATCGCCACGGCGTTCTGCCCGCTCGCGCTGAAGAGGATCATGCTCTGCGGCGGCGCCAGTTCGAAGTTCGCGAGGATCGCGGCGGCGAGACCCTCCACCTTCTCGAGGAACATCGCCTGCCGCTGGCCGTTGTTACCGACGACCTGGGTGTGGAAGGTGGTCGACAGCTCCACCAGCGGGTAGAAGCCCGGGAACGAGCCGTACCGCGGAAAGAGCTCTTCGACCGCGATCCGCGAGTGCCCGGTGCCGGAGGCGAACATGACAGAGCCGGCCCCGATCGAGTCGGCGGCAATGGCTGCCGCCGCAGCGATGTTGTCGGTCTGGGTGCCCTCGATGGCCTCGAGCACCTCGTGGGCGCGCTTCATCCAGTTCATTTCTGGTGCTCCAACTCCGGATGGGACGTGGCGTTCTTCGATTCGGACCGGCTGCGGCGGGCCGCACGCGCAGCCCCGAGAGCACCCGCCCGCGCGCCGAGTGAACCCGCGCGCACCTCGACGCCACCGAGGAGTTCCCGTCGCTGCTCGAGCCGCTGCCGGCTGCGAACGAGGTAACCGGGAAGCTCCGCGCCGACGGCCCCACCGAGGATCACGAGGTTCGCTCCGGTGAAGGCGCAGACGGTCGAGATGCCGACGGCGAACGCGTCGTAGGCCTCGGCCAGCACGTCAGCCGCGGCCTGGTCGGTGCGGGCGGCGAACTCCAGGGAGGTGAGGGCGGCGGGGCCGAGCCCGATCGAGACACCTCGGCGGGCGGCGCGTTCGAGCACCTTGCTCCCGCCGGCGTAGGCCTCGACGCATCCACGCCCGCCGCACGCGCACGCTTCCCCGTCGACGACAGCCGTCGTGTGCCCGATCTCGCCGAACGTATCCCGGTCGGAGGTCACGATCCGGCCGTCGACCGCGACGGCGCCGCCGATCCCCGTTCCGATCGTCGCGAAGACCGCGCTCGAGGCTCCGACGGCAGCACCGAGTTCGAGTTCGGCGAGCGCGAAAGCACGGGCGTCGTTGAGCAGCGAGATGTCGAGACCGGTGCGCTCGGCGATGTACGAGCGCACGCCGAACCCGACCCAATCGCCCGGCACGTTCGGAAGGATCGTGATCGAGTCGCGCGCTGCCGAGAGGTGTCCGGGAACCGCGATCCCGACGGCGGCCGGCCGTAATCCGGCGACGCCGAGTTCGTCGACGATGTTCACGATCGCATCCGTCACGGCGATGTGTCCCGTTCGCGGCGTCGGCGTTCTGCCCGACCGGAGGCTCGTCCCATCGTCCGCGACGAGCTCCCACTTGATGTAGGTGCCGCCGAGGTCGATACCGAGCCAGGTCTGCTCGCTCATAGGTCCGCCGTGTCGACGGTGCTCGGGTCGACGGTCGTGCCGGTGCGAGCGGAGAGCAGTGCGGCGTAGCAGAGCTGCAGGCTCGGGATGACCGTGGTCGCGGCGTTCAGGGGAACGCGGCCCTCCTCCCGGGCCTTCAGCAGTTCGGCCATCGTGCCGTGCATGCCGTTCGTGAACCACTCGCCCTCGAGGTCGACCGTCGTGCTTCCCGCCTCGGTCGTGACCGTGATCGACGAGCCGCCGAGCCAGGGGCCGGTGTGGGTGATGACGCCCTTCGTCCCCTCGACGCGGAAGCCCGCTTCCTCGGCGAAATGGCTACTGCCGCGGAAGCGGATGGATGCCTGAGCGTCATCGAAATCGATGATGACCTGGGTGTTAGTCGGTACCGGGATGACGGCGCCCGGCACCTTCTTTACCCGCGCGGTGACCTCGGTCGCCCGCTTGCCGGCGAAGATCTGCGCGACGAGGTCGAACCAGTGGATGCCGAAGTCGAGCAGGATCAGATCCTGCATGTTGGAGAAGATCTCGTTGCCACTGACGACCCGGTCGTGCGGCCAGTACTCCCAGAAGTCCACCGAGGTGACCTCGCCGATCACGCCGGCGTGGAGAGCCGCCAGCAGGTACCCGAAGTGGGGCGCCCAGCGGCCGTTCTGGTTCACGGCCAGCAGGCGACCGCGCTCGCTCGCGTAGTCGATCAGCTCCTGGCCGGTCTCGATGGACCGGGCGAACGGCTTCTGGCTCAGCACGTCTTTCCCCGCGTCGAGCGCGTCACGCACGATCGGCGGACGAACGTGCACATGGGTGGCGATGTCGACGACCTCGACGTCGTCGCGGGCGAGTACATCGTGATGGTCGGTGTAGACATCCGCGCCCGGAAAGTACTGGTCCCGACGCTCGATCGCCCGCGCCTCCACGATGTCGCACAGTGCGACGACGTTATAGCCGGCAGCCTTGTACGCAGCGAGGTGGAAATCGCTGATGCCGCCGCAGCCGATGATCGCGATCGGGGTGGCGAGCGACATCGGGTCGGTCGGCAGGTAGGCCACGTCGGCCGGGGAGGGCGCGGGTGCGGTCGACATCGTCGTGCTCATTTCTAGAGGGTCGCGTTCGAGAGGGTCGATCCGAGAAGTTCGGTGGTCTGGCCGGTCGCGACCGCCCTGATCGCGGTGTCGACGATTTGCTGGCCCATCCGCGAGAGTTCCTTGCTCGACGGACCGGATGGCCGGGTGCCGTTGTCGAGGCAGTTGACGACATGCGCGAGCGCGCCGGTCTGCTCGAGGCGCGGCTCGTCCACCGGGATCCCGGTGGACGCCGGATTCGCGAGGGTCTGAACGAATACCTCCGGCGCGAAGTCGCGGCTGGAGATCGTGCCGCCCGTTCCGACGACGACGAAGCCGCAGGCGGGGGCGTTGTGCGCATCCCACGGGTTCGAGAACGTTCCCCATTTGGTCTGGAAGGTGGAGAGGCCGCGCGAGTACGCCGCGGCGACCACCGACTGCTCGTCGACGAGGAGGCCATCCGAACCCCAGGTGATGGCGGTGAGGCGCTCGGGAAGTTCGCCATCCCGGAACCAGGTGCCGATGGTGGCGCCGTAGCCGAGGTAGTCGAGCAGCGAGCCGCCGCCGAACTCTGGCGAGTACCACCAGGAGGCGGCCTTCGTCGCTATGTCGGGATCGACCCGTTCCTTCTTGTCGTGCACGTGGGTCAGCGGTCCGCGGTTGCCGTCGTAGTAGTGCACCTCGGTCACCTCGCCGATCATCCCCTCGGCGATGAGCCGCTGGGTGGTGAGGTGCGCCGGGTACCAGGCGAGCGGCCAGTTGATCGCGAGGATCGTGTCGGCGGAATCCGACGCCGCGATCATCCGGTCGGCATCGTCGAGGGTCAGCGCGAACGGCTTCTCGAGGATCACGTGGATGCCCAAAGCCGCGAGCTTCTCGACGAGCTCGGTGTGCTCTCCGGTGGTGGAGCAGACGATCGCGACATCCGGTGCCGTCTCCGCGACGAGCGCGTCCAGGTCGGTGTAGCGGATGTCGCCGACCACCCCGAGGTCGTCGCAGACGGCATCGCGCCGTGCGGTGTCGGTGTCCCAGACACCGACGAGTTCCGCGGCGGCAAGGCCCTCGATGAACCGCAGCTGGTCGCCGGCGTGCATGTGGGCGAACCCGACTACGGCAACCCGGTACAGGCGGTCGTTGGCCATGAGACTCCTTTGTCGAACTGGTGTTTGTCGAACTGGTGCGGTTGGTACTTGCGTGCCGCTCATATGAGCGCTACATTTATGCTCAATTGATAGATGGAGTATTACACAGTGGTTTTATCGGAGTCAACTGCTGAGCCGCCGAGCGATTTCGACGAGGAACTCGCAGCCACCGTTGCGCGCATGTTCTGGATCGAAGACCGATCGAAGGTGGAGATAGGCGAGGAGTTCTCGCTCTCGCGCTTCAAGGTGGCGCGCATCCTCGATGACGCTCGCCGATACGGGATAGCGCGAATCGAGATCACCGAACCGACCGAACGCCTCGGCCGCATCGCGGACCAGCTGAGGGACGCTTTCGGGCTGCTCGAGGTGCGCCTGTCGTCCCGGCCGGTGACCGCATCCGGTGGGCTGTCTGAGCTCGGTGCCGTAGCGGCGACCTACCTCGATTCGAAGATCACCGCTGGGTCGAGCATCGGGCTCGGCTGGGGGGCGACCCTCGGGGAGGTGGTGAGTCACCTCTCTCCGGGCGGACCGGCGGATGTCGTGCAGCTCGCCGGCGGATTCGCGAGCTCGGCCGGCAACTTCAACGGCAACCAGCTCGTCGTCTCGGCGAGCGCCATCCTCGACGGCAACCCCTACCTCCTGCACGCCCCTGCCCTGGTGTCGAGCCCGGAAGCGCGAGCACTCCTACGCGCGGACGAGACCATCGCCCGCACCGCAGACCTGTATCGGCACCTCGACATCATGGTCACCGGTATCGGCTCGCTGAGCGCATCCCCGCGGTCGGCGCTCTACCGCGGCGATGTGCTCAGCAAGAAGGTGCACGAGGAGCTGCAGCAGTGGAAGGTCATCGGAGACACCTGCTGTCACTTCATCGATGCGAGCGGTCACGTCATCGGTGCGCTCGAGGGTCGGGTGACGGGCATCTCCGTTGCCGACATGGAGGGCATTCCGCTGAGAGTCGCGGTGGCCGGCGGGGAAGACAAACGCGCACCGATCCGCGCCGCCCTGCAGAGCGGGCTCCCGAACGTGCTCATCACCGACCTCGACACCGCTCGCGCGCTGCTCGTCGCCGCGCCCACCCTCACGAAAGGCGCCTAGACCGTGAGCACCCCATCCGAGCTCGTCGTCGACCGCATCGAGCGAGCGCGACTGGTGCCAGTGGTCGTGATCGATGATGCGAACCATGCGCTCGCTCTCGCCGAAGCTCTGTCGGCCGGCGGCATCCGGTGTGCTGAGATCACGCTCCGCACCTCCGCGGGCATCGGAGCGATCGCCGCGATGGCAGAGCTCGACGGCTTCACCGTCGGCGCCGGCACCGTGCTCTCGCCGGAGGACGTCGATGCCTGCGCGGATGCCGGAGCCGAATTCATCGTGAGCCCCGGCCTCGATGCGTCAGTGGTCGCCAGATCGCAGCAGCGCGGCCTGCTCGCACTGCCCGGAATAGCGACCGCGACCGAACTCCAGGCCGCCGCGAGGCTCGGACTCCGCGAAGTGAAGTTCTTCCCAGCCGATCGTCTGGGGGGCCTCGGCACGATCATCGCGCTCTCCGCGCCGTTCCCGGGCATGCGGTTCATGCCGAGCGGCGGGGTCAACGTTGACAACGTCGGGGACTACCTCGCGCATCCGTCGATCCTCGCTGTCGGGGGAAGCTGGATGGTGCCACGCTCGATGATCGCGGCCGGGGATTTCGACGCCATCACGCACCTCGCGGCCGATGCGATGGCGCTGGTTGCGAGTCTGCAGTCGCCGGAGCGGCAGCCCGCATGACCGGCCGGCGAAATCTCGTTCGACAACCTTTCGTCCGATCCCGCCGCGTTCGGCCCACTCCCGCCGTGGGCTGATGTAATTCGCGCTCAGATAGCCGCCACCTATCTGAGTGCGAATTGCATCAGCGTTTGTGGCAGTGCGCATCGAGAGCCAAACTCCGCTCCGGGCACTGTGCCGCTCCCATTACTCAGCCGCCCGGTTACTGCGCCGAGCCGGGCGGATTCGCAGCCGTGCCACCGTCGCTCGCGGCCCGCCCGCCGGTCTCGATCGGCACGCCATCCACTGCTCCGCCGAACTCCGGTGAGTAGGTCTGGCTGTTGCGGAATTTGTCGACGAAGGCCTGCAGTCGCGGATCCGTCGGCGAGCTGACCCGCAACTGGTAGCCCCACGCGCTGATGACGATCGGCGAGGGGAGGGCGTTGCTCGCCCACGGGCTCAGGTCGATGTAGCGGTTGGACTGGTTGGTGACCCCGTCCCCGTTCTCGGGGATCAGACTCTGCTTCGAGACGAACGCGGTGAGGGCCTTCACGTCGGCGACCGACAGATTCGGGTTGTAGGTGATCCAGACCCCGCCGTGTTCGAGGTTGTGCACGGCTCGCTCGGTCGGCACCGGTTTCGTGTACACACCGGCGTTCATCCAGATGGCACTGTGCGGTCCGCCGACCGGAGGCAGTTCCGTGTAGGTCACCGGCCCGGCGACGTGATCGTGCTGAAGAGCGCCGGTGTGCGGGCTGCCGTCGCCCGGCCATCCGGTGGTGTCCCAGGCGAGAACGCCGCTGATGCCCGACGTGTTCGCCACCCGTTTGGGAGCCGACTCCGCCGTGGACGCGCCGGTCACGGACGACGGGATGATCTGGCTCGAGACCGGAGCCTTGCCCGGTGTGCCCGGCCGCGTGACCGCCACGACGATCACCACGACGATGATGATCGCGATCACGATGATGCCGGCGATGATGATCCGACGACGGAGTTTCGCCGCTCGCTCCTGCTTGCGGAACGCCTCGACCTTCTGGTTGCGCGCCGCTGCTGAGGTCGCGCGGGATTCTGACGGCATGCGAAAAGTCTAGAGAGGTGCGGGAGAGTCGGATGACCCCTCCCATACGCTCGGCGCGGGCGATCCCGTCGACGGCAGCCGCACATCCGCCGCCCAGCGGTCGATCCACTCGGCCGGAGCTGAGTTCGACATGTCGATCCCGGTCGCATCGGAGAGCTCGCGGATCGTCGCCGTGCCCCCGGTGACCTTGATGAAGCGGTTGCGCATGATGGCGCGCGAGTAGATCTCGCCGTCGACGACGACGCGCTGCTCGGTGTACATCGCCCGTTCGTCGAACCCGATGATGCGGGTCTCGAGTACGAAGCGCTGGAGGTTCAGCAGCGATTTGCGAAAGGTGATCGTCTCATTCGCCATGACCGGACGGATGCCCGCCCGCCGCATCGTCGCCCAGACCCCGGAGCGCAGAAACAGGTCCATCCGGCCGAGATCCATGATCGACAGGTACACGCCGTTGTTCATGTGGCCGAGGATGTCGAGGTCGGTCGGCATCACGCGCAGCGGCAGCCGGGCGACGTCGCGGATGCCGAGTCTCGGGCCATTCCGTCGGAGCCAGACCAGAAACGTCCTGAAGATGAGGTGCACCGTTCGACGCTACTTGATCGTGCGCGCTGCCGTTCTCTGCTGCGATTGTTCGCTTTCGGGACGAGTGTTCGGGGGCGCGCCCGAACAACCGCCCCGAAAGCGAACACTTACGCGGCGCGGGATGCGACCCCACAATAGGTTGATCTCCCAACGCGCGAGATCACCTCATCGCGTCTCACTGACTATGAAGATGATGAGCGCACCGATACCGATCAGGACGGCCACGATGGAGACGAATCGCATCGAGCCAGACCTCGCGTTGGAGAGGGACGGTCGCACACTCCGGAAAACGGCGGCTATGGCCTCGGCGTTAATCCAGAGGAAGATGCCGAATCCGATGCCGAGAACCGAGACCAGAAGAAAGCCGAGTTGATTGCCGCTCATCGATTATCACGCCGCTTGAGAAGCTCGGAATCGGCGCTGCGATCCCGCAAAGGACCAGCCACGCGATGATCAATCGATTCGTGTTGACGGATATCCCGAATTGGGACTTGGCACTCGACGGACGGCCGAGGCACCGCGCACCGATAATTACGATGGGCGCGGTTGCCGTGAGCCCGACCGTGGCCCATTAGGTGTTCGTGTATTTTTCGTCTCGGCTCAACTCAATTACTCTTCCGATCGGCGCTCGTCGGCATTTAGGTGCACGCTACTCGCCGGTCTCAGCAATGACCACCACCGCAGATCTTCGTTGTGATTCGCGTAAGTGACCGCGATGGGACGGAAGTGGTCGCAAGGCACGTGAATGGGCACAATTGGTTCCAACCCGGCACCGGAACAACCATTTCTGCACTCTCGCGATCTTCTGCCAGTGATCTCGGCCCGAGCGCGTTCGGGTCCTGCCGCCGCCGTTCTTCGCGGTGATTGTTCGGGTTTAGGGCGACTGTTCGGTGGCGCGCACGAACATTCGTCCTAAACCCGAACAATCACGATGGGACCGCCGGACTCAGTGCCCGCGGTGATCCTGGATCGTCATGCGCGCACCGAACCGCGGCTTCACGAATCCGCTCGACTCGATCAGTCGCATCACGCGCTGGCGGTGCCCCGGCCACGGCGACAGCAGCTCGAGCATCCCGTCGTCGCCGACCGGCTCGCCGATGAGCGCCCAGCCCACCAGCGCCGGAAGGTGATAGTCGCCGACGCTGACGGCATCCGCGTCTCCGTGCGCTCGCTGCATCGTCTCGGCGGCCGTCCAGACCCCCACGCCGGGCACGCTGCGAAGCCGACGCTCGACCTCGGCACCTCCACGCCCGAGCGCCAGCGTTCGCTCGAGCCCCTTCGCGACGGATGCCGCGGCGATCGCCGTGCGCGACCGCTGCGGATCGACCCCCGCGCGATGCCATTCCCACGACGGGATTAGCCGCCAGACGCCCGGGTCGGGGAACACGCGCATCCCGACCGGTGCTGGACCGGGAGCCTCAGCCCCGTGGGCGCGGATCAGCGCGGCCCACGCCCGCCGCGCCTCCTTGCCGGTGACCTTCTGCTCGAAGATCGCGGCGATCAGCATCTCCACGACGAGTCCCGTGCGCAGCAGGCGCATCCCGGGATTACGTCGCCGCGACTCGTGGAGGAACGGATGATGCGACACATCGAACCCCGCATCGTCGTCGCCACATCCGCAGAGCTCCGGCACCGCGGCGATGGCCCATTCCGCCCCCGGCCCCCAGGCGCTCGCCTCGACCACATCGCGTCGCTGCGACAGGTGCAGCGTCGCGGCACCGAGCGGTGACGGGATGGTGCGCCAGACCCCGGTCGGCTCCCAGCGCATCGTCGGATCCTGCGGGCCGCGACTCAGCGGACGGAAGGTCTGCTTCAGGTCGAGCGGCGCTCCCGGGCGGTACGTGGTACGTAGGGGCACGGCATCCACAGGTGCGATGTCCGACGCCTCACTCATTCGAGAAGCCTACGGCGAGCAGCCGACGGCGAGTCGACCAAGGCGAGTCGACCACGGCGAGCAGCTGACCCGGGCGATCTAGACTCGGGCGGTGGTTGTGCCCAAGATTCTGCTGTTCTACAAGTTCACTCCGCTCGCAGACCCCGCCGCCGTGCGCCTCTGGCAGCGCGAACTGTGCGATTCGCTCGGCATCCGCGGTCGCATCATCCTCTCGAAGGACGGCATCAACGGCACCGTCGGCGGCGACCTGAAAGACGTCAAACAGTACCTGAAGCGCACCCGTGAGTACGCGCCGTTCCACGACCTCGATGCGAAGTGGTCCGAGGGGGCCGGCGGCGATTTTCCGCGCCTGACCGTGAAGGTGCGCGACGAGCTCGTGAGCTTCGGAGCACCGGCGGAACTGCGGGTCGACGAGACGGGCGTGATCGGCGGCGGCACGCGACTGAGCCCAGACGAGCTGCACGAACTGGTCGCCGCGAAAGAGGTCACCTTCTTCGACGGACGCAACCGGATCGAGGCATCCATCGGCCGGTTCCGGAACGCCGTTGTGCCGGATGTCGCGAACACCCGCGAGTTCGTCGCCGAGCTCGACAGCGGCAGATATGACCACCTCAAGGGCTCGCCGATCGTCACGTATTGCACGGGCGGCATCCGCTGCGAGGTGCTGTCGAGCCTCATGCTCAGCCGTGGATTCGGCGAGGTCTACCAGCTCGAGGGCGGCATCGCACGGTACGGCGAGACCTATGGCGACTCCGGCCTCTGGGAGGGGTCGCTCTACGTCTTCGACGAGCGGATGTCGGTGCCCTTCACGCCGGACGCGGCGGTCATCAGCGAGTGCTACCTCTGCACCACACCGACGACACACATCGAGAACTGTAAAGACCCGGCCTGCCGCGAACTGTTCGTCGTGTGCGACGAGCACGCCGCCGAAACGGCGTGCTCGTTACACCTGATCGCCTGACGCGAACCGGGTTACGGGCAGGTGAAGGTGCTGCCGTTGCTGAGGGTGTGAGGACCCGGGCCGGCAGCGCTGCACTCGGAGTTGACGGCTGCGACACCGATGACACTGACCAGGATGATGGCGATGATCTGCAGCACGAGGAACACGATTCCGATGACGATTCCGATGGTCGCCGGGGTGTTCTTGAAACCGGCCTTCTTCGACTGTGAGCGGGCCACGGCGCTCACGATGAGTCCGATGAGGGAGAAGAAGATCGCGAGGATCAGGCCGACGATCCCGAGGGTCTTTCCCGGGAAGGTCGCCGGTGCGGCTCCGTAGGGTGTCTGTTCTGCGGGGGGCGGGGGTGGCATTGTCATGGGATCTCCTGGCGGTCACGGAGGCCCGCGAATCGACGCCCCCGCGTGAACTGTACCGGTGGCAAAGCCCCTACGGCAATGGCGCCGCTCCGAAGAGACGGCGCCATTGCGACGAGCGGTTACGCCTACTGCTGCAGCTGGGCCTGCTGCATAATCGAGGGGACGACCGTCGCATAGAAGATGATCGAGATCACGATGATCACGGCGCCGATGATGATTCCGGCGAGAGCGAAGTTGTGGCGAGAGCATAACGACGCTGGGGAAAAAGAATCCATGGGTAGATCTGCCCATCGATCGGGTGTTGGATACTCGTCATATTCGCAGAAGTCGACCGGTCGCGACATCCGTATCGAGGCGTACCGTCCGCGGTATGACTGCAACCAAAGAAGAAATCGAGACCGTCGCCAAGCTCATCTCGGCATCGCGCATCGCGCTCCTCACGACCACGAACAGCGAAGGACAACTCGTCAGCCGACCTCTTGCGGTGCAGGAGGCCGAGTTCGACGGCACCCTCTGGTTCTTCAGCCAGGATCCCTCCGACAAGACCGACGAGATCAAGGCGAGCGAGCAGGTGAACGTGTCCATGGAATCCGGCAAGGGCTATCTGTCGATCGCGGGAGCCGCATCCGTCGTGCGTGACGAGGCGAAGATCGAGGAACTCTGGTCGAAGCGTGTCGAGGCGTGGTTCCCCGAAGGTCGCGAAGACCCGACGATCTCGCTGATCAGGGTGGATGCCGACACCGCCGAGTACTGGGCGGTCAACGAACCGAAGGCCGTCGTCATGTTAAAAGTGGCAAAAGCGGCTGTCACCGGCGGTCAGCCTGACGTTGGAGACAACCGCACGATCGATCTGTAGAAGGAGTCCTCACACCGGCGTCAGGAAAACCGCCCGACTTACGGGATGATGGGGCCATGAGCATTGGCATCCTCACGAGTGGCGGCGACTGTCCCGGGCTGAACGCGGTCATCCGCGGCGCTGTCCTCAAGGGCACGCAGATCTACAACCAGGAGTTCGTCGGATTCCTCGGCGGCTGGCGAGGAGTGGTCGAGGGCGACGTCATGCCGCTCGCCCGCAAAGACATCCAGGGCATCGGCAAGCAGGGCGGGACGATCCTCGGAACGTCCCGAACGAATCCGTTCGAGGGCGAGGGCGGTGCCGAGCGCGTCAAAGAGAACATGGCGCGGCTCGGTGTCGACTCCCTCATCGCCATCGGCGGGGAGGGAACGCTCGCCGCGGCGAAACGGCTGACGGATGCCGGGGTCAAGATCGTAGGAGTGCCGAAGACGGTCGACAACGACCTCTCGGCGACGGACTACACGTTCGGCTTCGACACCGCGACCCAGATCGCCACCGACGCGATGGACCGGCTTCGCACCACCGGCGACTCCCACGGAAGATGCATGGTCGCCGAGGTGATGGGGCGCCACGTCGGCTGGATCGCGCTGCACTCGGGCATGGCCGCCGGCGCGCACGCCATCCTGATCCCGGAGCAGAAGACCAGCGTCGAGCAGATCTGCGCATGGGTGCAGTCCGTCATGGATCGGCGTCGGGCTCCACTCGTCGTCGTCGCGGAGGGCTTCCAGCTCGACACGATGGATGACGCACACTCCGAGCGCGGACTTGACGCCTTCGGTCGCCCACGCCTCGGTGGCATCGGCGAGATGATCGCGCTGCTGATCGAGGAGCGCGTCGGCATCGAGACGCGCGCTACGACCCTCGGGCACATCCAGCGCGGGGGCACTCCGACCGCCTACGACCGCGTGCTCGCCACCCGCTACGGGATGGCGGCGGTCGACTCGATCATCCACCAGCGCTGGGGTCGTATGGTCTCGCTCAGTGGCACCACAATCACGCATGTCGCGTTCGAGGATGCTCTCGGCAAGCTCAACACGGTGCCGCAGTCGCGCTATGACGAGGCCGCGATCCTCTTCGGTTGAGGATGCGCCGGTTGAGGATGCGCCGGCTGAGAATGCTTCGTCTGAGGATGCGCCGGTTGCTCGGCCCGCTCGGCGTGGGCCACCGCCGCGGCGGTTACGGTTCGTGGCAGGTCACCTCCTTCCCCACTCAAAACGCAGGAGATTCGCCCGATTTCGAGCAAAAGAGGCACTTCTTGCTCAAATTGCCGCAGAACTCCTGCGTTTTCGGGACGCCGGGAAGGGACCCGGGGGTACCGTCATCCACATGTTCCGTGCACTGAGAATCTCGTCCGCTTCCGACCCCGGGGAAGCCGACTCCCCGAAGCCGCGATCACGCGTCGACCTCGTCGAGGATCTCGACGACGACGCGCTCGGCGAGGAATCGGCGGGCGACGTCACCGTCGACGTCGAATACTCGAGCATCAACTTCAAAGACGGGCTCGCCCTCGCCGGTCGGCCGGGGATCGCGAAGATCGACCCGCTGATTCCGGGGATCGACCTCGTGGGCACGGTGGCGACATCCACCGATCCACGCTGGAAGGCCGGCGACGCGGTCATCGTCAACGGATTCGGCATGGGCGAGGGTCACAACGGCGGCCTCTCCGAGCGCGCGCGGGTCAGCGCGGACTGGCTCGTCGCGCGTCCCGAGGCCATCTCGGCCGAACGCGCTGCGGCCATCGGAACCGCCGGATACACCGCGATGCTCTGCGTACTCGCCCTCGAACGCGCGCATGCGACCGGCAGCGGCACCCTCGACGGCGATGTGCTGGTGACCGGGGCTGCGGGCGGCGTCGGATCGGTCGCGATCGCCCTGCTCTCCCGGCTCGGCCACCGGGTCGTCGCCTCAACCGGACGGATGACGGAAGCCGACTACCTGCGCGCGCTCGGCGCCGCAGACGTCATCGATCGCACCCCGCTCGGCGAACCCGGCAAGCCGTTGCAGCGCCAGCGCTGGTCGGGAGCCGTCGACTCGGCGGGCGGCCCGACCCTGGCGAACGTACTCGCCCAGCTGAATTACGGCGGCACGGTCGCGGCCTGCGGACTCGCCCAGTCGAGCAACCTCCCGACGACCGTGCTTCCGTTCATCCTCCGCGGGGTGACCCTCGCCGGCATCGACTCGGTGTACGCGCCCCTCGAGCTTCGCCAGACGGCCTGGAATCGTCTCGCGACCGACCTCGACCTCGACCTGCTCGACAGTATGACGACTACCGTCCCGCTCGCGGATGCACCAGCACAGGCCGAACGGATCCTCGCCGGGCAGGTGCGCGGCCGTATCGCGGTGGATGTGCGCGCGTAGCGGTCAGTCGGCCCGATCCGTCAACATCAAGAATTGAGTGTCTGAAGCCGTCAACATCAAAATCTGGCCGTGTCGGGGTGCGTACTGATGTTGAACACAGCAATCGATCGACGAGCCACAACCGCGGCGGCGTTCTGCATAATCGCCGCGCAGAATCCCAAACGTTGGAGAGGCCGATACACCACCGCCGTGCCAAGCTGGCCGCATGACTCCCCTCCTGATCGTCGGCATCGTGTTCATCGCCATCGCGGCACTCTTCCACGGCTACATCTTCACGCTGGAGAGCCTCACCTGGACGAGCGCGCGCACCCGCAAGACCTTCGGCATCCATTCGATCGAGGAGGCCGAGACGACCAAGGCGCTCGCGTTCAACCAGGGTTTCTACAACCTTTTCCTCGCGATCGGAGCAGTGGTCGGACTCGTGCTTCTCGGCGTCAACAGCTCTGCGGCGGTCGCACTCATCGTGCTCGCGGCGGGAAGCATGGTGCTCGCCGGACTCGTGCTCATCCTCAGTTCGAAGGAACTGCGGCGCGCCGGAATCATCCAGGCGACCCCGCCACTGATCGGAATCGTGTTCGTGCTGCTGGCATTCGCGGTCTGAGCGCCGCCCTAAGAAGGCGCGCCCGCACCCGCAGCTCTAAAACAGGGCCGAAGCCGCACTTCTAGGAGGGGGCGACCGCAGCCGCAGCAGCGCGGGCGGCGGCCGGCAGCGCATCCGCGATCCGGCCCATCGCCGCGTCGTCGTGCGCTGCCGTCAGGAACCACGCCTCGAAGACCGACGGCGGCAGCGAGACCCCGGCGTCGAGCATCGCGTGGAAGAACGGCGGATAGCGGAACGACTGCTGCGCCCGCACCTCGTCGTAGTTTCGCGGCGACGAGGGTGCGAACGCGACGGAGAACAGGCTGCCTGCATGTTGCATGCTGTGCTCGACACCCTCCGCGGCAAGCGCCGACGAGACCGCGGCAGACAGTGTCGCTGCGGCTGTGTCGAGGTGCGCGTACACCGCGGCATCCGCTGCCCTGAGTGTCGCGATGCCGGCGGCGACGGCCACCGGGTTTCCGCTGAGCGTGCCGGCCTGGTAGACCGGTCCGAGCGGCGCGAGCAGGTTCATGATGTCGGCTCGTCCCCCGAGGCCGGCAAGGGGCATCCCGCCGCCGATGACCTTCCCGAACGCGAAGAGGTCGGGCTGCCAGCCGGCGCCATCGGGCACGACCCCCGCCGCCTCGAGCCCCCACCAGCCGGCCGGGCCGACACGGAATCCGGTCAGCACCTCGTCGAAGATCACCAGTGCGCCATGCGAGTGCGCGATCGCGGCCAGCTCACGGTTGAAGCCGGGGTCGGGCGCGACGACACCCATGTTCGCGGATGCCGCCTCCACGATCACGGCCGCGATCTCGTCGCCGCGGTCGGCGAAGACCGCGCGAAGGGCGTCGAGGTCGTTGTACGGAAGCACGAGAGTCTGGGCCGCGGTCGCCGCAGTCACACCTGCTGAGCCGGGGAGCGCGAGGGTTGCGAGCCCGGAGCCCGCCTCCGCGAGCAGTGCGTCGGAGTGACCGTGATAGTGCCCGGCGAACTTCACGAGTAGGTCGCGTCCGGTCGCTCCGCGCGCGAGCCGAATGGCCGTCATCGTGGCCTCTGTTCCGGTCGACACGAGTCGCAGCCGCTCGATCGGACGCGCCTCGTCGACCCGCACCCGGTCGCGCACGAGTTCGGCGAGTTCCGTCTCGCCCGGGGTGGATGCCCCGAACGACAGGCCGCGGGCGGCGGCATCCTGCACGGCCTTCACCACGTCGGGATGCGCGTGCCCGAGAATAGCCGGACCCCACGAACTCACCAGGTCGACGTATTCGCGACCGTCGGCATCCGTGATGTACGGACCCTTCGCCGACACCATGAAGCGGGGCGTACCTCCGACGGACCCGAACGCGCGAACCGGCGAGTTGACCCCGCCGGGGATGGACTGTTTCGCCCGCGTGAATTGGGTGTCATTCATGGTCATCAGCGCTGTTCCCCTTCGAGAGACGACCGCAACCAGCCGGCGAGTTCGACCGCCCAGTAGGTGAGCACGGCATCCGCGCCCGCCCGTTTGATGCCGATGACGGTCTCTTCGATCGTGCGGCGCCGGTCGATCCAGCCGTTCGCTGCGGCCGCTTCGACCATCGAGTATTCGCCCGACACCTGGTACGCCCAGACGGGGACGGGACTGGATGCCGCGGCATCCGCCAACACGTCGAGATAGCTCATCGCGGGCTTCACCATGACGATGTCGGCACCCTCCTCCACGTCGAGCATGATCTCGCGGGCACCCTCCCGCCGGTTGCCCGGATCGAGCTGGTAGCTGCGGCGATCACCCTTCAGCGACGACTGCACGGCCTCGCGGAACGGCCCGTAGAAGGCGGACGCGTATTTCGCCGCGTAACCGAGTATGGCGGTGTCGGTGTAGCCGTTGGCGTCGAGGATCTCGCGCACCGCAGCGACCTGGCCGTCCATCATGCCGCTGAGACCAAGCAGCTGGGATCCGGATGCCGCCTGCGCGAGCGCCATCTCGCGATAACGCGCCAGCGACGCGTCGTTGTCGACGCGACCCTCCGCATCGAGCACGCCGCAGTGGCCGTGGTCGGTGAACTCGTCGAGGCAGAGGTCGGTCTGCACGACGAGAGCGTCGCCGACCTCCTCGACGGCGATCCGGGTCGCGACGTTGAGGAT
Organism: Lacisediminihabitans sp.; assembly: GCA_025362355.1. Lineage (GTDB taxonomy): Bacteria > Actinomycetota > Actinomycetes > Actinomycetales > Microbacteriaceae > Lacisediminihabitans. The sequence goes on along the minus strand of JANYGT010000148.1, from coordinate 10,561 downwards.
GCCGTCGGGGTCAGTGGCCCCTGAGCCCATCGCATCCTTCTGAGTCGGGATGCCGAAGAGCATCACGCCGCCGATTCCGGCGGCTGCTGCCTCGTTCACCGCGCGGCGAAGGCTGTCGAGCGACTGGTGGCTGACGCCGGGCATCGACCCGATCGGCTCCGGCGTCGTGATGCCCTCGCGCACGAACATCGGCAGGATCAGCTCGGCCGGATGCAGCCGGGTCTCCGACACGAGCCGTCGCATCGCCGGCGTGCTTCGCAGGCGGCGCGGACGGATGTACGGGCCGACGCCCGGAAGCTCTGAGCTCATATCGATTCTTCCTCGGCGAGGGACTGGGCGTATTCCGCGAGCCCCTCGACCAGGCTGATGGCCGAGCGGGATTCGGCGATGACGTGAACGGTGAGGCCGGCAGCACGTGCATCGAATGCCGTGCGCGGGCCGATCGCCGCCACGACGGTGTCGTCAGGGAGGGGGGCGAGTTGGGCCTGCATCTGGCGCGCGACGCTTCCGGAGGTGACGAGCACCGCACGGATGCGCCCGGACGTGACATCGGCGGCGATGTGCTCGGCGACCGGCACACCGACGGTGCGGTACGCGGTGACGTATTCCACATCGAGACCGAGGGTTTCGAGACCGGCCACCAGCGTCGGCTCGGCGATGTCGGACTGCGGGATCAGCACACGGCCGGTGATGTCGGAGGCCGGCCACTCCTTCACGAGACCGCGGGCGGAATTGTCGCTCTCCGGCACGAAGTCGACGCTGTACCCGGCGAGGGTCAGCGCCGCGCCGGTCGTCTCGCCGACAGCCGCGATGCGGGTCGTCGCCGGCATGACGACCTGCTGGCTCATCAGCACATCGACCGTCGTCGCACTCGTGATGACCAACCAGTCGAAAGCGCCGCGCTCGAGTCGCTTCAGGGCCGACGACAGCTCGACGGCATTCTCGGCACTGGCGAAATTGATCATCGGGGCGATCACCGGGATGGCGCCGTACGAGCGGAGGGATGCCGCGACGTTGTCGCCCCAGCCTCCGCCGCGCGGAACGAGCACCCGCCAGCCCGCGAGGGGCTTGGCGCCGGGCAGAATCGTCACGAGGTCACCCGTTCCGGCTGCGCGCACGCACGCACCATCACGAGGTCACGCCGAGCGGCGCGAGCTCGGCCGCTCCCAGCCGGAGGAGTTCGTCGGCGACCCGTTTGCCGAGTTCCGCCGGCAGCTGCAGTCGTTCCTGGCGGCTGCCCTCGACGACCAGCGCATGGGAGCTGGTGAGGGATGACGAACCATCGATCGCGTAGATCGTCGCCGAGAGGAAAAGCAGTTCGTCGTCGAGTACGGCCGTCGCACCGATCGGGGCCGCACAGCCGGCCTCGAGCTGCGCGAGCACCTCGCGCTCGGCGAGCACGGCGAGATGGCTCGACTGGTGGTCGAGGGTGGCGAGGGCCGCGGTGAGGGCGTTCGAGCTGTCATCGCGCACTTCGATGGCCAGCGCGCCCTGGCCGGGAGCGCTGGGCCAGCGACCGAGCGAGAGGAACTCGCTGACGGCATCCAGTCGTCCGAGGCGGGTGAGACCCGCGACGGCGAGCACGACAGCGTCGAGATCTGCCGTCACCCTGGCGAGCCGCGTATCGACGTTGCCACGGATGTCGTGGATGTCGAGGTCCGGCCGGAAGGCACGCAACTGGGCGACCCGGCGCGGCGACCCCGTGCCGACCTTCGCACCCTCGGGAAGCGCGTCGAGCGCCACCCCGTCGCGGGAGACGAGGGCATCCCGGGCATCGACGCGTTTCGGCACGGCGCCGATGCGGAGCCCTGGATAGGCGGCGGTAGGCAGGTCTTTGAGGGAGTGCACGACGAGGTCGCACTCGTCGGCGAGCAGCGCCTCGCGAAGGGCGCTCGCGAACACTCCGGTGCCGCCGAGGCTCGAGAGGGAGGCCTTCGAATGGTCGCCCTCCGTCGAGATGGCGACGAGTTCGACCTCGTCGCCCGACGCCTTCGCCAGGGCGGATGCGACGATTCCCGACTGCGCCATCGCGAGCGCGCTCCCCCGCGTGCCGATGCGAAGGGTCACGGAGCGACGCCGCCCGCAGCGGGTTTGAAGCCGAGGCGGACGTTCTCGCAACATCGGGCGCGGCAGACGTCGTACCAGGGGCCGAGGGCGGTCAGAGACGGGCGTGACTCCAGGGGGGCGGCATCCCGGCGCTCGATCACCAGGTCGATGAGGCCGGAGACGAAAGCCGCGTGCACGCCGGGGGTCGGAACACGCACGGCGTAGACACCGACCTTCTCGGCGGTCTCCATGGCTTCGGTGTCGAGATCCCACTTCACTTCCATGTGGTCGCTCACGAAGCCGAGGGGCACCATGACGACGGCGGTGATGCCCTTCGCTGCGAGCTCCGTGATGGCGTCGTTGACGTCGGGTTCCAGCCAGGGCTGCGTCGGCGGACCGCTGCGCGACTGGTAGACGAGACTCCAGTCGGGCTTCGTCTCCTGGGCGGCCATGACGACCTCGGCGACGGCGAGGTGCTGTGCGGCGTAGGCGCCGTCCGGACCGAAGCCGCGGGACTGCGGGCCGCTCCTTTCCGCGTCCGAGGAGGGGATGGAGTGGGTCGAGAAGAGCACGTGCGTCTGCTCGGGGGCGATACCCCGGGCCGCGACATCCGCGAGTCCGTTGCGCAGGCCCTCGATGAACGGATCGACGAAGCCGGGGTGGTCGAAGAACTGGCGGATCTTGTCGATCTGGATGACGCCCGACAGCCCCGTCTCATCCAGCGCACGCGCGTAATCCTCGCGGTACTGACGGCATCCGGAGTACGAGCTGTAGGCGCTCGTTCCGATGGCGAGCAGTTTGGTGAACCCGCGCTCGTTCGCCTCGACGAAGGCGTCTTTGATGTACGGCTCCCAGTTGCGGTTGCCCCAGAGCACCGGGAGGTCGATGCCGCGGCGTGCGAGCTCGGCCTCGAGGGCGGCCTTCAGCTCGCGGTTCTGGTCGTTGATCGGGCTGATGCCGCCGAACGCACGGTAGTGGTGGGCGACCTCCTCGAGGCGCTCCTCGGGGATGCCGCGGCCGCGGGTCACGTTGCGGAGGAAGGGGATGACGTCGTCCTGGCCCTCCGGTCCGCCGAAGCTCGCGAGCAGGATCGCGTCGTACGCGGTCGGCTCGGTGACGTGCTCTGGGCCGGCCTTGGATGCCGCGGTGGCGGCGAGCACGGTGCCGGGCTCGGTCTGCGGCTGAGTCTGCGCCTGGGTCTGCGTCTGGGTTTGGGTCTTGCTGTCGCTCATGCCAGCACCTCCGGGATGTCCGCGATCTCGATGCGGCGCCCCGTGTAGAAGGGCACCTCCTCACGAACATGTCGTCGCGCTTCGGTCTGTCGGAGATGCCGCATCAGGTCGACGAGGTCGACGAGCTCAGGGGCTTCGAGCGCGAGGATCCACTCGTAGTCGCCGAGGGCGAAGGATGCGACGGTGTTGGCGAGTACCTGCGGGTACGCCCCGCCCTTGCGGCCGTGGTCGGCGAGCATGGCGCGGCGCTCCTCCTCCGGCAGGATGTACCACTCATAGGAGCGCACGAACGGGTAGACCGTCAGCCATGCCTCCGGCTCTTTGTCCTTCATGAAGGCCGGCATGTGGCTGGCCGAGAACTCCGCGTCGACGTGCACGCCCATCGCGTTCCAGGTGGGGAGGAGTGGAGCCAGCATCGCGCTGCGGCGCAGCTCGCGAAGGGCCCACTGGATGGTCTCCGGTGCTCCGCCGTGCAGCCAGATCATCAGGTCGGCATCCGCTCGGAGAGAGGAGACGTCGTAGAATCCGCGAACGGTGACGCCTGCCGCTTCGACGGCGGCGACCGCCGCGGTGAGGGAATCGAGGGGTGCCGAATCGCCGACGACGGAGATCTTGGACGGGTCACGACGGAAGACAGCCCACAGTGTGTAGCCGCTCGGGGTCGGCGCAGTACTCATAGCCTCTATCTTCCCGCTCCCGGTTGTGAGAACACAAAGCGAGGGCGTCTACCTGAGCACCGCCTGAGCACTGCCGCACCTGAGACGGCGGAGGCGCACTAGCACGCGAGGATGGCGACGAGGCTTGCAGGTCGGGCGGATGGCGCGCCCGCTAGTCGTTGCGGCGGATCCGAAGCGCGATCGCGCCGACGACGGAGATGACCCCGGCGGCGGCCCCGACGATGAACGGTGTCGGGTTGACGTGGTACGCATCGGATGCCTTGGCGCCGAGTCGTCCGAGCTGCTTCGGCACGTTGAGCTTGTCCCCGATCGCGTCGAGGGTCTCTTCGAGTTCGGCGCGAGTGGCCGAGATCTTGACATCGAGTGGAAGCTTCGCCTCGGCCGCGGCCTTCGCCTCCGCAGCTTTCTCGGCGACCTTATCCGCCGCCCTGTCTACGTTCTTGTCCGCAGTCGCCTTCACCCCGGCGACCTTATCCGCCGCCGTACCGACCGCTTTGCCCGCTTCGGATTCGCTCATGGCGTCTCTCGCTTTCCGACGCCTTTGATGGCATCCACATCTTTCTTGACGCTCTTGATGGTCTCCGTCGGGGCGGGCGGAACACCCTTCTTGACCTGCGCGAGGCCGATCAGCGCGATTATCACGGTGATCACGAGCAGTATCACCGCGACGATCAGCGCCGCGAGCCAGCCGGGCACGATCGTGGCGAATCCGAGAATCGCGGCCGTGATGAAGACGGCGAGCATGAAGAAGGCGAAGAGCCCGGCGGCCGCGAACAGCCCGATTCCGATGCCTGCGTGCTTCAGTTTGCCGACGATCTCGGTCTTGAGATTCTCGATCTCCTCCCTGACCAGGTTGGAGAACAGGCGGGGCAGATCGGCCAGGAGTGCGATCAGGGATTTCTTTTTGGTGCTGTCGACGATCATGGGAGGCTATTCGACCGAGGAGGTCTTCGACGACGACTTCACCTGCGAGGCGACCTTCTTCGCGTTGTCTTTGACGAAGTCGATCACTTCTGGCGCTTTGTCTTTCGCGAACTCCTCGACCTGGTGAACCTGCTTCTGAACGGTCGGGCTGCTCCAGAATTTGTCGGAGGCGCGCTTGATCTGGTTGTACCGTTCGCGCCCGGCTTTCGCACCGAGGACGTAGCCGATCGCAAGGCCGATGACGAGCAGTGCTTTGCCTCGCATGATGACTCCATTTTTTCCGTTGCCCGGGTTGCGCGGATGCACCGGGTCCGTGTCCAGATTAGCCTCAGCCTCCTAACTCTCTACCTCTCCCAGCAAACGTCCAGCTTCTCTTCTCGCGTGCGAAATGACGGCGGCGAGGCCCGTTCCGGAAACGCTCTCGCCGAGCATGGTCACGCCATCGATCGGGTGCGGTCTCGGCGGTACCGCCGGCCACTCGACGACGTCGAAACCGACCACGCTCTCGACAGGGATCGGCACTCCCAGAAGGGCCTCGGCATCGAGGCGCGCCCGCTCCTCGAGTGCGTCCGGTGCCGGAACGTTGTACGACAGTCTCAGCACATGCCGATGGGGCGGGAGCTCGGCGGCGAGCCACGACCACTTGGCCGTCGCATGGGTGAGTGCCTTCGCCGAGATGCCCTGTGCGCCGGGGGCGACGAGCAGTCCCGTGCCGCGCGGTGCGCTGTCGAGAGCCGCGTCATCCACCACGATCGTCGCGAGAACGATGGAACTCTCGGATGCCTCGCCAAGCGGTGTCGCGAGCACGACGTGATCCGCCTCGAGCCGCTCTCCGGAGGCGAGGACCACCCCCTGCCGATCGACGGAGGCGACTGCGTCGCCGCGCCGCACGGTACCGCCGTGTCGCGCGAAATCGCTCTCCAGCCGCTCGACGAATGCGGCCATGCCCCCCTCTATTCCGGAGACGGCCGACCCGGCCGGCGACGCCGCACGAAGGCTCCGCACGGCCTGGGCGAGGGATCCGCCGGCGGTGAGGGCCGCGCGAAGACCCGGGGCGACGACATCCACCTCCAGGTCGTCCGGATGGCGGGAATGGATGCCCATGACGATCGGCGCGACCAGCTTCTCGAGCACCTCCGACCCCATCCGCTTTCGAACGACATCCCCGAGCGTCAGGTCTTTCGAGCCGATGATGCCGGGCATGACGCTGTCGAACTCGGCGCGGAGCGCCGCGCGGAGGCCGATGACGGCGACCACGTCGCTCGCGAGCGGAGTGCCAGGGATGCCGAGAAAACTGGTGTGCGGGAGATGCACCGGATTGCCGGTCGCCGGCTTCAACCACGCGCCCTCCGCGAGCGGAGCAGTCACCGTGAGGCCCAGCTCGGCGGCGAGCCCCGAGACTATCCCGCGTCGGTTGGCGAAACTCTCGGCGCCGGCGTCGAGCTCGATCCCGGCGACGGTGTGGTGGCAGACCTTGCCACCGAGTCGATCCTTCGCCTCGAGGATGGTGACCGTCATGCCGCCGACGGCGAGATCCCGCGCGGCGACCAGCCCCGCCATCCCCCCGCCGACGACGAGTGCACTAGGCATGGGCAGGGTCTCCATGGGCACGGTCTCGCTGGGCAGCGTTCCCATAAGCAGCGTCGCCGTGCGCCAGCTGAACGATCCGGGTCAGGATGTCGGGGTCGGTCTCCGGGGGAACCCCATGCCCGAGATTCAGCACGTGTGACGGCGCCGCCCTCCCGCGCTCGATGACGTCGAGCACGTGGGCTTCGAGCACCGGCCAGGGTGCTGCGAGCAGCGCCGGGTTGATGTTGCCCTGCAGCGGCACGCCGCCGCCGAGCCGCTCGGACGCCTCGTCGAGAGGGATGCGATCGTCGACGCCCATGACATCCACTCCGATCGCCTTCATCGACGGCAGCAGTTCGCCGGTGCCGACACCGAAATGCACGATCGGGATGTCGAGATCGCTGACGTGGGAGATCGCGCGAGCCGAGAACGGTGCGACCCGAGCCTCGTAGTCGGCGACAGAGAGCGAACCGACCCAGGAGTCGAACAGTTGCACGGCGCTCGCCCCGGCGAGCACCTGTGCTCGCAGAAACGCACCGGTGACATCCGCCGCCCAGGTGAGCAGCGCATCCCAGGCGGCAGGGTCCGAGTGCATCAGCGTGCGGGCGCGGAGGTGGTCTTTCGACGGGCCTCCCTCGACGAGGTAGGCCGCGAGAGTGAAGGGGGCTCCGGCGAAACCGATCAGCGGGGTCTGACCGAGTTCGGCGACGGTGCGGGCGACGCCCTCGGCGATGGGGGCGAGCGCGTCCGGATCGAGCGGACGGAGGGCCGCGACATCCGTCATCGTTCGGATCGGGGCAGCCAGCACTGGGCCGCGTCCGGGAACGATGTCGACGTCGACACCGGCCAGCTTCAGAGGGATGACGATGTCGCTGAAGAAGATGCCGGCGTCGACCCCGTGGCGTCGGACCGGCTGAAGCGTGATCTCACTCGACAGCGCCGGATCGAGGCAGGCGTCGAGCATCTTGGTGCCGACGCGCAGCTCCCGGTATTCCGGAAGCGAGCGCCCGGCCTGCCGCATGAACCACACCGGGAGCACCGGCGGACGGTCGCCACGATAGGCGCGGATGAGGCGGGAATCGGAGGTGCGGCCGTCGACGAGAGGGTGGTCGGCAGGCAGATTCACACCACAAGTATGCGTGAGCTTGCTCACAGTCAGCCGTCGTAGGCTTGCGGGGTGCTTCTCTGCCTGACGTCCAGCCACCACAACGCGAGCTTCGATCTTCTCGAGAAGCTCTCGATCGGTGCGCCGACGGCGGCAGCGACTCTTGTCGAATCGAGTGACTTCGTCAGCGGGGTGGTCGTGCTCGCGACCTGCAATCGGTTCGAGGCGTACCTCGACATCGATGAACCGTTGACGGCGGCGGGTGCTGTCGCCGTCGAGACCGCGATCCGGGTGGTCAGCGAGGTGAGCGGCGTTCTCGCCGAAGACCTGCGGGACTCCGTGCGCGTGCTGAGCGGCGGTGACGTCGCCGAACACCTGTTCGCCGTGTCATCCGGTCTCGAATCGGTGATCCTCGGCGAGGACGAGATCTCCGGACAGGTGCGACGGGCCCTCGAGCAGGCGCGGGACGCCGGCACGACATCCTCCGACCTCGAACGACTCTTCCAGCGGGCATCCCGAACCTCCCGCGGCGTCAAGAACCAGACGGCGATCGGCGGCGTAGGCCGTTCGCTCGTTCGGCTCGCTCTCGAACTCGCTTCGAGCCGCATCGTCGACTGGACGAAGACCGGCGTTCTCGTCGTCGGAACGGGCCAATACGCGGGGACGACCCTCGCCGCCCTGCGCGATCGTGGCGTCACCGATGTCACCGTCTATTCCGCATCCGGGCGTGCGGCGGCATTCGCCCTCCGGCACGGCGTCTCGTCCACGACCGATCTCGCCGAAGGGATCGCCGCGGCCGAGATCGTCATCACCTGCACCACGTCGGAGACCCCGGTTGTGACGCCCGACCTGCTCGGTCCGGGCAGCCGCATCCTCATCGACCTCGGACTCCCCCGCAACATCGACCCGGCCGTCGCCTTCATCGACGGCGTTGCACTGCTCGACCTCGAAACGATCAGCCTTCACGCGCCCCTCGAGGAGCTTCGTGCTGCGGATGACGCGCGCGCCCTGATCAGCGAAGCGGCGACGGAGTTCGCGGCAACCGCCGTCGAACAGCGCCATGCACCGGCGATCGTGGCCCTGCGCAGCCACATCTTCGGTCTGCTCGACGCCGAGATCGAGCGTGCTCGCAAGCGCGGCGACGACGATGGCAAGACCGAGGCCGCCCTCCGTCACCTCGCTGGAGTGCTTCTTCACACCCCGTCTGTGCGCGCGCGTGAACTCGCGCGTTCGGGTGAGGGCGAGGCGTTCGCGGCCGCTGTCACCGCTCTCTTCGGGATCGACGGCTCAGCCGGCACTGAGACGGATGCCGCCGCGGTGACCACGGCCGACCGCGACGACCTGCTCGCCTGAGCTGTTTTCCCCGCACCGCTAGGCCACGACTGTCGATGGCTGTGGTCGCTTCGGGTGGCCGTCGCTCGGTTTGAGCCGCGCGCGGGTCAACGCCATCCCGTTCCCACAGCAAAAACCCCAACCCTTTCGGGTTGGGGTTTTCACTTCTGCGGCGGACGGGCCGCCGTCACTCAGGTCTCGCTACTCAGATCTCGTCGTCACTCCGTCGACGCGTTGCGGCGAAGACGAACGCCGCTCCGACCAGAAGCAGCAGTGACGCCGCGATGATGTAGGTGCTGCCACCCGTGAAGCCCGTGAATGCGAGCGTGCCGAGCGATGATGAGCCCAACGCTGCCGAGCTGACGTGCCCACACGAGGCGGCCGGAGTGATCACCAGCGGGATGATGCTCGCACCGTCGATCGAATCACCGGCCTGCGCGACGACGTTCACCATGTAGGTACCCGGGGCGAATGCGGTCTTCGCGGAGACGAGCTGGGTGCCCCCGACGAAGTAGCTGAGCCCATCGGCCGGGTTGATCGAGATGAAACCGCTCGCCATCGTGCCGTTGGTGCAGCTCTGTCCGCTCCACGAGACCGAGGGCTGGATGAACGCGTGAGTGGCGAGCTGGCAGTCGGTCGCCTGGTCGGCGATGACGCGTGTCGTCACCGGTGTGACCGTGCTGGCGAAGGTGAATCCACTGAGGACCGATGCGGTCACCGTGTACTGGCCGACCGGCAGCTTCGTCGTGCCGTCGGCGACGACGACATCCGCGATGGCCGGCGCGTCATCCTTGTGGATGCGGTAGGTGAGTCCTGTGGCACCGGTCACCGTTATCGAACCGGAGACCGCGGCGCTCGTGCCATCGACGCTGCAGGTCTGCGGCGCTGCGACGGGATCGTGGTCGATCGTCACGCAGGAGTTGGCGACATCCGACTGGAAGGTGAGCGTGAAGGCCGTTTGGCTTTCCCCGTCGAAGACGTATCCCTTGTTGGGGACGGCGGTGACGACGACTGTTCCGACACCCGTGCTGTCGCGGTGGTCGACGGTCGCGTAGGTGTAGTGGTCTTCGGCGGTGAGGGTCGGGAGGATCACCTTGTCGCCTGCGGTTCCGCAGACGTCGGTGGATGTCACGGGCTTCGGTGCCTGGATGGTGCTGTCTCCGACGGTTCCGGGGTTGCAGCCGACCGTGCTGTCGAACGTATAGGTCGGGTTCGGTCCGTCACCGGCGAGTGCATTGTGGAGGAACGGCGCCCCGTCCGTTCCCGGTGCGAGGAGTTTCGCCGGCAGGTGAAGGGCCGCATATCCGCCGAATGAGGCGTAGATGTCGTGCTGGCGGCAGGTACTCACGTGGGGAGCGGCGAAGTGATGGATGCCGATCGTGTGGACGGTAAGATCCTGACGGGCGTCGAAGGTCTGCGGCCAGGACGGTCCCGACGTCGTGGTGGGCAGGTCGTAGGTCCAGGTTGCCGACCTGACGTACAGGGGTGAGCAGAGCTGGTCGCCGGACACTGCGCCGGGCGCGGTCGCGAAGATGTATCCGCTCGCCGATGCTGCGACGAAGGTGTATTTCCAGGTCACGCTGCTGGCCGCGACACAGGAGGGCGCCGAACTCGTCGGTGTCGGTGTCGGTGTGACAGTCGGCGTCGCTGTCGGCTTAGGCGTCGGCGTCGCTGTC
>JANYGT010000102.1 GCA_025362355.1 Lacisediminihabitans sp. | reverse complement strand
CCTCACCGACGAACAGCGCGGGGGAGGCCTCGACAGGCTCGACCCACTCGCCCACCTACGCCCTCGACATGATCTCGGTACTCGAGGCCACGCTCGATGACCCTCGGCCGATCCTGTCTGCGCAGCAGTTCATGGCGCGCGGCGAGGCGGTCGCCGCGATGAAAAGCGAAGGAATCGAGTACGAGCAGCGCATGGAGTTGCTCGAAGCGATCACCTGGCCCAAGCCGCTCGAAGAGTTGCTCGACGCAGCGTTCGAGACCTACCGGTCGTCCCAGCCCTGGGTCGGCGACTTCGAGTTGAGCCCGAAATCGGTGGTGCGCGACCTCTACGAACGCGCAATGACGTTCAACGACTACATCGGCTTCTACAAGCTGAACCGGTCGGAGGGACTCGTGCTGCGCTATCTCTCCGATGCCTACCGTGCCGCGCGCCAGACGATCCCGGACGAGGCGAAGACCGAGGAGCTGCTCGACCTCATCGAGTGGCTCGGCGAGCTCGTTCGGCAGGTCGATTCGAGCCTGCTCGACGAGTGGGAGCAGCTGATCAACCCCACGGTCTCGATCAACGGCGCGGCCATCGATGCTGCCGCGCCGGTGCTTCCGCCGACGCCGAAGGGGGTGACCACCAACATCCGCGCATTCCGCATCCTGGTGCGAAACGAGCTGTTCCGTCGCGTGCAGCTCGCCGCCCTCGAAGACTACGAACAGCTCGGAGAACTGGATGCCGCGGCCGGCTTCGACGCCGACGCCTGGGCCGACGCGATGGACCTCTACTTCGCCGCCCACGACGACCTCGGCACGGGTGGCGACGCGCGCAGCTCGGCGATGCTGATGGTCGACGAGGGCGCCGCGACCTGGACCGTGCGGCAGATCTTCGACGATCCGGCCGGCGACCACGACTGGGGCATCTCGGCGACGGTCGACCTCGCCGAGTCGAACGACGCGGGGCAGGCCGTGGTGCGGGTCACCGCGATCGGGATGCTGTAGCCCCCGCCCGACCGCCGCGGCTTTTCGCGACCACCGCGCTGTTCGTACAGCGCGGTGGTCGCAGAACTCGTCGGTGGTCGACGGTGCCCGGCGCAGCTCAGCCCAGCGCGTCTACCGCGGCCAGGATCTCGGGCACCTCGGTGCGGGTGGTGTAGTCGACGTGCACGTCGGCGAAGCGCACGACGCGGCCGGCGTCGACAACGAGGACCGTCGGGAACGGGATGTCCCCGGTCCCGTCGAAATTGCTGTCGGCGACGTCGAACCCGAGGGTGGTATGCGCGGCGCGGGCCGCGGCGGACGGCTCCGTCAGGATGCCGAGTGATCGCACCAGCTGGTTACCGGCATCCGAGAGCACCGTGAATTCTAGGGAACCGTTGGCGATGGCGGCATCCGTCCCTTCCGGCGTCTGCGGGCTGATCGCGACGAGCTCGACCCCGCGCGCCTCGAGCGCCGGAAGCAGTTCGGCCTGGTAGGTCTTGAGCGCGATGTTGCAGAACGGGCACCAGGCTCCGCGGTAGAAGACGAGCACGGCAGAGCCGGCTCCGAGCGAATCGAACAGCGTGACCGACGCACCGGTGTGGTCGAGGAGCAAGGCATCCCGGATCGTGTCGCCGACCGCGACCGCGTGCTTCGGAACCCCGGACGCGTTCAGCGCCGCCTGCTCTTCCGCGAAGACGGCGGCGAGTTCGTCGCCGATCTGACCAGTGAATCCGACGGAGAATTCGTCGACCTGCCGAGAGATCGAGTTCGTCATGGTGAGACCTTTCGGGAGCCGTTTCGGGGAAGAGAAGGCGAGCTTACGATTCTGTGATGTGAGGGTGGCCGGGGCTTCGTAACACTGGTTAACATCCGTAGAGTCGACGACGTGAGCACCCTGCGTGATGCGGGCGGCGTCGTGAACGACCGCCTCTACCAGCTGCGGCAACAGGCCCGCAATGCGGTGCGCCGTGAGGAGCCGACGGAGCGCTATCCGGGCGGTGACCGCGCGCCGGTGCTGCTGCTTCCGGGCGTCTATGAGACCTGGGCCTACCTTCGACCGGTCGCCGATCGACTTCATGAGCTCGGGCATCCTATCCACACCCTCCCGGATCTCGGCTACAACCGTGGACCGATCGCGGCGTCGGCGAGACGGGGCCAGGCCTACCTCGAACGACGTGACCTCGATGGCGTGATCCTGGTCGGACACAGCAAGGGCGGCATCATCGGCAAGCACATGATGGTGACGGATGACACGTCCGGCCGCATCGATCAGCTGATCGCCGTCAATTCCCCCTTCGGCGGTTCGTCCCTGGCCCGCTTCGCGCCCAACGCCACACTGCGCGCCTTCCATCCCCGCAACGAACTGCTGCTCGCGCTCGCCGAAGAACTCGAGGCCAATGCGCGCATCACCTCGGTATATTCGCGGCTCGACCCGATCATCCCGGGCGGAAGTCGTCTCGAGGGAGCCCGCAATGTCGAGCTGTCGATGGTCGGGCACTTCCGGCCGCTTGGCTCGCCGCAATTGCTGACCATCGTCGAAAAGGCGGTGGCTGCACCCGAGAAGGCTCGATAGCCGCAGCGGAGGTAGCAGAATGGCTGCAATGCAACGCCATCAGAAGCTCGTCCTCGCCATCGCGGTTCTCGCGTCTTTCGTCGCGTTCCTCGACGGCTCGGTCATCAACGTCGCTCTTCCGGCGATCATGCGCGATCTCGGCGGCGGGCTCGGAACTCAGCAGTGGGTCGTCGACGCCTACCTGATCACCCTCGGATCCCTCATCCTGCTCGCCGGATCCCTCTCCGACCTGTTCGGCCGCATCGTCATCCTGCGTACCGGCCTCATCGCGTTCGGCATCGCGTCGCTGCTCTGCGCGATCGCACCGACCGCCGAGATCCTCATCTTCGCGAGGGGGCTCCAGGGCGTCGGCGGCGCGCTCCTCGTGCCAAGCTCGCTCGCGCTCATCATCTCGAATTTCCACGGTGCCGAGCAGGCGAAAGCCATCGGCCAATGGACCGGTTTCACCAGCGTCGCCTTCATCACCGGCCCACTCATCGGGGGACTGTTCGTCGACCTGCTCTCGTGGCGCTACGTCTTCGCGATCAACGTCATCCCGATCGCGGTCACCCTCGTGCTCCTCGGCGTGCTCGGCCAGAAAGACGAACGGCGGAAGGATGTCGCCATCGACATCCCCGGCGCGATCCTCGGTATCGCGGGGCTCGGCCTCCCGGTGTTCGCGCTGATCGAGAACGGGACCTACGGCTGGGGGAGCCCGATCATCTGGGGAACACTGACCGTCGGCATCCTCGCCCTCGGCGCCTTCGTTTGGCGCGAGCGGGTCGCCCGACAGCCCATGTTGCCGCTCGAGCTCTTCCGCGTGCGCAACTTCTCTGCCGGCAACATCGCGACGGCTTTCGTCTACGGAGCGATTTCGATCGGCGGCTTCCTGCTCGTGATCTTCCTGCAGCAGATCGGCGGCTACAAGGCGACCTTCGCCGGGCTCGCGACGCTCCCGGTGACGATCATCAGCATCCTCCTGTCATCGACGGTCGGGAGTCTGGCCGGCAAGTATGGCCCGCGATTGTTCATGACGATCGGTCCGCTGATCGCGGGTGTCGGCTTCCTTTACTACGTGTTCTTCACCTCCGCGAATCCCTTCTACTGGACGGAAGTGCTCCCCGGTGTGCTTCTCTTCGGACTCGGGATGACGATCACCGTCGCCCCCCTCACCAGCGCGATCCTCGGCGCCATCGATGAGCGCCAGGCCGGGATCGGATCGGCGGTGAACAACGCGGTATCCCGCGTCGCCGGTCTGATCACGACCGCGATGATCGGGCTGATCATCGGCGCTCAACTGGATGTCGGCGGCTTCCGGCGCGGGATGCTGGTGACCGCGGTGCTGCTGTTCGTCGGTGCGATCGTGTCGTTCGTCGGCATCCAGAACCTGAAGCGACCCGCCGCGGAGGCGCTCACGCCCGCCACAGCGCCGCTGAAATAGGCCGCCGCGCGCGAACACCACGTCAGTGGGAAGAACGGCTAAGCCAGCAGACGGTCGCCGCTGAGCGCCAGGGCGACGACGTTCACCAGCGCCGCAGCGATGATCAGCTGGAAGAGCAGCCGGGTGGGTGGCCGCGTGAGAGCGACGACGATCACGATGGCGAGGGCGAGGGTCAGCACCAACCCGATCCACTGCATCGCAGTCGCCCGACCGCTCGGTCCGAAGAAAGCCAGAACGCTCGCGAGGGCGAGGGAGACGACGATGACGCCACCGGAGGCGCGGCGTCCGATGCGGTGGGGGAGTCCGGCGATGCCGGTGCGTTCATCATCCGCGAGGTCGGGGAGCACGTTGGCGAAATGCGCGGCGACCCCGAGCAGCGCTCCGAGGGCGACGGCCCAGGGCGCGGCGAACGCGGGAACCGGGCGGGCGAGGGTCGCGATGAGGGGAAGCAGCCCGAAGCTGACGATGTACGGAAGCACCGAGAGCGGCGTATTTTTGAAAACCGCGTTGTAGGCCCAGGCCGAGACGATGAAAACAGCGTTGGCCACGGTCGCGAGCCAGCCGAGCGGGATCGTCAGAAGTACGGACGCGAGAGCGGCGACGAATGCGGCATTGCGCACAGCCTCGGCGGTGACGAGGCCGAGGGCGACGGGCTTGTCGGTACGCCCGACCTCGCGGTCACGCTCCGCGTCGAGCCAGTCGTTGGAGAGTCCGACCGAGAACTGGTTCAGCAGGATCGCGAGACCGAGAATCACCAGCCTCCACAGCGGAAGCTGCAGTCCGACTCCGAGCCCGATGGCGACGATGGTGACGGCGACCGAGGGGCCGAGGTGGGTGGAGTGGAGCAGCCCGCGCAGGGGAGAGCGCCGGGAGTGGAGAGTGTGGTCGGTCATCGCGGTGCGACTACCTGTCCGGCATGAGCAGGATCTTGCCGATGTGTGCCGACGACGCCATCCGTTCGTGGGCGAGTCGGGCATCCGAGAATGCGAAGCGACTGTCGATCACCGGCACCAGCCGGCCGTCGGCCACGAGTGGCCAGGCGTGCTCGAGGACGCTGGCGATGATCGCCGTCTTCTCGACGGAGGGGCGGGCTCGAAGCATGGACCCATGGATGCTCGCCCACTTTCGCATCAGCAGCGGAACCGGGAGCCGGCCGACCTCTCCGCTCTGATCGCCGATCAGCACGATTCGGCCGTGCGCTGCGAGGGCACGCAGGTTTCGCTCGACGTAGGCTCCGCCGATCGCGTCGAAGACGACATCCGCTCCCCGTCCGTCGGTCTCGGCGAGCACCCGTTCGACGAAGTCCTCGTCTCTGTAGTTGATCAGGATGTCCGCCCCGAGCAGACGGCACGCCTCCAGCTTCTCGGCGCTGCCGGCGGTGGTGGCGACACGGATCCCCATCGCGATGGCGAGCTGGATCGTGGTCGTTCCGATACCGCTCGATCCGCCGTGCACGAGCAGCGTCTCGCCGGCGACGATCCCGGCGGTCATGAAGACGTTCGACCAGGTGGTCGCAACGGTCTCGGGCAGCCCGGCGGCATCGACGAGGTCGAGGTCATCCGGCACCGGAAGCACATGCCCGGCATCAGCCACCGCGAGCGTCGCATAGCCTCCGCCGGCCAGCAGCGCGCAGACGCGATCGCCGATAGACCACTCCGTCACATCGGTGCCGAGCCCGACGACGGTGCCGGAGACTTCGAGGCCGAGCAGCGGCGATGCCCCGGCCGGCGGGGGATAGTGACCCTCTCGCTGGCTGAGGTCGGCACGGTTGACCCCCGCAGCCGCGACGGCGATCAGCACCTGGCGGCTCCCGACGTCAGGATCGGCGACTTCACGCACGACGAGCACGCTCGCGTCGCCCGGACTGGGGGCAGTGATGGCCTGCATGCGCCTAACGGTACGCCTGTGGAGCGGCTAGATTTGACGGGTGACTGAGCCGTGGGGGGGATCACTCGCCGAGCTGCTGCCCGGCACCTGGAGCGTCGGCGCCACCAATTTCCCGCTGTGGCTGAAGGGCGACAAAGTCTCGCCGACGTTCACCTACGAGCTCCGACGGGACAGCCCGCTCGAACTCACCGATCGCGTGTCGTATTTCACGTCGTCCGGCCAAGAGAAGAGCATCGTGGGAGTCGACAGGCTTCGCGGCGACGAGTTCACCTGGCGCGGAAAAGGTCTGCTCAGCCTCTTCGCGAGCCGCTGGTCGGTGATCGGGGCCGCGTCCGACGGAGCTTTCGTCGTCATCCGATTCTCGAAGACCTTCGCGACG
>JANYGT010000087.1 GCA_025362355.1 Lacisediminihabitans sp. | reverse complement strand
TCACGCCCAGCAGGTCGATGACGAAGATCAGCGTGCGACCGGAGAGCTGGTGTCCGCCGCCGGCTTCACCATAAGCGAGGGCCGGGGGCACGATGAGCTGGCGGCGTCCGCCGACCTTCATGCCCGGGATGCCCTGCTGCCAGCCGACGATCAGCGCCGCGAGGGGGAAGTCGACGGACTGGCCACGGCTCCACGACGAATCGAACTCTTCGCCGGAGACGAGGTCCACCCCGAGGTAGTGCACATCGACGGTGTCGCCGGGCTTCGCCTCGGCTCCGTCTCCGATCTCGATGTCGGCGATGACGAGCTCAGCGGGGGCCTCGCCCTCGTAGAAGTCGATCTCCGGCTTGGTCTTGTTGAAATCACTCATGCGTCAATTCAAGCAGACCGAACGGAGTGCGTTCCTCGCGGCTCAGTGCGCGTGCGCCTCGGCCGCGGCGCGCAGCGTCGCGATCTGCGCGGCCGGATCGCCGGCGTTGAAGACGCTCGACCCGGCGACGAAGGTGTTCGCGCCGGCCTCGGCGGCCGTCACGATGGTGTGCTCGTTGATGCCGCCATCCACCTGCAGCCAGATGTCGAGACCGGACTTCGCGACGGCATCCGCCAGCACGGCGAGCTTCGGCATCGTCTCTTCCATGAAGCTCTGGCCGCCGAATCCTGGCTCCACGGTCATCACGAGCACCTGGTCGAAATCGGGCAGCAGCTCGAGGTACGGCTCGATCGGGGTCTGCGGTTTCACCGCGATGCCGGCGCGGGCCCCGATGTCGCGCAGTCTGCGGGCGAGGGCGACGGCATCCTTCACCGCTTCCGCGTGAAAGGTCACCGAGTACGCGCCGGCCTCGGCATAGCCGGGCGCCCAGTGGTCCGGATCGTCGATCATCAGGTGGATGTCGAGGGGGATCGTCGACACCCGCTGCAGCGATTCGACCATCCGGGGTCCGAAGGTGAGGTTCGGCACGAAGTGGTTGTCCATCACGTCCACGTGCACGAGGTCGGCTGTTGCGATGCGCCCGAGCTCGTGCTCGAGGTTCGCGAAGTCGGCGGTCAGGATGCTCGGGTTGATCCGGACTCGTGACGAAGTGGCAGCCATGCTCGCCAGCCTAGAGCGCGCGCTGCAGCAGGGCGATGAACATCGCGTCGGTGCCGTGGCGGTGCGGCCAGAGCTGCACGTGTCCGTCGGTCGTGTCGCCGAGCTCGAGCGGATGTTTCGTCACCGCCGCGAGCACCGCGGACGTGTCGAGGCGGGAGACATCCGGTGTGTCCTTCAGGGCGCTGGACACCACCGCAACGGTCTCCGCAAGGTGCGGCGAGCAGGTGACGTAGGCGAGGATGCCGCCCGGCTTGAGCGCGCGCAGGCCGCTCGCGAGCAGCTCGCCCTGCAGTTCTGAGAGCTCCGGCACGTCTTTCGGCTGTTTGCGCCAGCGTGCCTCCGGACGTCGTCGGAGGGCCCCGAGCCCGGTGCACGGGGCATCGAGCAGTATGCGGTCGAACTGCCCCGCGAGCCGCTCACCGAGCAGACGGCCGTCTTCGACGAGAAGCTGAGGCGGATCGGGGAAGACGGAGACAGCCTTTCGCACCAGATCGGCCCTCGCCGGGGTCACCTCGTTCGCGATCAGCGTCGCCCCACCGGCCGCAGCCTCGGCGGCGAGAAGTGCAGCCTTGCCCCCGGGCCCGGCGCAGAGGTCGAGCCAGCGCTCCCCCGGCTCGATCGGGCGCGCGCGACTCAGGGCGAGGGCGGCGAGTTGCGAGCCCTCGTCCTGAACGCGAGCCCTCCCCTCGTGAACGGCGGGTAGGAGCGCCGGGTCTCCCCCGTCGCTCATCCCGGCGATCGGCGAGTAGTCGGCCGCGCGATCACCGCGGATCTCCGAGACCTTCGCGAGCCCCGGGAGCGCGACGAGACTCACCCGCGGCGCGAAGTTGTCGGCCTCGAGAAGCTGCTCGAGCTCGTCTTCGCGACCCTCGGCAGCGAGTGCCCGACGAAAGGCCTGCACGATCCAGATCGGATGCGAGTGCTCGAGCGAGAGCCGTTCGTCAGCGTTCCGCGGATTCGCCATCACCCGGTCGCGCCACTCGTCGGGGGTGCTGCGGGTGATCGTACGCAGAACGCCGTTGACGAACCCGGTTGCCGAGCGCGATCCGACCTCTTTCGCGAGCGACACGGCCTCGTCGACTGCGGCGTGCGGGGCGACCCGCATCGACAGAAGCTGGTGCGCGCCGAGCCGGAGCACGTCGAGGATGGCCTCGTCGATCTCGTTCGTCGGCCGATTCGCCACGAGCGAGATCACGGCGTCGTAGTAGCCCTGCCGGCGAAGCGTACCGTAGGTCAGCTCGGTCGCGAGGGCGGCATCCTGTGCTCCCAGCTTCGCGCGCTCGAGCTTCACCGGAAGCAGGAGGTTCGCGTAGGCATCCGAGGTGCGCACCGCCGTGATGACCTCGTACGCGACGCGACGGGCGGGCTGGATGCTCACGATGCGACCACGCTCTCGCCGGACGGCCGTCCCCGCCACCAGTCCGCGGCCGTCATCGCGGTCTTCCCCGCGGGCTGCACGACGAGCAGTTCGATCGGGTCGCTCGCCGTGCCGACGAGCACCCGGCGATCCTGGAGGGCCATGGCACCGGGCTCGAGCCGGGCGCTGTCTCGGGCGATGGACGCGTCGAGCACCTTGACCCGCTGCCCGTCGATCATCGCGAAGGCTCCGGGCTCGGGAGTGACGCCCCGAATCAGTGAGTCGACCGTGCTCGCGTGGGCGGTGAAGTCGATATGGCCATCGTCGATGGTGAGCTTCGGCGCGAGCGTCACGTCACCCTGCTGAGAGATGGCGTGGGCCGTGCCATCCGCGATCGCGTCGACGACCCTCACAAGCAGTTCCGCGCCGGACAGCGAGAGCGAGTCGAGCAGGTGACCGGATGTCTCCCTCGCCCCGATCGACTGCGTCAGGTGGCCGAAGACGTCGCCGGCATCCAGTTCTGGAACGAGCTGGAACACGGATGCGCCGGTGACCTCGTCGCCGGCCATGATCGCGCGCTGGACGGGGGCGGCACCCCGCCAGCGCGGAAGCAGTGAGAAGTGCAGGTTGATCCAGCCGAGCCGCGGGGCGGAGAGCAGCGGTTCGCGCACGAGACCGCCGTAGGCGACGATGACACCGAGGTCGGGCTGGAGGGCGACGAGCCGGTCGGTCGCGGCCCCGGCCAGTCGATTCGCTTTGATCGTCGGCAGCACGAGCTGGTCGGCGGCATCCGCCACCGGAGTCTGCGTCAGCACTCGCTTGCGTCCCTGCGGCGAATCCTCGCGCGTGAGAACGGCGAGGATCTCGTGTCGGGAGGCGGTGAGTGCCTGGAGGCTCGGGACCGCGGCGGCCGGGCTGCCGGCGAAGACGATTTCCAGGTCACTCATGGGCGCGCGCCTGTAAGGGGAAGGTTCGTGGCAAAAAGGATCATCGCTCGATCACTGGTCGAAAGGCTCCGTGTCGTCGAAGCGCACCTTCAGTGTAGGCAGTGCCGGTCGGGGGGCGGTCGTCGTCACCCGCTTGCGTCGACCGGTCGCGTTGCGGATCGTCTCGGCACGGATGGCGGATGCCACGGCAGCACCCTCCGCGTAGTCGAACCGCACGATCGCGCGCTCGCCGCGGGCTCCGGGTGCGGCGAGGTCGACCTCCACCGGCCCGAGCACGTCGACCCTCTCGATGCCGCCGACCGCCGCCACCGCGCGCTCGACTGACGCCGGATCGCCGGTGACCGTCGCGACCCGGATCGCCGGCGGGAAGCGCAGGCGGCGCCGATCGTCGAGCTCCGAGCGCGCATATGCCGAGAGGCGCCAGGTCGCCAGCGCCGAGGCGAGGGCTCCGCCGACGCCGACGAGGACCGTCGTCGCCCCCGGGGCTGCGAGGGCGATCGCGTTGGACCACCAGCGGAGGCAGTCCTCGCCGACGCGCAGGCTCTCGCGAGCGAGCATCCGCTCTCCGTCGAGTAGCAGCACCGCTCGGTATCCCCCGTCGGCGATCGGCTCGGCCCCGCGGGTCGCGACCACGAGCGCCGGCTCGGCGCCGACCGTCACGACCGGATGGTCGCCGTCTGCGACGATGACGCGCACGCCGGGGAATGCGCGGCCGAGTTCGTCTGCGGTTCGCCCGGAGCCCTGCCCGACGAGACGGAGCTTCGTGCCCTCGCAGTTCGAGCAGACCCAGTTGCCGGCGATCCGCCCGCACCACTGGCAGGACGGAACCGCTCGAGCGGTCTTCATCCCGAGCGGCCCCTCGCAGTTCGCGCACCGGGCCGATTCTCCGCAGTCGACACAGGCGAGACGGGGTGCATAGCCCGGACGGGCGACCTGCACGAGCACCGATCCGTGTTCGAGCCCGACCCGCACCTCTCGCCAGGCACTCGAGGGGATGCGTGCCTGGGCGGCGAGACGGTCCTGCGACTGCTGTTGCGCCGTCGGGATGACTTTCGGCAGGTAGGCGCGCGTCGGCGGCAGGGACTCGACCCAGCCGATCTCGACGAGGCGCTCCACATCGGAGCTTCGCGAGTGGCCGAGGAAGACGAGCGCGCTGTGCTGCTGCTCCTGTCGGACGAGGGCCGCGTCCCTCGTGTGAACGTAGGGACTCAGCGGCTCCGCATGCAGCGGATCACCGTCATCCCAGATCGCGATGAGGGCGAGCTTTCTCGCCGGGGCGTAGACGACCGAGCGGTTTCCGACGATCGCGAGGGGCTCGTCGCCAAGGCAGGCGAGGGTGGAGCGGTAGCGATCCGGATTCGACTGCCGCGCGTCGAGCGAGACGATCCGGTCGTGCGGCAGCACAGCGCCGAGGGCGGCAACGAGCTGCTGCTGGTCGCGGTAGTCGGGCACGGCGAGGATGGCCGACCCGCCGCTCGCCAGCGCCCGGGTCGCCAGCGCCGCCATGGTGATGGCCCAGCGACCGACCCACCGGCCGCCGGGGAGTTGCGCGACCGTCGGGACGGCATCCAGCGCGAGTCGTCCAGCGGAGGCGATGGCGGCGTCGATCTTCGCGACGTCATAGTTCTGGATCTCAGCGGCCGACACGGCCTCGACTGCAGTCGATTCGGCGGCGAGCCAGGCCTTCTCGACCCGCACCTGGCGTTTCGGGACGGCGAGACGGATGACGTCGCTCGCCGTTCCGGCCGCGCGGTCGGCCACGCGGCGGGCGAGCGCCCAGACCTCCGGGGTGAGCACGCGCACCGGGGAGAGCACCGCATCGAGTTCGCTCAGCGCACCGCGATAGTCGCCGGGCGGCGTGAGCTCGACGATGAACCCCTCGGCGATCCGACCGATCGAGCGCAGTGGCACGCGAACTCGCACACCCGGAACCGCCTCGTCGAGCAGCCGATCGGGGATGCTGTAGTCGAAGAGACGGTCGAGCTGCGGCAGCGTCGAGTCGATCATCACCCGGGCGACCATCGTGGCGTGGGGCCGAACGCTCGCAGCCGATTCTGCCGACGACGACCCGGGCACGCGCTCAGGCACCGGCGAGGGCACGACGGGCGGCACGGCCGGTGGCGAGCCCGCCGTCATCGGCTAGAGTCCGGCGACGCTGCGCAGTGCGTCGATGCGGTCGAGGCGCTCCCAGGTGAATTCGGGGAGTTCGCGGCCGAAGTGGCCGTAGGACGCCGTCGCGGCGTAGATGGGGCGCAGCAGGTCGAGATCGCGGATGATCGCCGCCGGACGGAGATCGAAGACCTCACGGATGGCGGTGATGATGGAATCCTCGTCGACGTGAGCGGTTCCGAACGACTCGACATAGAGCCCGACCGGAGACGCCGTGCCGATCGCGTAGGCGACCTGCACCTCGAGCCGGTCGGCGAGACCCGCCGCGACGACGTTCTTCGCGACCCAGCGCATCGCGTAGGCAGCCGAGCGGTCGACCTTCGACGGGTCTTTTCCGCTGAACGCCCCACCGCCGTGTCGGCTGGCGCCACCGTAGGTGTCCACGATGATCTTGCGACCCGTGAGCCCGGCATCGCCCTGCGGTCCGCCGATCTCGAAGCGCCCGGTCGGGTTGATCAGCACGCGCGTTGCGTCGCTGTCGAGTTCGACCCTCGCGAGCACCGGGCGGATGACGAGCTCTTCCATCTCGGCGCGGAGCATCTGCGTGCTGACGTTCGGCGAGTGCTGGGTGGAGACGACGACGGTGCCGACGGTGCGCGGCACGATGCCGTCGTATCCGACGGTCACCTGGGTCTTGCCGTCGGGCCTGAGGTAGTCGACCTCGCCACTTTTGCGAACCTCGGCGAGACGCTCGGCCATGCGATGGGCGAGCCAGATCGGCACCGGCATGAACTCCGGAGTCTCGGTCGTCGCGTAGCCGAACATGATGCCCTGGTCGCCGGCGCCCTGCTGGTCGAGTTCGTCGAGGCTCGACTCCTCTCGGCTCTCGAACGCGCCATCCACTCCCCGGGCGATGTCGGGTGACTGGCCGCCGATGGAGACCGAGACGCCACAGGATCGGCCGTCGAACCAGACGTCGGACGAGTTGTACCCGATGTTCCAGATGCGCTCGCGAACGATGCTCGGGATGTCCACGTACCCGGAGGTCGTCACCTCGCCGGCGACGTGGACGAGGCCCGTCGTGACGAGCGTCTCGACGGCGACCCGGCTGTGGGGATCGACGGTCAGGAGGGCGTCGAGGATGCTGTCGGAGATCTGGTCGCAGATCTTGTCGGGGTGCCCCTCGGTCACCGACTCAGAGGTGAACAGGCGGAGGGGGGTGGATGCTGCGCTCATGAGGATTCCAGGGGTGGGGTCGGACGATGAACTTCGCCCCGTCAGGCGAGCACGTCGAGTATGCGATCGGCCACCGACGCCTTGCTGCCCGAGGCCTCCATCACTATAGCTCCGGCCCGATCGACGACCACGACGGTGTTCTCCTCGGTGGCGAAACCTTCCGTCCAGCCGACCGTGTTGAGGACCAGATAGTCGCTGCCCTTCCGGGCGATCTTCGCTCGTCCGAGTTCTAGGAGGGCTGTCGGATCGGATTCGGTCTCCGCCGCGAAACCCACGATGACCTGACCGGCCCGTCGGGTCGCCGCGAGGGTGGCGAGCACGTCGGGATTACGCACCAGTTCGAGCGTCATCCGCTCGCCCTGCTGGTCTTTCTTGATCTTTGTGGGCTGCACATCCTCTGGCCGATAGTCGGCGACGGCGGCCGCCATGATCACGAGCTGCGCCTCCGCGGACTCCCGCGTCGTCGCCTCGGCGAGCTCAAGGGTCGAGCTGACAGCGATCAGCGTGACCGAGGAGGGTACCGCGACCTCGAGATTCGCGCCGATCAGCGTGACCACGGCACCGCGTGCGGCCGCTGCTGTCGCGAGTGCGACACCTTGTTTGCCGCTCGATCGATTTCCGATGTACCGAACCGGATCGAGGGGTTCGCGGGTACCCCCGGCAGAGACGAGCACTCGGCGCCCGGCGAAGTCTTTCGGCCGAAGCACAGCGAGCGCCTCGGCGACGATGCGTTCGGGTTCCTCGAGCCGACCGGGGCCGGAGTCGGCGCCGGTGAGCTGGCCGGTCGCCGGTCCGATGATCGTGATCCCGCGGGAGCGGAGCACCGCGACGTTGGCGACGGTTGCCGGGTTCTGCCACATCTCCGTGTGCATCGCCGGAGCGATCACGATCGGGGCGCGACTCGCGAGGATGGTGTTTCCGAGCAGGTCGTCGGCGATGCCGGCGGCGAGCTTCGCGATGGTGTTCGCCGTCGCCGGAGCGACGATGATGAGGTCGGCAGCCTGGCCGATGGCAACGTGACGCACCTCGGCGACACCCTCGTAGAGATCCGTGTTGACGACGTTGCGACTGATCGCCTCCAGGGTCGGCTTGCCGACGAAACGAAGGGCGGCCTCGGTGGCGACGACATGAACGTCGTGACCGGCGAGCACCAGCGACCGGATCACTCCGACAGCCTTATAGGCGGCGATGCCACCGGTGACGCCGACGACCACGTTCACCGGGGACACTGCACTCTGTCGACTGTGGTCGGGGCTACTCGACCGGCTCGGCCATGGCCGTGACGGTGAGCTTGTTCTCGTTGATCTCGTGCATGGCCACCGACAGCGGCTTGTCGTCGATGGTGGAATCGACGAGCGGTCCGACGTTGTCGAAGAGGCTTCCCTCGTGAAGATCGGCATAGTAGTCGTTGATCTGGCGAGCGCGCTTGGAGGCGAAGAT
>JANYGT010000072.1 GCA_025362355.1 Lacisediminihabitans sp. | reverse complement strand
GTCGGACGTGCCTGACGACGTGCAGGAGTCGGCGTCGATGGACGGGGCGAGCGGGGTCAAGCGGCTGGTCTACATCACGCTCCCGCTCATCCGGCGCAGCATCAGCACCAACTTGATGCTCACCACCCTGCAGACGCTCTCGGTGTTCACCCTCATCTTCGTCATGACGGGCGGAGGGCCCGGCACGGAGAGCTCGACGCTTCCGGTGCTCGCCTACCAGGAGGCCTTCAAGTTCTCGCAACTCGGGCTCGGAACGGCGATCGCGACCGTGCTGCTTCTGGTGGGCGCCGTCTTCTCCGTCATCTACATCCGAGCGCTAAAGCCGGAGGTCGACTGATGAGCGGGCTCACGTCCCCGGGCGGAAGAGCCATGCGTCGAGTGTCGAACAGCGTGCTCGTGATCATCGGCATCTGTTTCGCTCTCCCGCTGCTCTGGCTGGTCGTCGCGTCGTTCGATCCGGCGGCGAGTCTCACCCTCAAGTGGCCGGACGGATGGACGCTCGACAACTTCGGGAAGATACTCACGCCGACACTCACCTTCATCCCGCTGCTCAACAGCGTCATCCTGTCCGGCGGCTGTGCGATCGTGACGGTCGTCGTCGCTGTGCTCGCGGCCTACCCGCTCTCGCGCTACCGGATGCGGGTGAACAAACCATTCCTCTACGGCATCCTGTTCGGCACCGGCTTGCCGATCACCGCGATGATGGTTCCGGTGTACAGCCTGTTCGTGGCGTTCGACCTCATCGACTCCCTGCCGGGCATCATCCTTTTCATGTCCGCGACGAGCCTCCCGATGGCCATCTGGATGATGAAGAACTTCATGGACTCGGTGCCGATCGTGCTCGAAGAAGCGGCCTGGATCGATGGGGCCTCGATGATGAGTACTCTCACGCGGGTCGTCGTACCGCTGATGCGGCCCGGAATCGCAGTGGTCTTCATCTTCATCTTCGTGCAGGCGTGGGGCAATTTCTTCGTGCCGTTCGTGTTGCTTCTCAGTCCGGACCTGCAACCGGCGGCTGTCAGCATCTTCGCCTTCTTCGGCCAGTACGGAGCCGTCGCGTACGGGCAACTCGCCGCGTTCTCACTCGTCTACTCCGTGCCGGTGCTCGCACTCTATGTATTCACATCCCGGGTTCTCGGCGGCGGATCGGCTCTGGCCGGTGCCGTCAAAGGATGAACCGCTCGAACCGGAAAGATCCGTAATGCACAACAATTCAGCACTCGTCCGCGCCCGCATCGCCCGCTTCGTGCTCGAGAGGATCGAGCCCGCGATTTACCGCGACCGGCAACCGGTCGTCGTCGAAGCGTGGGAGGTGCCCGACGAACCGGTTTCGTTCGCCGACGCGGTGCGGCAGACCTTCGTACCGTTCGCGATCGGACAGCCGTGGGGCAAGCCCTGGGGCACGACCTGGTTCCACGTCACCGGAACGATCCCCGCCGGTTGGCATGCACCAGGCACGCGAGTCGAGGTACTCGTCGACCTGGGCTTCACGGCCGGCCAGGCCGGATTCCAGGCCGAGGGTCTTGTCTACTCATCGGACGGGGCGCTCATCAAAGCGGTAGAGCCGTTCAATTCCTACGTACCGATCGTCGACGAGCGTCGGGTCGACATCTACGTCGAGGCTGCGTCGAATCCGGATGTCGCGGAGGGGGGATTCACCCGGCCGACGCCGATGGGCGACAAGGCGACCGCTGGCGCAGCCCCGATCTATGCCCTGAGGAATCTGCAGCTCGCACTTCTCGACGAGGAGGTCTGGAAGCTCCGGCAGGAGTTCACCGCCCTTGCCGGTCTGATGATCGAGCTCCCGCAGTCACAGCCGCGGGTCGCGGAGATCGAGACCGCGCTCGAACGGGCAATCGACGTCATGGATCCGACCGACATCGCCGGCTCTGCAGGCCTCGGTCGTTCGGCGCTCGCCGCTGTCCTCGCCGCACCGGCATCCGCGACGGCCCATCGCGTCACGGCCGTCGGGCACGCACATATCGACTCGGCCTGGCTCTGGCCGGTTCGGGAGACGATTCGCAAGTGCGCTCGCTCCTTCTCGAATGTGCTGCAGTTGATGGATGACGACCCCGGGTTCGTCTTCGCCTGTTCCTCTGCTCAGCAGTTCGCCTGGATGAAGGAGTTCTATCCCGAGCTCTTCAGCCGCATCCGTGAGCGAGTGGCGGAGGGTCGTTTCGTGCCGGTCGGCGGCATGTGGGTCGAATCCGACACGAACCTGGTCTCTGGGGAGTCGATGACCCGGCAATTCGTCGCGGGCAAAGGATTCTTTCTTCGCGAGTTCGGTGTCGATCCACTCGAGGTATGGCTCCCCGATTCGTTCGGGTATTCGGCCGCTCTGCCCCAGATCGTCGCCGCGGCCGGCTCGAAGTACTTCCTCACCCAGAAGATCTCGTGGAACGAGACCAACGTCTTCCCGCACAGCACCTTTCTCTGGGAGGGGATCGACGGCACGCGCATCTTCACCCATTTCCCCCCGGTCGATACCTACAACTCGGATCTCTCGGCCGCCGACCTCGCTCGGGCTGAGACCAACTACGCGGAGAAGGGGCGAGCGAACAGCTCGCTCGTGCCGTTCGGATATGGCGACGGGGGAGGGGGCCCGACGCGGGAGATGACCGCCGCGGCCGGCATCACCCGATCGCTCGAGGGGTCGCCGACCGTGGAGATCGCAGCGCCGCAGCAATTCTTCGAGCGTGCGGAAGCCGAATATCCCGACCCGCCGGTGTGGTCGGGAGAGCTGTATCTCGAGTTCCATCGCGGCACCTATACATCGCAGGCGCGGACGAAGCGGGGCAATCGTCGAAGTGAGAGTCTGCTCCGCGAGGCCGAACTGTGGGCGGCCACCGCCAGCATCCGGTTCGGCGCGGTGTACCCGGCCGAGCGGCTCGCCGCGATCTGGCGGGTCGTGCTGTTGCAGCAGTTCCACGACATCCTCCCTGGGACATCCATAGCGTGGGTCTACCGACAGGCCGAGGCGGAGTATGCGCGAATCGAGCAGGAACTCGAACAACTGATCGCGGAGGCGTTCCTCGCGTTCGGCAGCCCGCCGCCGCCCGGTGTGCTCGAGCGCAGCCCGTCGTTCAACGCGGGACCATTTGCGATCGACGGCGTCCCCCCGCTCGGCTCCGGCGCTGCCGAGTCGACGGGGACCGTCTCGCTCGAGCGCCATGCCGACGGCTACGTGCTCGCCACGGATCGCGCGCGGTTCGAACTGGATCTCTCCGGGCGCATCCGCTCTGCCGTCGAGCTCGCTACGGGCCGCGAATCGGTCGCGCCGGGGGCGTTCGCGGCCGAGCTCCAACTGTTCCGCGACATCCCGAACCAGTGGGAGGCGTGGGACATCGACGAGTATTACCGAAGGCACGGTGAGGTGATCGACGGTGTCGATTCGATCGATGTGCTCGAGGATGATGTCGAGCGGGTGACCATCCAGGTGACCCGGTCGTTCGGATCGTCGACCATTGCACAGAAATTCACTCTCCGCGCCGGAAGTGCGAGCATCGAGATCCGCAGCGAGGTCGACTGGCACGAACGTCAGAAGATGCTGAAGCTCGCCTTTCCGGTGGATGTGCTGGCGGAGCGAGCAGCCTCGGAGATCCAGTTCGGCCACGTGTACCGCCCGACCCACGAGAACACCTCCTGGGATGCCGCCCGATTCGAGACCAGCGCGCACCGCTGGGTGCACGTCGGCGAACCCGGATTCGGCGTCGCCGTGGCCAACGACGGCAGTTATGGGCACGACATCAGCCGGCAGCAGAGGCCCGGCGGCGGTTCGACGACGCTCGTTCGCCAGTCGCTGCTGCGCGCTCCGCTCTTTCCCGACCCGGAGGCGGATCAGGGCGCCCAGTCGTTCACGGCGTCGTTCACCGTAGGGGCCGGCATCGCGGATGCGGTGCGGGAAGGCTATCGGCTGAACCTGCCGCTCAGGCAGGCCACGGCACCGGTTGTCGCGCCACTCGTGATCGTCGACTCGCCCGCTGTCGTCGTCGAAGCGGTCAAACTGGCGGAAGACGGATCGGGAGACCTCGTCGTGCGGCTCTACGAATCCCTCGGCACCCGGGTTCGCGCCTCCGTGTCATTCGACTTCGACGTCTCGGAGATCTGCGAGACAGACCTGCTCGAGCGTCGTCTCGAGCCCGCGCCCTCCCTTCGTGCCGCGCCGGTCGCCTGGACTGCCGAACTCGAGCTGAGGCCGTTCCAACTGGTGACGCTGCGGGTGTCCCGAGCCTGAGGAGCCACATACGAAGGGCCGGTCTCCGCGAAGACCGGCCCTTCGGTTTCAGTGGATCGCGCTCAGTGCCCGTGTTGCGGGATGACCGCGATCAGCGCGCTGAGAGCGCTCGCCTGGGTGCGCCAGTCGAACGCATTCGGGAAGGCCGCATCATCCGCGCCGGACCAGCGCTCGCCGAGCTGGGAGCCGTGCCGATCCGCGGTCCAGATCGAAGTCGCCTGTGTGCGGATGAACGACCGGTAGCGCGGGTCGCGCGTGGTGTCGGCGGCATCCATCAGGTACCGCATGAAGACGCCCTTGAACTGCTTGCCGTTGTCGTCACAGGTGGTGGATGTGACATCGCATGACTCTGAGAGGATCCCGTTTGTAACGAGCAGGGGAGAGGCGATGGCGGCGTCGGCGAGGCGACGGGTGGTCGAGAGCACCGACGGGTCGTGGGTCGCCCGCCACACCTCGAGCCCTGCGCCGATCGCGAGCCCCTGGTTGTAACTCCAGACCGTCTGCCCGTTGTTCGCGCAGCCGTCGGTGAGGCCGTCGTTCACGAGGCCATCCGCGTTGATCAGACCACTCCCGGATAGCCAGTCCGACCCGGTTTTCGCCTTACCGAGCCAGAGTGTGTCGCCGGGCATCCGGTTGTGAAGCTCTGCGGTGAGGCGCACGTAGAGACCGTTGGTGATCGAGTTCTTATAGGTCTTCTCGGCGTTCCACCACACCCCGCCGCCGCAGGTCGAGGTATCCCAGTAGCCGTCGACGTACTTCGCGATGATGACGGCCTCATCAAGGTATTTCCGGTTGCCGGTGAGGTCGTATGCACTCACCCAGGTGAGCCCCCACCAGGCCGAGTCGTCGATCGCCCGGCTCGTGAAGTCACCGAGAAGCGCGTCGCCGGAGAGTTCGCCGGCCGGAAACACCCCTTTGTCTTTTTCGAAGGTGTTGTCGACCTGGGGAAGGTATCGCCGGTCACCCGTGCGATGCATGTAATCCACGATCGTCTGCACCGCGACAGCCGAATTCCACCAGCTCGACGGCCACCATGCCTTCACCGGGTCGTACGACGACATGAGTTCATCAGCAGCCGTCTTCGCGTTGGCCCGGTCCATCGATGTCGTCTGTCCCGTCGGCGCGGGAGCCGAGGGCGCAACGGCTGCGGTCGCGGCGGAGGGCGTGAAGAGTATCGCGCTTGCCACCACTGCCACCGAGACGAGCATGAATCTCTGTATGCGTATCTTCATTCGTGTCTCCATCGACTCGGTCTCCGGTTGTGATTCTCGTGTGGCTCCGGTCGGGTCAGGAGAGGTGGCGCCAGTCGGAAGGCGACCAGGCGAGCACGGCGTAGATCTGGGTCATCGCGGCCTGCTCGATGACCTGGGTGTGGTCGCTGTCGAAGTGGAACAGTCCGGTGACAGCATCCCGGTTGTTCGTCCAGATACCGTCCGCGTAGGCCTCCGCGGCCTTCCGATAGGTCGAGCCGCC
>JANYGT010000069.1 GCA_025362355.1 Lacisediminihabitans sp. | reverse complement strand
GCCGACCGTCTCGAGAACGAGGGCTACGACCGCTTCCTGACCGACGCCCCCAGCGCCACGTCGGTGAACTGACCGTGGCTGTCGCGCTGGAACCGAAGTTCTTCGACCAGGTCGAGGAAGCCTTGAAGGATGTCGTCGACCCGGAGCTCGGTGTCAACGTCGTCGACCTCGGCCTGATCTACGACCTCACCTGGGACGAAGAGTACAAAGCGCTCATCATCAGCATGACGCTGACCTCGGCCGGCTGTCCCCTCACCGATGTGATCGAAGAGGAGACGGCGCAGGCGCTCGATGGCATCGTCGATCAATTTCGGATCAACTGGGTCTGGATGCCGCCGTGGGGTCCGGAGAAGATCACCGACGACGGTCGCGACATGATGAGGGCGCTCGGCTTCTCGATGTAGCTCGCACATTTAATCTCGTGGCTCAGTTCTTTTCGTGGCTCAGCCACGGATCGTCCGGGTCGACGCCGTGCGCGAGACTGGCGCTCGAGCAGTCCGATGAAGTTGTCGTCGAGTCGGTCGCTGTGGTGCGGCCAGTCGTCGTCGTGCACACGCGAGTTTCGACCATGTCACTTCCCGGTGACGTCACGCCGTAGTGGCAGCAAGGGTATGGCTGTGCGAGCGGTTGGTGCTGTGTGGGGGAGAAGAGCGATCCCCGTGTCACTTCACGGTTATGTCACGCTGAAGTGCCAACACCGAAACGAACATGTCGATCTGACTGACCCCGGGCCCGATCCCCGCAATCCCGGCGATCAGCGCAACCGGGCGCGATCCGCGTGATCGCCGTGACTAGGCGCGATCCCCGCGATCAGCGCGATTCACGAGCTTCCAGCTCAGCGGCAGCAGTGCAGCGGCCACGATCGCCTTGAGCAGATCACCGAGCAGGAACGGCAGCATTCCGCCGACGATAGTCGCCTGCAGCACATTCGTCGTGCCGAAGAACTGCGTCATCGTGGCCGGCGGGAAGGTCGACAGCACCGTGTACAGCCACGGGAGGCCGAAGGCGTACATGACGGCCGTACCTGCCGCGAAGGAGACGAACGTGCCGAGGATGCGGTGGTCCCAGGTGCGCTGGGCGAGCCAGCCGACGAGCGCCGCAGCGAAGATGAACCCCACGACGAAACCGCCGGAAGTGGACGTGAACAGACCACCGTGACCGCCGGCGGCGAAGATCGGGAGCCCGACGACACCGAGAACGAGATAGAAAGCCATCGAGATCGCGCCGCGAACCGGGCCGAGAACAGTGCCGACGAGCAGCACAGCGAAGGTCTGCCCGGTGATCGGAACCGGCCAGAGCGGGATCACCAGCTGAGCCGCGGCGGCCGTGAGCGCTGTGCCGGCGGCGACGAGCGCGACATCCGTCACGAGAGTGCGCCGGAGCAACCGATCGGCGAGAGTCGGGCGGGCAAGAGCCAGGGTCAGGGTAGACATGGGTTCTCCTCTGGAGGGCTGTGGGCAGGCACGCGGCGGTGAGAGCGGGCCCCACGATTTATACTAGAGGCCAACCCCCTCCCTCCCGTTGTCGCGAGACGACTAAAACAATTGGACTCTGCCTGTGCTCAGCGTGCATGACCTCGAACTGCGCGTCGGTGCGCGCATGCTCATGGAGGACGTCACGTTCCGGGTCGAGCGGGGCGACAAGATCGGACTCGTCGGACGCAACGGGGCCGGTAAGACCACCCTCACGAAGGTGCTCGCCGGTGAGGAACTCGCCACGGGCGGCACCATCGACTCGACGGGAGAGATCGGATACCTCCCGCAGGATCCGCGGTCCGGCAATCCGGAAGACCTAGCCCGTACCCGCATCCTCGATGCCCGCGGCCTCGGCCAGCTCGTCATCGGCATGGAGAAGACCGCGCTCGACATGGGCGACGCCGACGAGAAGGTCTCGGCGAAGGCGATGAAGCAGTACGGCGAGCTCCAGGACCGCTTCATGGCGCTCGGCGGGTACGCCGCCGAGGCCGAGGCCGCATCCATCGCCAGCAACCTCAGCCTCCCGGACCGCATCCTCGATCAGCCCCTTTCGACCCTCTCCGGTGGCCAACGGCGGCGTATCGAGCTCGCACGCATCCTGTTCTCCGGCGCAGACACGATGCTTCTCGACGAGCCGACCAACCACCTCGATGCCGACTCGGTCGTCTGGCTGCGTGAATTCCTGAAGAACTTCCAGGGCGGACTGATCGTCATCAGCCACGATGTCGAACTGGTCGAAGACA
>JANYGT010000291.1 GCA_025362355.1 Lacisediminihabitans sp. | reverse complement strand
GGTCGCGCGACATCCTTTCCGCCTTCCGCCGTTCCGAAAACGCAGGAGTATTTGCCTCTCCGCAGCAAAACGGTCACTTCTTGCTCGAAATCCCGAGATTCTCCTGCGTTTTCGGAAGGAGCGGAGGTGGATGCCGCCTGCCGAAGGTCCCACCGCGCGACCAGTCGCGCGACCTAGGCTGGCACCGTGGCTCGCAGCATCTACATCACGTCCGTCGAAGGACACACCGGCAAGTCGACCGTCGCGCTCGGGGTGCTCGACACCCTCAGCCACGAGGCGGAACGCGTCGGCGTGTTCCGGCCGGTGGCGCGCTCGAGCGACGAGCGCGACTACGTGCTCGAGATGCTGCTCGCCCACGACGGCGTCGGTCTCGGCTACGACGAGTGCGTCGGGGTCAGCTATGAAGACGTCCACGACGATCCGGATGCCGCCCTCAGCGAGATCGTCTCCCGCTACAAGGCGGTCGAGAGGCAGTGCGACGCCGTCGTCATCCTCGGGTCGGACTACACGGATGTCGGCAGCCCGACCGAGCTCGGATTCAACGCCAGGATCGCAGCGAATCTCGGAGCCCCGGTGTTGCTCGTGCTCGGCGGGCAGCAGGCGGACGAACACGGCGCGCGCACGGCCGACGAGGTGCGGCAGGTCGCCGAGATCGCGCTCACCGAGCTCGGAAGCGCACACGCCTCGGTCATCGCGATCGTCGCCAACCGCGTCGATCCAACGCTCATGGACGACGTCGTAGCCCGCGTATCCGAGGCGTTTGAGCATGCGGCTCACCGGGGCGAGCTCGAGTCCAGCGCGGTCGATACCCTGCCGGTGTGGGCCATCCCCGAGGATCGCCTGCTCATCGCGCCGACTGTCGCGGCCATCATGGAGGCCGTCGAGGGAACGCTCATCAAGGGCGACGTCGAGGCGCTTCAACGCGAGTCACTCGGGGTCGTCGTTGCGGCGATGTCGATGGAGAACGTGCTCACCCGCCTCATCGAGGGCGCCGTCATCGTCGTGCCCGGCGACCGAGCCGACGTGCTGCTCGCCGTGCTGATGGCGAATGCCTCCGAGACGTTCCCCTCGGTCTCCGGCATCATCCTGAACGGTGGATTCGACCTGCTGCCGCAGATCGCGCTGCTCATCGACGGGCTCGACAACTCGCTCCCCATCATCCGCAACTCACTCGGCACCTATGACACGGCCCTCCGAATAACCCAGACCCGCGGTCGACTCGCCGCCGATTCGCAACGCAAGTACGACACCGCGCTCGCCCTGTTCGAACAGCACGTCGATGCCGCGACGCTTCTCAGGCTCCTCGACGTCAGCCGGTCGGATGTCGTGACCCCCCTGATGTTCGAATACGACCTCCTCGACCGCGCACGCTCCGACCAGCGCCACATCGTTCTGCCGGAGGGGGAGGATGATCGCATCCTCCGCGCCGCGAGCACTCTGTTGCGTCGCGGGGTCGCGAGGCTGACGATCCTCGGAGACGAGGGTGAGATCCGCTCGAGGGCCACGGAACTCGGCCTCGACATCTCGGCCGCCGCCATCCTGAGCACGCGGGATCCGCAGCTGAGGGAGCGCTTCGCCGAGGAGTACGTGCGCCTTCGCAGCCACAAGGGCGTGCGGCTCGAGGATGCGCGGGAGACGGTGACGGATGTCTCGTACTTCGGCACCATGATGGTGCATCTCGGGCTGGCCGACGGAATGGTCTCGGGGGCGACGCATACGACGGCGCACACCATCCGTCCGGGCTTCGAGATCATCAAGACGAATCCGGGTGTCTCCATCGTGTCGAGCGTCTTCCTGATGTGCCTCGCGGATCGCGTGCTGGTCTACGGGGACTGCGCAGTGAATCCGGATCCGAATGCCGAGCAGCTCGCCGACATCGCGATCTCGTCGGCGACGACGGCTGCACAGTTCCGCATCGAGCAGCGCATCGCGATGCTGTCCTACTCGACGGGGGAGTCGGGCGCCGGCGCCGACGTCGAGAAGGTGCGGACGGCGACGAAACTCGTGCGGGAGCGCAGGCCCGACCTGCTCGTCGAGGGGCCGATCCAGTACGACGCCGCGGTG
Source organism: Lacisediminihabitans sp. (assembly GCA_025362355.1). GTDB lineage: Bacteria > Actinomycetota > Actinomycetes > Actinomycetales > Microbacteriaceae > Lacisediminihabitans. The sequence goes on along the minus strand of JANYGT010000291.1, from coordinate 1,320 downwards.
GATGCCGCGGTCGGCCTGTCGAAGATGCCGGGCTCCCAGGTGGCCGGACGGGCGACCGTCTTCATCTTCCCCGACCTGAACACGGGTAACAACACCTACAAGGCCGTGCAGCGCAGCGCTGGCGCCGTCGCCATCGGACCGGTGCTGCAGGGACTCCGCAAGCCGATCAACGACCTGTCGCGTGGGGCACTCGTGCAGGACATCGTCAACACCGTCGCGATCACCGCGATCCAGGCCGCATCCATCGCCGGAGAGCCTTCATGACCACCATCTTCGTCGTCAACTCCGGCTCGTCGTCGATCAAGTACCAGCTGATCGATGTCGAATCGGAGGAGTCGCTGCTGAGCGGACTCGTCGAGCGCATCGGTGAGGTCGGCTCCGACGTTCCGGATCACGAGACCGGGATGAGGAAGGTGCTCGCAGAGCTCGGCACCGGTCGCGAGATCGCCGCCGTCGGCCACCGCGTCGTGCACGGCGGGTCACTCTTCGACCGGGCGACGCTCATCACCGAGGAGGTCGAGCGCCAGATCGACGGGCTCGCCGCCCTCGCGCCGCTCCACAACCCGGCTAATCTGCTCGGCATCCGTGCCGCCATGAAGGCCCTGCCCGGGGTGCCGCAGGTCGCGGTGTTCGACACGGCGTTCCACCAGACCCTCCCGGCGGCGGCGTACACCTACGCGATCGACGCCGAGCTCGCCGAGAAGCATTCGGTCAGACGCTACGGATTCCACGGAACATCACACAAATACGTCTCGGAGCAGACGGCCGTCTTCCTCGGGCGGCCGCTCGCATCCCTGAAGACGATCGTGCTCCACCTCGGCAACGGGGCCTCCGTCGCGGCAATCGACGGCGGACGCTCGGTCGAGACAAGCATGGGTATGACACCGCTCGAGGGTCTCGTCATGGGCACCCGGTCCGGCGATATCGACGCGGCCGTGCTCATCCACCTCCATCGGCAGGCCGGCCTCGACTTCGACGACCTCGACACCCTGCTCAACCGTCGAAGCGGCCTTCTCGGGCTCACCGGCAACGGCGACATGCGTACGGTGCAGGAGGCGGCCTCGAAGGGCGACGAGCTCGCCGAGCACGCGCTCGCCGTCTATCGTCACCGCGTCCGGCGCTACATCGGCGCCTACATCGCGCATCTCGGCGGGCTCGACGCACTGGTCTTCACGGCCGGCGTCGGGGAGAACAACGCGCTGCTGCGGAGACGAACGCTCGCCGGGCTCGAATTCCTCGGCATCGCCGTCGACCACGATCGCAACGAACTCTCGTCGAAGCACGCGCGTTTCATCTCGCCCGACGGGCGAGCCGTCGGGC